>JAICUF010000154.1 GCA_025935995.1 Gemmatimonadales bacterium
CGTGATCCTGGGGTACACGGAGCTCTCTGGAGGCAGCCTGGCCGACGCGATGATGAGGATCGACCGGATCGAGGAGACGACCACCACCGTGCTGCGGCAGGCCGAGGCGGATGGCGTCTCGCCGGCGGAGGCCGCGGATCGGCTGGCGCGCGAGATACTGGAGCGGGCGCGAGCCGGCCAGTGATCCGCGGGGCTTCCCGAACTCGTTGTCGCGGCTATCTTTGGGCACGCGGCGCCGTAGCCAAGTGGTAAGGCAGAGGTCTGCAAAACCTCCATCACCGGTTCGACTCCGGTCGGCGCCTCTCGCGGCACCCCCTCCGACACGTCAGCCCTTCCGCCAGCCGGTCCCGCCGGACGCGACGGTATTGCGCGATCCCGGCCGGGCTCGTATGATCTGCTTGTCTGAAACTCTGGGGGAAGGATGGCCGAGGCCCTGCCGCTCATCAAGGGCACGCTGGACCTGCTCGTGCTCAAGGCCCTGTCCTGGACACCGATGCACGGGTTCGAGATCTGCGCCTGGCTGGAGGAGCGCTCGCACGGCTCGTTCGACGTGGATGACGGCGCGCTCTACTACTCGCTCCACCGGATGGAGGAGCGCCGGCTCGTCCGGTCGGAGTGGCGGCTCACCGACAACAACCGCCGCGCACGCTACTACTCGCTGCTGCCCGCCGGCCGGGCCCACCTCCGCACCGAGACCGCCAACCTCGAGCGATATGTCCGCGCGCTGACCGGCATTCTCTCCGCCCACCCCGCCTGACCGCATGCCGAGCCCGCGCCGCCTCTTCCGTCTTGGCATCCGCCGTCCCGGCGGCGCGCGCGACGACATGGTCGAAGAGCTTCAGTTTCACCTGGACTCCCGGATCGATCAGCTCGTGGCGCGCGGCATGGCGCCCGATGCCGCGCGCGCCGAGGCGGTGCGTCGCCTCGGCGGCTCGCTCGCCGATGCGCGCCGGCGCCTTGGCAACTCGGCCGAACGCAGGGATCGGAGGATGGAAATGCTCGAAGGAATGCGGAATCTGGCCGACGACATCGCCTATGCGTTTCGCGGCCTCGCCCGGCGTCCCGGCTTCACCGTCGCGGCGATCCTGATGCTCGCCGTCGGCATCGGCGCGAACACCGCGCTCTATTCCGCCGTCGACGCGCTGCTGCTGCGGTCGCTTCCGTTTCCCGAGCCGGGCCGCCTCATGGACGTCGTCCAGACGAGCAGCCAGGACGGGACGGCGCCGTGGTCGTGGCCGCGCTATCAGTATTTCCACGATGCCGCGAAGAGCTACACGTCCATCGCGCTGCACGAGTACTCGCAGACGACGCTCACGGGGAGCGACCCGGAGCGGGTCGGCATCGAGGAGGTCACCGCCGCGTATCTCCCGACCCTCGGGGTCCACGTCCGTCTGGGCCACGACTTTCCGGCCGACCTCGATGCCGGACCCGGCGCGCGCCGCGTCGCCCTGATCAGCGACGCGCTCTGGCAGCGGCGCTACAACGCCGATCCGGCCGTCGTCGGGAAGACGCTCAGCCTCAACAGGCAGTCGTGGGAGATTGCCGGCGTTCTCCCGCCGGGGTTCCGCGGTCTCTCCGGCCGGGCCGACGCGCTGGTCAACCTGACCGCGCGGCAGGCGGACGATCTCGTGCAGCCGTGGTCGCTCGAGTTCGACCTCATCGGCCGGCTTCGTCCCGGCGTGGCGCCGGCAGCGGCGGCGAGCGAGGCGCACATCGTGGGAGCGCGCATCGCCGAGGTCTTTCCGGTGGAGAAGGGCACGCTCACCACCGATGCCACGCCCGAGCGCTGGACGGCCGACGCCCGTCCGCTCGACGCGATCCGCGTGGCGCCGGCGCTCCGGCGCTCCCTGCTCGTCCTGTTCGGCGCGGTGGGCATGGTGCTGCTCATCACCTGCGTCAACATGGCGAATCTGCTGATGGCGCGCGCGGTGGCGCGCAAGCAGGAGATCGCGGTCCGGCTCGCCATCGGCGCTTCGCGCGGCCGGCTCATCCGGCTCCTCGTCACCGAGAGCCTGGTGCTCGCGCTGGTCGGCGGGGTGGCCAGCATGGGGGTCGCGCTGGCGGGGACGCGGATCCTGAGCGTGATCAACCCGGCGGAGGCGCTCCGGGCCCAGGGACTCGAAGGCGGCATCGGCACGGTCAGCTTCGAGATGATCCACCTCGATGCCAGCGCCCTCGCGTTCGCGTTCGGGCTGACCCTGCTGGTCGGGCTTCTGTTCGGGCTGGCGCCGGCGTGGAGCGGCACGCGGGCCGATCTTTCGCGCGATCTCAAGGACGGGACGCCGCTCGCGCGCGGACGCGGCATCGGCGCCAGCCGGCGGTCGCTGGTCGTCGCCGAAGTCGCGCTCGCGCTGGTGCTGCTGGCAGGCTCGGGGCTCATGATCCGGAGTCTGGCCAACCTGCTCCGGGTGGATCCGGGCTTCGACGCCGGGCACGTGCTGACGCTCCGGCTCGCGCTGCCGCCGGGCGACGTGGCGCCGGACTCCATGCCGGGCTTCTACGACCAGATCCAGAGTGCCCTGGCCGCGCTGCCCGGCGTCACCGACGTCGCCCTGCAGGACTGCCCGCCGCTCAGCGGCGGCTGCAACGGCACCATCATGACGTTCGCGGACCGGCCGCCGTCGGCCACCGGCAACGCCATGATCGGCGTGCACTGGGTGTCACCGAGCTGGTTTCGCACCCTGCGCGTTCCGCTGCTCCGCGGCCGCGGGTTCACGGCGGCCGACCGGGTCGGTGCCGCCAAGGTCGTCGTGATTAACGAGACGGCGGCGCGGAAGTACTTCGCCGGCGAGAACCCGCTGGGGAAGCAGGTCGCGGTGTATCAGGGAGGCTTCAACACCGGCGCCGAGGTCGTCGGCATCGTCGGCGACGTGCGCTACGGCACGATCGATTCGACGGCGCGGCCCGACGTGTACATCCCCTACGGTCAGGCCCCGATTTCCCGCATGATGATCTTCGCGCGCACCACGCAGGATGCCGCGGTGCTCGCGCCGAGCGTCGTGGCCAGGCTGCGGCAGGTGGTGCCGGCAGCGCCGATCTACGACATCCAGCCGATGGCGGCGCGCGTGGCCTCCGCCAGCTCGCAGGCGCGGTTCAGCGCAATCCTGCTCGGCCTCTTCGCCTTCGTCGCGCTGACGCTCGCGGTGACCGGGATCTACGGCGTGATGTCCTTCGCCGTGGCGCAGCGGACGCGCGAGATCGGCATCCGCATCGCGCTCGGCGCCGACCGCCGGCGCGTGCTGTCCCTCATCCTTCGCGAGGGCGGGCTGCTCGCGGTGGTGGGGGCCGGGCTGGGCCTGGCCGCGGCGCTCGCGTCCACGCGGGTCCTCCGGGGCATGCTGTTCGGGGTGACGACGACCGACCCGTGGACGTACGCCGCGATGATCGTGGTGCTCGCCGCCGCCGCGCTGATGGCCAGCTGGCTTCCGGCGCGGCGTGCGGCCCGGGTGGATCCGATGGTGGCGATCCGCGCCGACTGAGGGTGCTCCGCCGACTATCGCTCGGGACGGCCGCTCGAGCCCTCTTCCTCAGGGTCGCGATCGGCGTCGGGCTCGGGCGGCTGCAGCGGCTTCGCCGCCGAGCCTTCCTCTTCGGGGTCACGTTCGCCGCGCTCCGGCTTCTTCTCCACGCTCGCCTCCCTGTCGGTGTCACACTGTCCCGGCCGGCCCTATCTCGCCGGCCCGGCTCCGAAGGTCCATGTCGTGGTGGAACGGTAGACCTGTCCTGGTCTCAGGATCGTGGACGGAAATTGGGGATGGTTCGGTGAGTCGGGGAAGTGCTGGGTTTCCAGCGCCAGCCCCGTCCGGTGCGCGTACACGACGCCGCGCTTTCCCGTGATCGAGCCGTCGAGGAAATTGCCCGAGTAGAACTGGATACCGGGCTCCGTGGTCCGGATCTCGAGCGTGCGGCCGCTCACCGGATCGCTCACCCGCGCGGCGAGCGCGAGCCCGGTGTCGGGCCGGGTGAGGACGAAGTTGTGGTCGTACCCGCCGCCGAAGCGCAGCTGCTCGTTCTCGGCGCCGATGCGCTCGCCGATTGCGTGGGGCGTCCGGAAGTCGAAGGGTGTGCCGGCCACCGGCGCGATCGCCCCCGTCGGAATCAGGGTCGAATCCACCGGCGTGAACGAATCTGCGGCGATCATGAGCTGATGGCCCAGGATGTCGCCCGAGCCGGCCAGGTTGAAGTACGAGTGCTGCGTCAGGTTGACCGGCGTCGCGCGATCGGTGGTCGCCTCGTAGTCGATGCGAAGCTCGTTCCGGTCGGTGAGGGTGTAGGTCACCTTCGCGGCGAGCGTGCCGGGATAGCCTTCGTCCCCGTCGGGGCTCGTGTGCGTGAGCACCACGC
>JAICUF010000003.1 GCA_025935995.1 Gemmatimonadales bacterium
ACGCTCATGGAGCTCGGGCTCGTGCCCGGCCTCGCCTTTGCCGTCGTGGACGGAACCAGAGTGTCCACCTACGTCTTCGGCCAGTCGCGGCGCGAGCTGCTGTTCGACGTCACGCCCGACACCGAGTTCGAGGCGGCCTCGCTCGGCAAGCCGGTATTTGCCGCGGCCGTGCTCCGGCTGGTCGACGCCGGCCTGCTCGCTCTCGACCGGCCGCTCGGCGCCTACGCTTCGCTCCCGGACATCACGGACCGGCGCGTGCGCGCCATCACCGTTCGCCAGGTGCTGAGCCATACGACGGGGTTGCCCAACTGGCGGCAGGCGCCGGGCCCCCTCGTCCCCGACGTCGATCCCGGCACCCGCTTCACCTACTCGGGCGAGGGAATCTTCTACCTCCAGCGGGTCGTGGAGCAGGTGACGGCGAAGCCGATCGAACACGTGATGCGTGAGCAGGTGCTCGATCCGCTCGGGATGACCGCGTCGAGCTGCGTCTGGCGCCACGCCTTCGAGCAGACGATGGCCACCGGCTACGACGAGCGCGGCGTCGCGCTCGAGGTGTATGCCGGCATCGGTCGCCGCCTGGAGCCGCTCGCGGAGCGCTGGGGACTGCCGATGGCCGACTGGCGCTACGCCGACGCCGAGCGGGCGCTCCGCGAGGCCTTTCCCGCGCTGCCGGTCCTCGGCCAGTTCATGGTACCCAACGTCGCGGGCTCCCTCCTGACCACAGTCGGGGACTACAGCCGATTCCTGATCGCGATGCTCACCGACGGCGGCGGGCCGTTGGCGCTCGCTCCCGCGACCTGGCGGGCGATGTTCACACGTCAGGTGGACCTCAACAGTGCGCTCTCCTGGGGACTGGGCTGGGGGCTGGAGCACGACGGGGACGACGACCTCATCTGGCACTGGGGCGCGAACGGGAGCTTCCGGAACTTCGCCCTCGCCGATCGCCGGCGGCGACGCGCCGTCGTCGTTCTCACCAACAGCGCCAACGGGCCCAAGCTGTATCAGCGCATCATCACGTCGATCACCGGACGTGACCACCCCGCCTTCCTCTGGTTCCAGGTCTGACGGGCGCGATCGCGCCGGTCATCCCGTCTTCCGACCACTCCTGCCATATTCATATCGGGACGCCATCCTCTGGCGCTCCCCTCGTCAGCCCAAGGAGTGTGCATGAGGCCGTACCGTCTCGCCGCCGGTGTTGCTCTCTCGTGTCTTGCCGCCGCGCCGGTCCGGGCGCAGGGGCTGGAGGTAGGCGTCGGCGCCGGCCCCGCGCTGCCGATCCGGCAATTTCATCAGAGTGCCCGGGTGGGATTGATGGAAACCGGCAACATCAAGCTCCAGTTCGGCGAGCACCCGGTCGCGCTGCGGCTCGATCTCGCGCACGCCGAATACGGTGGCCGCGCGACGCGCAGCTTCATCTATCCGCGCACCCGCTTCACCGGCGTCACCGCGAACGCCGAGTACGATTTCGATGCCGGCGAGACCTCCCGCTGGCGCGGATGGGGCTTCGGCGGCCTGGGCGGGTGGTACACGATCGCGGACCGGGGGGTGCCGGAAGTCCCCGCCTTCGGCCGCACCTATCTGGGACTTCAGGCCGGGCTCGGCGGCGCCTACCGGATGGGGCTGATCAATCCGTTCGTCGAATTCAGATACGTGCTCGTGTTCCGGTCGAATGCCGCCGTGAAGACCTTTCCGCTCCTCATTGGAATCCGCTTCGGCCGCAGGGAGGACTACTGACGCCGGAGCGCGCCGCATGAAGAGCCGCCCGTTTCGCCGGCTCGTGATTCCGGCGGTGGCCGCCGTCGCGGCCGGCGCCGCCGCGTGGTCCATGCCGCCCCGGCGGCCGGTGTCGCTCGTGGTGCTCGTGGTGGTGGATCAGATGCGCCCCGACTACTTCGACCGGTTCGGCGCGCAGTTCACCGGCGGGTTCGCGCGCCTCCGGCGCGACGGCGCCTTCTTCCCGCGCGGCACGCAGGATCATGCCATCACGCAGACCGCGCCGGGTCATTCCACGCTGCTGTCGGGACGGCCGCCGGCGAGCACCGGCATCATCACCAACGACGACGGCGTGGGCGACGCACGCTATCCGCTCCTCGACGCCCCGGGCGCGCCGGGGGCCTCACCGCGGAATTTCGAGGGGAGCTCGCTCTACGACTGGATGCTCGCGCGGGATCCGGAGGCGCGCGCGCTGGCCGTTTCGCGGAAGGACCGCGGGGCGATTCTCCCCGTCGGCCGCGCCCGCGCCGATGTCTTCTGGTTTGCCGGTGGCCACTTCACCACCAGCCGCTACTACCGGACCACGCTGCCCGACTGGGTCCGCGCCTTCAACGCACGAGGCTCGGTGGCCCGGCTCGCGGGAAAGCGCTGGGATCTCCTGCTTCCTGCCTCCGCCTATCCCGAGCCCGACTCGGAACCGTGGGAGCGGAACGGCCGGGACATCGCCTTTCCGCACATCCTGCCCGGCGCCGACTCGATCGCGGATGGGGTGGCGCTCTATCCGTGGATGGATTCGCTGACGCTCGACCTCGCGCTCGACGGCGTGCGGCAGACCGGCATCGGCCGGCGCTCCGGGCCCGACCTCCTCGTCGTGTCGCTCTCGACCACGGACAAGATCGGCCACGACTGGGGACCCGACTCCCGCGAGGTCCACGATCACCTGCTGCGGCTCGACCGCTGGCTCGGCCGCTTCTTCGACTCGCTCGGCACGATGGTGCCGGCGGCGCGCACCCTCGTCGTGCTCTCCGCCGACCACGGCACCGAGCATGTTCCCGAATACGTGCGCACCCGGCTTCATGAGCCCGCGGGCCGGCAGTGGCTCGATTCCGCCGTTACGGAAGGACGCGCCCGCTTCGACGCGCGCTATCACCGCGATTTCGGCTTTCGCTTCGAATACGGCCTGCTCATGGGCGACACGGCCGAGCTCGCGGCCCTCGGCGTGCCGGTGGACAGCGTCGCGGCCGCGTGGGCCGCGGTCGCCGCCCGCCGACCCGGAGTCGCCCGCGTCTATACCCCGCGCTCGCTTGCCCACGCTCCCTCGAGCGACACGATGGCGGCACGATGGAAGCGGTCCATTCCGCCCGGCACGGGCTGGCTCTTCGCCGCCGTGCCGGAGCGCCACGTGATCTGGTCGAAGACGGGTGTTGCCAACCATGGCACGCCCCTCGAGGCCGACGTCCGCGTGCCGATCCTCTTCATGGGTCCGGGCATCCGGCCGGGCCGCTACGAGCGGCCGGTCCGCACCGTGGACATCGGTCCCACGCTCGCGCGGCTGATCGGCGTGGCGCCGACCGAGCCGGTGCTGGGCCGCCCACTCCGGGAGGTCGCCGGGCCATGAGCCATCCCGAGCTGCCCTGCTTTCCCTGTCCCCACGCCTCGTCCTGCTGCGCGTACGGCGTGACGCTGAGTGACGAGGAGGCCGCGCTCATCAGCGAGGCGCACGGGCCGGACGTACTCTATCGCACCCGCTGGGGCGAGTGGCGGACGCGCGTGCGCCGGCGCCGCTGCGTCTTCCTGCGCGACAACGTCTGCACCATTCACGGCCAGCCCTACTATCCCGCCGTCTGCCGCGGCTTCCCGTGGACCGATGCCGAGACGGGCGGTCCCTACGAATACGACCGGACGATCTGTCCCGAGTTCGTGGCCCGGCCGGAGCTGGTCCGGATCGGCCGCGGCTGAGCGCCTGCCCATCCTCGCGAGGTTTCCGATGCCGTTTCGCCCGTCCGCCCGAGCGGTCCTGCTTCTCACCCTCATCGCCCCCGTCATGGCCTCCTCCGCCGCCGCCCAGACCTCCGATGCCGCGCTCGAGCATGCGCGCCGCCTGCTCCGGTCCACGCCGCTGATCGACGGCCACAACGATCTGCCGTGGGAGATCCGGACCTCGAAGGCGGCGCCGCGCGACGTGGATGCCTACGACCTGCGGCGGCGCTCGGAGAAGCACACCGACCTCGACCGGCTCGCCCGCGGCGAGGTGGCGGCCCAGTTCTGGTCGATCTACGTGCCGGGCGAGGTGAAGGACAGCGGCTACGCGCGCATCCAGCTGGAGCAGTTCGACATCGCGCGCCGCATGATCGCGCATTATCCCGACCGCCTGGCCCTCGCGCTCACCGCCGACGACATCGAGCGCGACTTCCACCAGGGCCGGATCGCGTCCCTCCTCGGCATGGAGGGCGGCCACGTCATCGAGAATTCGCTCGGGGCGCTGCGCGCCTACTACGACCTCGGCGCGCGCTACATGACGCTCACCCACAACGTCACCCTCCGCTGGGCCGACGCGGCGCTCGACTCCGCGGCACACGGCGGCCTCACGCCGTTCGGCAGGGAAGTGGTGCGCGAGATGAACCGGCTCGGCATGCTGGTGGACCTCTCACACGTCTCCCCCGGCACGATGAGCGACGCGCTCGACGTCAGCCAGGCGCCGGTCATCTTCTCGCACTCCTCGGCGCGAGCGCTCACCGACGTCGCGCGCAATGTGCCCGACTCGATCCTCGCACGGCTGCCGAAGAACGGCGGCGTGGTGATGGTCAGCTTCGTTCCCGGCTTCATCTCGACCGCGATCGACGAGTACGACCGCGCGCGCGGGGCCCGCTTCCGGGAAATCCGCGCCTCCACCAACGACAGTGCCGAGGTGCGGCGCCTCATGACCGAGTGGCGGGCCGCGCACCCGCGCCCGAAGGCGACGATCAAGGATGTGGCCGACCACATCGAGCACGTGCGCAAGATCGCCGGCGTCGACCATGTCGGCATCGGCAGCGATTTCGACGGGATCGACGAAACGCCCGAGGGCCTCGAGGACTCCTCGACCTATCCGTATCTCTTCGCGGAGCTCATCCGGCGCGGCTGGAGCGACGCCGACCTGAAGAAGCTGGCCGGTCAGAACCTCCTCCGGGCATTCCGTGGGGCCGAGGCGACCGCGAAGCGGCTGCAGCAGACGACGCGGCCGTCCACCAAGACTATCGAGGAGCTGGATGGTCCGGCCCCCGCGCCGGCGACCTGAAGGCGACGATGCCGCCGACGATGAGCGCGGTGGCCGCAAACGCGAACCACTGGATCGCGTAGCTCAGGTGCGGTCCGTCGTCGAGCGCGGGGAGGGCAAGGCGGCGGGGAAAATGGGGGAGGCCGGAATCGGGCGTCTGCAGGAGGTAGACGCCGAGGACGGGGTAGGGGAGCAGCCTTCGCAGCGTATCGAGCTCGAGGCGCGCCCAGGTCGTGCGTCCGTTCTGCGTGAGCGGTGCACCGGGACGTCCGCGGTTTTCGATCGCGATCGCGACGCCGTGCACCGCCACTTCTCCCGGCTCGTCGAGCCCCCTGAGGTCCGCGCTCACCGCGTCGGGTGCGGGCACGAAGCCGCGCTTGACCAGTACGGCCGCACCTCCCGGCAGCAGGAGCGGCGTCACGACCTGCACGCCGGGCGCCTCCTCGAAGCTCACGCCCCGAAGCACGATCTCTCGCGCGGGGTCGTAGTGTCCCACCGCCCGGACGCGACGCTCGGCCAGGCGGAAGGTGCCGGCCGTATCCGACATCCGGGTGAGGTCGACCTCGGGCGCGTGACGGGCTGCGGCGGCCGCGCGGTTGGCCGCCCGACGTCCGGCCAGCCGGTGAAGCTGCCAGATCCCGAGTCGAACGCAGACGAGCGCGACGAGCGTGAGCAGGGCAGGCAGGATGTACCGCGAGCGGGGTGACATGAGTGTCTGCTCCTGAGGACGATCGGCCGTCGGCGTGCCCCGCGGCGAAAACCGCAAATGCGCTGTCGGCAAAAAGATAGGCGACTTCGTCTCGCGCGGCCCACTCCTTGCCGTCCGGTCAGGCGTTCCCGAGGGGCCAGACCGACTTCTTCCTGGGTGACCATCATGCGATCTGCCGTCCGCGCCGCCGCCCTCGCGCTCGCCCTCCCGTTCCTCGTCTCGTCCACCCTTCTCGCGCAGCACCGCCGACCCGGCGTGATCGACGTGTCGGGGCGCGCCCGACACGGCTTCTGGGGCTCCTTCGGGCTGGGCGCCGGCGCGGAATCGGTCAACCTCGAGGATGACGGCTTCGGGTACAGCGACAACCTCACGAAGCCGACCGTGCAGATCCGGCTGGGCGGCACGGTCAACCCGAATCTCCGCCTTGGCGGTGAGATCTCGAGCTGGGTCAATTCCTACTACGACGGCGGCAATGTCACCGAAACGGTGAGCGGCGTGTTCGGGATCGCGCAATTCTATCCGGCGACCCGCGCCGGGCTCTACCTCAAGGGCGGCGTCGGAATCGGCCGGAGCGCCGTGGACTACAGCGGCGGGCCGACCATCAGCGATCTCGGCCTGGCCGGCGTGCTCGGGGTGGGGTACGACATCAGGGTCGGCCGCCATCTCGCGATCACGCCGACCCTCGATTTCCAGTACCACGACTACTCCGGCGCCGAGGGTGGCGGCTACCGCGAGCGGATCGGCGCGATCGGCGTGGCGCTCACCTATCAGTCCGGCGCGTTCTGATCTCACCTGAGGGCCGATCCCGTACTATCTTTGAAGGGCGCCCGCCGAGTGGCGGGCGCCCTTCACGTGTGACCCCGGACATCGTGCCCTTCTCTGGTTCTGCCATCGCATCCGTGCTGGCCCTGGCCGCGCTCGCCACCGCGTGTGGCGGCGACAAGCTGGTCCTGCCGGACGAGACTCTTCCGACCGCCATCGCGGTCGTGAAGGGGAATGGCCAGACCGGCACCGTCGGCGCCCTCCTCGCCGATTCCGTCGTCGTGCGGGTCACCGACGCGAGCGGCCGGCCGGTCGAGAACCAGCCGGTGACGTTCAGCGTCACCGCTGGCGGTGGCTCCGTCGCCCCGGTCACGAGCAATACCAACGCCGACGGCCGGGCCGGTGCGCGCTGGACGCTCGGGACCAGCGCGGGCGCGCAGGCCGGCCAGGCCAGGGTGACCGGCGACGGTGCCCCCGCCAATCTCGTCGCCGGCTTCACCGCCACGGCGAACCCGGCCGGCGCGGCGTCCATCGCCATCGTCTCGGGGAACAGTCAGACCGGCACGGCAGGCTCGGCGCTGGCCGATTCGCTCGTGGTGGTGGTGCGCGATGCCGCGGGGAATCCGGTGCCGGGGGTGACCGTCACCTGGTCGGCCTCCGGCGGCGGCACCGTGAGCGCCCCGACCGTGCCGACCGGAGCCGATGGGCACTCCGCCGTCCGGCGCACGCTCGGCACGGCCGCGGGTCCGGAGTCCACGGTCGCCTCGGCGACGGGACTTACCGGCTCGCCGGTGACCTTCGCGGCGACGGCGGCGGTCGGCACGGCCGGACAGCTCGCCGTGGCGCGCCAGCCATCCCCGACCGCGCAGAGCGGCGTCGCGTTCGCGGTGCAGCCGCAGGTTCAGCTTCAGGACGCCAACGGCAACGATGTGCACTCGGCGGGAATCGCGATCACGGCATCGCTCGGATCGGGTCCGGGCGGATCCGTCGTCGGGTCCGTCACGGCCGCGACCAGCAGCTCCGGCCTCGCGACGTTCAGCAATCTGGGCCTGAGCGGGCCCGCCGGCTCGTACACCCTCAACTTCAGCGGCGTCAACCTCACCGGCGCCACGTCCGACCCGGTGGCGATCGGGGCGGGGAGCGCCACGAAGCTCGACCTCGCCGTGCCCCCGTCGCCGACGGCATCGAGTGGAAGCCCGCTGGCGACGCAGCCCGTCATCCAGCTCGTCGATGCCGCGGGGAATCCGGTGGCACAGGCCGGCGTGACGGTGACCGCGCAGATCCAGTCGGGGAGTCCGACGCTGTCGGGCACGACGAGCAGGGCCACCGATGCGTCGGGCCGTGCGACGTTCTCGAACCTCACGCTGAGCGGCGCGGCGGGCGGCCAGGCCACCATCGCGTTCGGTGCCGGCGGTCTGGCCGGCGTCGTCTCCGGAACGATCACGCTGGGCGCGGGCAACGTGAGCGCCGGCAACTCGTCCCTCTCGCTGAGCGGCTCGCCCATCACGGCCAGCGGCGGCTCCAGCACTGCCACCGTCACGGTGACCGCGCGGGATGCGAGCGGCAACGTCATTCCGGGCGCCGCGGTCTCCGTGTCGGTCACCGGCACCAACAGCGTCACGCAGCCGGCCGGCGGGGTGGCCGGCTCGAACGGCGTCGCGACCGCGACGATCAGCTCCACCGAGGCCGGCATCAAGACCGTCACCGCGACGATCAACGGTACCACGGTGACGCAGACCGCCACCCTCACCGTGAATTCCGCCGCGCCTTCGGCCGGTCATTCGAGCGTGAGCGCCGCACCGGCCGGGATCGCGGCGGTGACGGGGACGGCGACCGTCACGGTGACCGTCCGGGACGCGTTCGACAATGCGATCGCCGGCGCGACGGTCGTCCTCTCGGCCACCGGCTCGGGCAACAGCATCACCCAGCCGGTCGGCACCACGAACGCCTCCGGCGTCGCCGCAGGAAGTCTGGCGTCGAGCGCCGCGGGGCCGAAGGTAGTGTCGGCCACCGCCGCCCGGGGCGGCCCGCCCGTCGGCATCACCCAGACGGCGACGGTGACCGTCGGGATCGGCAACGCCGATCCGGCCACCTCGACCGTCGCGGTGGTGCCCGCCACGCTCACGGTCGGTGTAGGCAGCGCCACGATCACGGTCACCGCGCGCGATGCCGGCGGCAACACGATCAGCGGCGCCGCCGTTGCCCTCAGCGTCACCGGAAGCGGCAACACGATCACGCCGTCGAGCGGCTCGACCGACGGCAGCGGCGTCTTCAGCGCTTCGCTCTCGAGCCTCGAGAGCGGGATCAAGACGGTGACCGCGAGCGTGAACGGCACGACGCTCACGTCGCAGCCCGGCGTGACCGTGAGTGCCGCGTCCACCACGACGACGCTCACGCTCAGCGGGAGCACCACCGTCGTCGGCCAGCCCATCACCGCCGGCTGGACGGTGGTTCCCGCGGGAAGCGGCACGCCGACCGGCAACGTGACCGTGAGCGGCGGCGGCGGGAGCTGCACCGCCCCCGTCGCGGCCGGCAGCTGCGTGCTCGCCGCCACCGCCGCGGGCTCGAACACCGTCTTCACGGCCACCTACGCCGGCGACGGCGACTTCGCCGGCAGCACCGACACCGCGACACGCACCATCGGCACCGCTTCGACCACCACGACGATCAGCTCCGACAGCCCCGATCCGTCGAATGCGGGGCAGCCGGTGACGGTGTCGTATGCCGTCACGGCCGACGCCCCCGGTGGCGGCACGCCGGCCGGCGGCGTCACCGTATCCGATGGCGTGAACAGCTGCACCGCCACCGTGGCCGCGGGAAGCTGTGCGCTTTCGCTCTCGACCCTCGGCGCGCGAACGCTCACGGCCAGCTATGCGGGGAACGCGAACTACGCCGCGAGCACGTCGGGCGGCGTGGCGCATTCGGTGCAGGCCAACGGCGCCACCGTCGCGGTGACCGGCTCGCCGGCGAGCGCGGTGACCGGGCAGACGGTGACCTTCACGGCGACCGTGAGCGGCGCGTCGGGCACGCCCACCGGGACGGTGCAGTTCGCCGAGGGCGCCGCCGACATCAACGGCCCCGTCACCCTGAGCGGCGGCGTGGCCCAGACGAGCACCACGCTCTCGGCGGGCAGCCACACCATCACGGCGAGCTACAGCGGCGGGGGCCCGTACGGCGCAGGCAGCGGCTCGCTGGCCTACACGGTCAACCGCGGGAACACGAGCGTGACCATCTCGGGCGACGGGCCCGATCCGTCGGTCGCCGGCGCGGGCTACACGGTGAGCTTCGCCGTGTTCGTCGCCTCGCCGGCGTCGGGTACGCCGAGCGGCACGGTGAGCGTCTCCGACGGCACCGCGAGCTGCACCGATGCCGCGCCGGTCGGGAGCTGCGTCCTCGCCTCGACGACCTCGGGCGCGAAGACGATCACCGTCACCTACGAAGGCGACGCAGACTTCAACCCGAGCTCGAAGACCGCGAGCCACAGCGTCACGCCGGCGGCCGCATCGGTGGCCGTCGCGAGCTCCGATGACCCGTCGGTCTTCGGCCAGCCGGTGACGTTCACCGCGACCGTCTCCGGCGCGGCCGGCACGCCGGGCGGGACCGTCCAGTTCAGCGTGGACGGAAGCCCGAGCGGCTCCGCCGCCGCGCTCGATGCGAGCGGTGCCGCGACGACCACCATCTCGATGCTCGCCGTCGGCAGTCACACTGTCGGCGCCACGTACCAGGGTGACGCCACGTACGCGTCCGGCTCGACCGGCACCCTCGCCGGCGGGCAGACGGTGAACCTGGGAGCGACGACGACCGGCGTCACCCTCACGTCGGGAAGCAACCCGTCGCCCGAGGGCGGGACGGTGAGCTTCACCGCGACGGTGTCGCCCGTCGGTCCGGCGGCCGGCGTCCCGGGCGGCACCGTGCAGTTCACCGATGGCGGAGCCGACGTCGGCGGTCCCCAGACGATGACGTCCGGGACGGCGACGCTCACGACCAGCACGCTCGGCGCGGGGACGCACAGCATCGCCGCCGTGTACTCCGGCGATGCGCGGTTCAGCACCAGCAGCTCGGGCGCCCTGAGCCACATCGTGACCGCGAGCAACTCGCCGCCGTCCGCCGCCGGCGACGCCTACGAGCTGAGCGAAGACGGCACGCTCAGCGAGAATGCCGCGGCCGGGGTCCTGGCCAACGACAGCGACGCCGATTCCGACCCGATCACGGCGGTGCTCGACGCGGGTCCCGCCCACGGGGCGCTCACCGGCGGCCTCGCCGCCGACGGCTCGTTCAGCTACACCCCCGACGCCGACTTCAACGGGAGCGACCAGTTCACCTACCATGCAACCGACGGCAGCGGCGCCTCGTCGGTCGTGACGGTCGCGCTCACGGTGGATCCGGTGAACGATCCGCCGGCCTTTGCGGCGGGGCCCGATCAGACGGTGGCGGCCGGAGCCGGGGCGCAGTCCGTGCCGGGATGGGCCACGGGAGTCAGCGCGGGACCGGCGGACGAAAGCGGGCAGCCGCTCACCTTCCAGGTCACCGACGACACGAACCCCGGCCTCTTCGACGTGGCGCCCGCCATCGCGGCCGACGGCACCCTCACCTACACGCCGGGCGCGGCGCCCGGAAGCGCCACTCTCACGATCCGGCTGAGCGATGGAACCTCCGTCAGCGCCCCCCAGGTCGTCACCATTACGCTCAACTGAACTCCCGCCGCCCCGCGCGGCGGAATGTGACGTACGTCCTATCCGTGCAAACCCCTGCGCCATAAGATGATCCATCCGCCTGATAGACCGCGCCCGCGGGCGTCCAACTGATCATTCGAGCCGACGACATGCCCCGTTTCCGCATATCTGCCTGGTTCCTGGTTGGGGCGCTGGCCGCCGCGTGCGGCGGCGGCGACAGCCTCGTGCTCCCGAACGAGGGCCTGCCGCACGCCGTGAGCGTCGTGAAGGGCGCCAACCAGACGGCACCGGTCGGCGCCGCGTTGCCGGATTCGATCGTCGTGCGGGTGACGGACGCGATGGATCGGCCCGTCGCCGGCCAGGCGGTCGCCTTCGCCGTCGTCGGGAGCACGAGCGGCTCGGTGGCCCCCGACACGGTGGCGACCGATGCCGACGGTCGCGCCGGCGTGCGCTGGACGCTCGGGCCGACCGCGGGATCGCAGACGCTGAGTGCCACCATCGTCGGACCCAGCTCGCCCACGCCGCTCAGCATCGTGATCGCGGCGACTGCGGGTGCCGGCGGCGTCGCCTCCTTCACGGCGGTGCGCGGGAACAACCAGACGGCCACGGCCGGCTCGCTACTGCCCGACTCGCTCGTCGTCCGCGCGAATGATGCAAACGGAAATCCGGTGGGTGGCGTGACGGTGGCATGGGCCATCTCGGGAGGCGGGAGCGTGAGCGCGGCATCCACGCAGACCGGCCCGGGCGGGCTCACCGGCGTCCTCCGCACCCTCGGGCCGAGCGCCGGCGCGCAGACCACCACCGCCACCGCCTCCGGTGCGGCAGAGCCCATCGTCTTCGCCGCCACGGCCACCGTTGGCGCCGCCGGCCGGCTCACCGTCGCGACCCAGCCGTCCGCCACGGCGCAGAGCAGCGTGCCGTTCGCGCAGCAGCCCAGGCTTCAGGTGCGCGATGCGAACGGCAATCCGGTGCACCAGGCGGGACTCGCGGTGACGGCGTCGATCGCATCGGGCCCGGTCGGCGCCACGCTGATCGGATCGGTCACCGCTCCGACCGACCAGAACGGCCTCGCCACCTTCAGTGGACTCGGCATCGGCGGGTCGGGCGGGACCTACACGCTGAACTTCGGCGGGGCGGGCCTCCAGGGGGTGACATCCTCGGGAATCACCATCGCGGCGGGCGCGGCCTCCCAGCTCTCGCTCATCGTCCAGCCGTCGTCGACGGCGGAGAGCGGCACGCCGCTCGAGCAGCAGCCGGTCGTCGCGCTGCTCGACCGGTTCGGCAATCCGGCGGCGCAGGCCGGCGTGCCCATCACCGCGGCGATCGCGAGCGGCGGCGGCACGCTCGGCGGCACGGTGACGCGCAGCACCGATGCGGCCGGTCACGCGACGTTCACCGATCTCTCGATCGCGGGAAGCGCCGGCACGCGGACGCTGGTCTTCTTCTCCGGTTCGCTGTCCACGGTGACGTCCAATCCGATCAGCGTGACGGCGGCGCCGGTGAGCGCCACGCAGTCGACGGTCACCGCGTCGCCGTCCACCATCACGGCCGGCAGCGGCACGAGTACGATCACCGTGATTGCGCGCGATGCGTCGGGCGATCGCGTCGCGGGAGCCGGGGTGGCGCTCGCGGTGAGCGGGACGAGCAACGATGTGTCGCTGCCCGCCGTCACGGACGCGAACGGCAGCACCACGGCGACGCTTCAGTCGACCGACGCCGGCACCAAGGTGATCACCGCGACGATCAACGGCGTGACGGTGGCGCAGACCGCGTCGGTCACCGTGACCGCGGCCGCGCCGGACGCGGCGGCCTCCACCCTCGTGGCGTCGCCGACCACCGCCGATCCGGGAGCGACGGTGACGCTCACGACGACCGTCCGGGACCGCTACGGGAATCCGGTGAGCGGCGCCACCGTCCATCTCGATGTGAGCGGCAGCGGAAACGTCGTGATCCAGCCGCTCGTTCCGACGGGCGCGTCCGGCGTCGCGACCGGAAGCCTCACGGCGCTCTCGGGTGGCACCAGGACGATCACCGCGACGATCAACGGCAGCGTCGAGGTCGCCCAGCCCGCGGTCGTCGCCATCAATCCGCCGGCGGTGAGCGCGTCGCTCTCCACCGTGAGCGCCGATCCGGCGACGATCGCGGCGAGTGACGGGAGTGTCACGAGCGCGGTCACCGTCACCGTGCGCGACGCGTCGGGCCAGCCGATCGCCGGTGCCACGGTGACGCTCGCATCGTCGGGCACCGGCAACACGATTTCACCCGCGCCGGCCACGAGCGATGCCTCGGGCGTGGCCACCTTCCAGTTCAGCTCGAACGTCGCGGAGACCAAGACACTGACCGCAACGGCGAACGGCACGCCGATCGACCAGACGGCGACGGTCACGGTGGATCCCGGAGGCGCATCCGCGGCCCAGTCGTCCGCCGACGTCCCCCGCGGCGAGCGCAACCGGCTGACCGTCTTCACCGTCCAGCTGCGGGATGCGTTCCGGAACCTGCTGGATACGAGCGGCGGTGAGGTCACGGCGTCGATCAGCGGGAAGAATGCGGGCGCACCCGTCACCGTGCTCGACAACGAAGACGGGACCTACCGGGGAAGCTACCTGCCGACGGCGTCCGGGCACGGCGCCGATCTCGTCAACATCTACCTCGAGGGCACTCCGATCGGCGGCAGTCCCTACACGAGCAACCTCTGACGGATTCGCTTGACCCTCATGGGTGCCCGGGCTATCTTCGTGGCCGCTCCCGCCCTGGTGGTGAAACTGGTAGACACGCTATCTTGAGGGGGTAGTGCCGAAAGGCGTAGCGGTTCGAATCCGCTCCAGGGCATGCCGAATCTTTCCACACCAGCCACTGTAGCTCAGGGGTAGAGCTCTCGATTCGTAATCGAGCGGTCGTCGGTTCAAATCCGACCAGTGGCTCTGCCGTCATCATCGACGTCGCGTCCGCGCCTCCCTCCGGGGAGGCGCTTTTCATTGGCGCCGCATCACGTTGATCAGCTGCTTCCGGGTCGCGCGATTGCCCGTCGCGGCGTTTTCGACCGTCACGGCAAGCTCGTACTGGCCCGGCCTGAGGCCGGCCAAACTGATCTCCCGCCGGACGGACATGCGGGAAGCGCTGACGGGCTCGGTGAAGGCGAGCGTCACGCCGTGCGGGCGGCGTGCCCCGTACTGCTGCAGGGCGACGCGCGTGCGATACGTCGTCCCCGGATCGAGGCCGTATACCTCGTAATACACAGATGCCGATCCGCCTTCCCGATAACCGCCCAGGGTGTTGATGCGGACGGCCCCCGCCCCGGAGCGCCAGACTGCGCCTCCGACGTTCACCGTCGGAATGATGTCGCTCAGTCCCGGACGCCCGTCGCCCAGGAGCGCATCGTGCCTGGTCAGCACGGTGCCCGCCTCGGCCGACGGTCGCGATACGGCGAAGCGGACGGTGTAGCGCCCGGCAGGCACCGGAAGCTCGAGCATTCCCGACGCGAATCCCGCCGAATCAGCAGGACCGGCAGGCGCGAACGCGACTGTGGTATCGGCGAACACACTCATCGAGCGGCGTGCGTCGACCGCGCTGGCGCGGAGTTCGGCCCGGGGCGCCGCGGTCGAAAGGGCCGCCCGCGGAATCGCGTACGCCAGAAGCACGCGGCCCGTGCCGAGATCCGGCTCGCCGATCACGAAACTCTGCATGATCCCGCCGAGCGGATGGCGGAAGAGCAGGGTATAGCTGTCGTTTTCGGCTCCCGCGGTCACGTCGGCCCAGGTGTGGGCGACAAGATCCTGGATCGCGACCGTACACTGGAGCGGGGCCGCCCTCGACGGAGAGATCTCCTGGATCACGACGCGATTCGCCGCCTTCGTGAAGACGGGGTCCACCGACCCGAGGAGATAGAGGAGACTCGATTCATAGGGCACGTGCGTGTAGAGCGTGGTGGGTCCGGGGCCAAGGGCCTGGCTGGACCCGAAATAGAAGAGCCGGGGGCGATCGGCGAACCAGTAGAGCCACACATCGGGAACGACCGAGTGAACGGAGTCGCGGGCGATCCCGTTCGCGACATCATGCGCCGAAAGGACGTCATCGGTTTCCTCGCCGCGCGGCCCAGCCTCGTCGGGCCCGGAGGACGCGGGTGCGGGAGTCCCGACGCGTCTCCACGGCTCGCCATGCCGCATGTAGACCGCGGCGCGATGGTCGAGGAGGCGCTCGCGCGACCGGTGATCGTCGAGCCGGTCCGGCCGGAACATCGCGTAGTCGTCGAGCGACATCTCCAGGGGATACTGGCAGGCGCCGAGGTTTTCGACTCGCACCTGCCTGAGATCCACGCGCCGCTCCGGATCGACTACGCGGAAGTAGCGGTAGACGTACGCCCACCGCCGCAAATGCTCGGCAATGCGCTCGTCTCCGCTTCGGAGCGACTCGGCGCCGTGGATGGCCCAGAAGTGCTCGAGCCATGGCCGGACCGACGCCGCGTCCACCGAGTCGTAGGCCAGCAGATCCTGCGGCTCGGCCACCCACTCGAGGTCCCGCCGGTAGAAGGCCCGTGCCTCGGCCGACGCCATCCCGGCGCCGCGGAGATATTCGGCCAGCGCGTCCCGCGGCGCCCCAACCCCGCGAGGGTCCTCGCGCGTTCGAGCGCCGCCACGCCTGCGTCCCCGCCCGAGCGTTCGAATGTCGACAGCTCGTCGAGCGCCGTGGAATCGTCGCGCGCGGTGCGCGCCGCGCGGGCGAGGATGAGATGCCCGCGGGCGTCGACGAGTCCCCGCTGCAGGCCCAGCCGGATCGCATCAAGGAATGCCGGCGGCTGCTCGCGATCGCCTTCCGCCGTCATGATGGGCGTCAGTGCGGCGACAAGAGGCGGAAGTGCCGGGTCGAGCGAGAGCGCATGCGTCGCGTCCCGCACGAACGCGCCGTAGTAGCGCTCGCCCTCCGCCTGGCCGCCGAGCGCCTTGGGCGCGAAGCCGCGATCGCCCAGCGCCAGCTTGGTCATGCCCCGGAAGAACCAGGCGTAGGGCCATCCCGGCTCCGCGTGGGTCACGTCATCCGCCGAGCGGAGCGCTTCGTCGAGGGCGGCACGCTCGCCCGTCAGCTCGCCGACGCGAAGGGCGATGACGCTTCTCCGCAGTCGGGTCAGGTTGTCCCGGTCGCTGCCGCTGTTCCGGAGCGCGGCCCGCAGGCCGTCGGCGTCGGCCACTGCCGCAACCGAGTCGCGGAGATGGTCGAGCACCGTGCGCTCCGACGGGGTTTGCGCGCGAAGGGCCGATCCGAGGAGCAACGGGATGAGCGGGAGGAGCAGGATGTCACGAGCCAGCATGAGCCGTCTCCTTCGCTGCGGCCCGATCGGAATTCAATTATGCTCCGTGACCGGAGCGCCGGTGCCCCGGCGGGAGGTCTCAACTCGACGGGAGCCGAGCGATTCACCTGACCGTCCCCGCGCGAAACGCACCGTCGTGGGACCACCTGGAATATCAGGGGGGACTGGACGCCGGGCGCCACGCGGCGGCCTCACCTGTGCAATCTAGCGCGATTGCATGTCCTCAATACCTCGCGGCCACCGGTCCGGCCGCATGACGACCCGCCACGATTCCTACGCGTCTCTCCGCCTTCCCAACTATCGCTGGTTCGTTCTCAGTCTCCTGGCGATGACCGTCGCCACCCAGATCCGCGGCGTCGTCGTCGCGTGGCAGATCTATTCGATCACGAAGGACCCGCTGTCCCTGGGCCTCATCGGGCTCGCCGAAGCGCTGCCGTTCGTGTCCCTCGCACTCTACGCCGGCCACCTGGCCGACCGGCTCGACCGCCGCCGGATCATGCTGATGACGCTCGTGATCCTGCTGGGCTGCGCCGCCGCGCTGCTCGTGATGACGCTGCGCGGCGAGCGGGCGGTCTGGCCCTTCTACGTCGTCATCTTCGCGAGCGGCATCGCCCGGAGCTTCCTGATGCCGTCCCGCACCGCCTTCGGCGCCGAGCTGGTGCCGCGCGAGCTCTATCCGAATGCGGTGGCGTGGCGCAGCTCGAGCTGGCAGTTCGCCGCCGTGGTCGGACCGGCAGCCGGGGGGCTGCTGTACGGCTTTGGCGGGCCTGCCGAGGCCTACATGGTGGACGCTGCGCTGATGCTGCTCGCGATCCTGATGCTGCTTCGGGTCCGCCACCCGCGCCGGCAGGTGTCCGCCGCCGCTGCCGCCGCCGGCATCCGCCAGAGTCTCGCCGAGGGGATCCGCTGGGTCCGGTCGCAACCCGTCATCCTGGGCGCGATGACGCTCGATCTCTTCTCGGTCCTCTTCGGCGGTGCCACGGCGCTGCTGCCGATCTTTGCCGACGATATCCTCCGCGTCGGCCCCGAAGGCCTCGGCATCCTCCGCGCGGCGCCGGCCGCGGGCGCCGTCACCATGTCGCTCATCGTGGCGCATGCCCGGCCCATGCGCCGGGCCGGGCGGGCCCTGCTCGTGAACGTGGCGCTCTTCGGCGCGTGCATGATCGGGTTCGGGCTCTCGCGGAGCTTCCTGGTCTCGCTCATGCTGCTGGCGGCGAGCGGGATGGTCGACACGGTCAGCGTGGTCGTGCGCTCGACCCTGCTGCAGGTGCTCACGCCCGAGGCGCTGCTCGGCCGCGTGTCGGCCGTGAACGCGATCTTCATCGGGTCGTCGAATGAGATCGGGGAATTCGAGTCGGGAGTGGCCGCGCGGCTCCTGGGAGCCGCGCGGTCGGTGGTGCTGGGGGGGATGGCCACGCTCGCCGTGGTGGGCGTGACGGCCTGGCGGGTACCGGAGCTCCGGCGCTTGAAGGAGCTCCGGTAGCGCTCGTCAGGCGGCCGGGCGAAGCCGCCGCACGAGGCCGCCGAGGGCGCTCACGACCTCGGCGTTTCCCTCGCGGAGGAGGGCGGCAAGGATGTGCTTGCAGACGGTCTCGCGCCAGAGGTGATCCCCGCAGTCGCAGCGCGGGTGCGCCGCGGTGTAGAGATCGACCCAGTGCTCGTGGCCGCCGCCGGTGACGCGGTACTGGCCGGCGCCGATCTGGTCGCCGGAGAGGAAGAGACTCCGCTCCAGGCGACCGGGATCGATCCCGGCCCGCGCCAGATCGATCGCGGGCCGCATGGCTTACGCCGCCGAGCTGCCGGCCCGACCCGACTTGCGGGTCTCGACCTGCCGCTTGAGCCAGTCGATCTGATCCTTGATCGTCTGCCGCGTGGCCTTGGTGGCGAGCCAGTCGAGCGCCCGCCGCCGCTCGTCGTCCGTGAAGACCGGCGAATCCGCCAGCCGCTGGAAGAAGGCGACCTGCTTCTCGGTCGGGGCGTACGGCCCGATCCGGGTCACGACCTCGCTCCGGCTGGCGACCTCGCTCCGGACCGGCTCCTGCGGCCGCGGGGCCTCGACGGCCGGTGCCGGCGCCGGCGTCGCCTTCGACACTCCGCGGAGCGTGCCGCTCCGCGCCTCCACGACGCGGGTCTGGCCGGCCTGCCGCGCGCCCGCGATGACCTGCGCGCGCACGTTGCCGGGGATGAGCCGGAAGCGCGCGTTCCGCGCGGCCTTCATGGCGCCGGCCTCGTACCAGTGCGGATTGAGCTGCTTGCCGCGCTGCGCGACCACTTCGTCGCCCGCCAGAATGCGCTTCACGAACTCCCGGATCTCGGGCTCGCTGAAGTTCTCGGCCATCCAGGCGAGATAATCCCGCCCATCGGCCGTCTCGAGCAGCTCGCGATAGGTGCGGCCCTTGTACTTCCTGCTCGCAACCCGCGCATCGAGGTCAAGCTGGGCCGGCTCGTAATAGAGCGCCTGGCGCTTGACCCCGATGACCTGGTCGAGGCGGACTTCGGTACCGTCGGGCGAGACGGCGTAGCGTGCGGCCTTCACCTTGAAGAGCGCCTCGCGATCGTCGTCTTCGCCGATGACGGCATACTCCAGGTCCTCCTCACGAATGACCTGGCCCTGCGACACGAGCGCCATGCAGCACTCGTCGACGCCCGTCTTCGAAAGCCCCACGACTTCCTGTCCGCCTTCCTTCACGACATAGACGAGATCGGTGCTCGCGACGCCCTCGAGCTCGCGGCGAAGCGCTTCCTCGTCGAGCCGGTCCATCAGCTGAAACGGATCCCAGGGCGCGACGGCCGGCGCGGCCACGGGAGACTCGGGGGTGTGCTGCGGTAGTTCGGACATGTGCTCCTGCCTCTCGCTCATGTGCATGGACGGGTCCGTTCGGACACGTCCTCCGTAACCCAACGCCTGGTCAGGGCTCGATGCTGCGCCGCGCTGGCGGCCCGGGGACCGGTCCGGAAATGCTGCCTGTGACTGACCGCCTGTCCGCTGGTCTCGGCCGGCACCTCGGGTGGAGACCCGGCGGCCGGGACAGCCCTTCAGTTGCGGATTTTTTGCGGGAGAAAGGTCCGTCAGATTTGTGAATGAGCAGACAGCTAACTTACAATATACCAATTTGTTAGCTATTGTCAAGGCGTCGTGGCTTCGGGGTTTGTTCGAGGCCAGGTGTAAGCCCCACAACGACTTGCCGGTGCAGCCGCGCCGGCCACCTGAACGCGGCTTCGCCGTGACCCGTCCCAAACATCGCGCGTGCGGCGTGAGTTCCCTCGCGCGGCCCTTCCGGAAGCAGGCAGCGGCGGCTACACTTCGCACCGCATCGACGGGACGTAGCGCAGTCCGGTAGCGCACTGCAATGGGGTTGCAGGGGTCGCGGGTTCAAATCCCGCCGTCCCGATGCTCGGGGGGCCGGCCGACTGGCCGGCTTCTTCATTTCCCGTATTCGATTCCCGTTTCCGACGCCATCCGCTCATGCGACTCCTGCTTCCGCTCGCCATCGCGGCCGGCATCGCCGCCTGCGACCTCAACGACTTCCGGACCGTGCCCATCGCGCACGCCGGCTTCGCCAAGGAGCTTCACGTGGATACCACCGCCATGACCGCGGCACCGTCCGGCCTTCGCTACCAGGATCTGGCAGTCGGGAGCGGGGAGCCTGCGCGCGCCGGCAGCACCGTGGCCGTGCAGTACTCCGGGTGGTTGACGGACGGGCGCCAGTTCGACTCGAGCCGAGGCCATGGGGCGCTCGAGTTCACGATCGGCAACCATGAAGTGATCGAGGGATGGGACGAGGGGCTGACGGGGATGCGGGTGGGCGGCAAGCGGAAGCTCGTGATTCCTCCCTCGCTGGGCTACGGTGCTGCCGGAAGTCCGCCGGTCATTCCGCCGAATGCGACGCTGGTCTTCGACGTGGAGCTCGTCGGGATCCGCTGAGCGGAGCCCGGACCGTCGAACCTGTCACGACCCGGAGATGCTCGCCGCGGCGGAGATCATCGCGGCCGCCGCGCGCGCATGCGGGAGCAGCGACGCGAGACTCCCCCGCGCCAGCCGAAGCCGGCCGGTCATGAGCGCCATGGCGGGCTGCACTCTTCCACTGAACACCTCATTCCACGCGGCAGCCGGAGCTTCGAAGACGTAGGCCGCGGACGCCAGGTCGTCGGCGCTCGCGGCCCGCGCGCTCCGGCATCGCCCGTCGCCGGCGTCCACGATCGCGGCGCCGGCGATCTCGCCTCCCGTCTCCCGCATCACCAGCGCGACGGTGCCGACCCAGCCGGCGGCTGCGTCCCGGAAGGTCGCGCTCTGGCCGAGCGCGGTGCACCAGCGCTCGGCCCACTCCGCTGAAAAGAGCTGCAAACTCATCTGCCAAGCATAGATAGGCGTCGGATGAAACACCACGATACGATTTGTTTCGTGAGCAAGGTCACAGCCGCATCGCGCTCCGGCGGGCCACATTCAGCGTGTCGTAACGTTGAGACCCCGACGGACAAGGAGGGACGATGATGTGGACCCGTACTACTCTGGCGATGGGACTGGCCATGGGCCTGTCCGCCTGCGCCGCGAAAGTGACCCGCAAGGACTTCGACAGTGAAGTCGCGAAGATCCGGGACGAGATGCAGACCGGCGACCGTCAGCTGGGCGCCCGCATCGACTCGACCAACAGCCGTCTCGACGCGCTGGAGAAGGAGCTCACCGCTTTCCGCGGTGAATACAACGTCAGCATGGAGCGGATGAAGGGGATGCTCAAGTTCAATGTCCCCGTCCACTTCGACTTCGCCAGCGCGGACCTGCGCGAGGCTGACCGGCCGGTGCTCGATCGCTTCGCCGGCGTCGTGAAGGAATATTATCCGAACGCGACGATCACCGTCGAAGGGTTCGCGGACCCGGCCGGCGGCACGCGCTTCAATGAGCGGCTCGGCATGCGCCGCGCCGAGGCGGTGCGCGACTACCTGCAGGGCACCGGCGCGCTTGCCGGCAACCTGCGCGCCGTGAGCTACGGCGAGGCGACCAATCGTCAGGTCGTGCCGGGCGCCCGCGGCCCCGGTGACCAAGGCATGCAGAATCGCCGAGTCGCGCTCGTGATCGAGGATGCCTCGATGGATTCGACCGCGGCACCGGCATCGGTCTCTTCCGCCGACTGAATCGGGTTTGCGCAGTCCAGCGCCCCGCGGGCAGCCGCGGGGCGTTTTCCTTTTCCGTCCAGCAATCCGCGACCAGCTCCCACCGACCGGCTCCGCTCCCGCCGCCGGCTTCGCACAGGCGCGCCGCCCCCCCAGCAGCACCTGTGGGCAAGCTCGGCAAGTCGCTGTGCTGCCGGAAGATGGCGTTGAGGCTCCCGACCGCCCGGACCCCCTCCTGAACGTACCCGGTGCCGATGGTCGCGCCGGTGAGTGGCACGCCCGTTGCCTTCCCGCCACCCGGTTGCCGAGGTCGTCCGACCCGGCGCGGTCGTCCCACCACCACTCGACAAGGGGTCGTAGCCATGCGTCGCTCTCTCTCGCTGGTCGTCGCGCTTGCTGCTGTGGGTGCCGGCAGCGCCGAAGCTCAGGGCACTTCCGGGTCCATCAATGCGACCGCACAGGTTGTGGCGGCGCTCACCGTGAACGGCACCGATCTCGTCTTCGGCAATATCGCGCCGACGTCGTTCAAGACCGTCGCGCCCGCGTCGGGCGGCACCTTCACGGTCACCGGCGCTGCGAGCCAGCCGGTGAGCGTCTCGTTCGCCCTTCCGACCACCCTGGGGAACGCCGCGGTGGCCATTGGCACGTGGACCGGTCTCTCGAACACGTCCAACTCGACCGCCGGTGCGTCCGCCCTGACCCCCTCGGCCGGCGCGCAGACGCTGTCGCTGAGCGGGACCGGATCGCTCTACCTCTGGGTCGGCGCGACCGTGACCACGACCGCGGCATCGGTCGGGACGTATTCGGCACCCGTGACGCTCACCGTCGTGTACAACTGACGCGTCCATTCCTCGGCTGCACGCGGCCGTGGGGGCTTCCGCCTTCACGGCCGCACTTCCGAAAGGCCATGTGCGAGCCCGAACCCTCACGCCTGCCGTTCTGGTAGCGGCCGCGCTGCTCGTTGCTGCGGGACGTGGTCGCGCGCAGACGAGCGGCGGGATGGCGGCGCGCACCACCGTGGTCTCGGCGCTGACTGTCAGTGGCACGCTCGATCTTGCGTTCGGCAACGTCGCCACGACTTCGAGCAAGGTGGTTCAGGCCAGGGATGGCGGCCGGTTCAGCATCACCGGTGCAGCGAACCAGCCGGTGAGCGTGAGCTTCACTCTGCCGACCGATCTCGGCCATCCGGCCGTCGCCGTGGGCAGCTGGACCGGACTGCGCGGCTCGGCGCCGGGCGCGGGGGCGGCCAACCCGTTCGTCCCGTCCACGGCTCCGCAGACGATGACCCTGAGCGGCACCGGGCGGCTCTTCCTCTGGATCGGCGGTACCATCGTGACGACCGCCGCGCCAATCGGGAGCTACACCTCCCCTCTTGTCGTGACGGTAGTGTATAATTGAGCGACTCCACCGAAAATCCGGATTGCGTTTGCCGCGGACTCCATGACCCTGCGCCCGCTGATCGCGCTCGTGTGCCTTGCCGCCGCCCCCGCCCGGGCGGCCGCCCAGACATCGGGATCGGCCACGATGACCGGCACCGTGCTCAGTGCCATCACGATCAGCGGGAGCGATCTCGGATTCGGTAACGTCCTCCCCACCGACTCCAGGCGCGTGGCCGCCCCCATGGGCGGCCGCTTCGTCATCACCATGGCGGCGTCCGCGCCCGTCACCATCGCCTACTCCTTTCCGGCGGCGCTCGGGCCCGGTGTCGTGCTCGGGGCGTGGGAGCTGCTGAGCAATACCCTCAGCGACCCCGCGAGCGCGCAGGCGATCACCGTCTCGTCCGGCACCGGCTCCTTCGGCGCGACGAGCGCGACCGGGGCGCTCTATCTCTGGGTGGGCGCCACCGTCACGACCACGAACGCCGGCATCGGCAGCTACAGCCAGCCGATCACGCTCACCGTCACCTACAACTGATGCTCCGGAGACTCGCCGCCGCCGCCGTTCTCGTCGTGGCGCCTCCGGCCGCGGCGCGGGCACAGAATATCCAGGTCACGGGCATCCAGGGCGTCACCTTCGGCAGCATGCTCCCCGGCGTCAGCACCGTCGTCTCCCGCACCGACGGCCTGCGGGCGGCGCGCTTCGACATCAAGGGGGCCGGCAATACCCGGGTGGTCGAGCTCCAGTTCAGCCTTCCCGCGGCGCTCTCGGGTCCCGGCGGCGCGACCCTTCCGCTCTCGTATACCGCGGGCGACGCGGGCTTTTCCGCGCAGCAGAGCGTGGCCAATCAGATCGGCTTCGATCCGCGCACCGCCTACACGGCGACACTCTCCGGACCGGGCCGCGGCTCGGTCTTCCTCGGCTGCCGCGCGACACCCGCGGCGAACCAGGCGGCCGGCAACTATTCAGCGACGCTCACCCTCACCGTGACGTACCTCCAGTGACGCTGCTCCGCACGCTGGCCCTCGCCGCGGCCCTCGTTCCCGGCACCGTGGCGGCTCAGGGGGTGCTCATCGCGCCCACCGCCGTCTTCATCGACGCGCGAAGCCGTACCGCGTCGCTCATGATCGTGAACCCCAACGAGCAGACGGCCGAGGTGGACGTCTCCACGCTCTTCGGCTATCCGGTGACCGACAGCACCGGGCAGCTGGTCCTCAGGACGATCGACGCGCCCGATTCCACCGTTCCCTCGGCGGCGGCGTGGGTCCGCCCGTTTCCCCGGCGCATGACGCTCGCGCCGCACGCGCAGCAGACGGTGCGCCTGCTCGTCTCGCCGCCGCCGTCGCTCGCCGACGGAGAGTACTGGGCCCGCCTCGTGATTACCGCGCGCGGCGGCCAGATACCGCTCACGGAGGCCGCCGACAGCGGGCAGGTGCACGTGGGCCTGTCGGTCGAGGTGCGGACCATCCTGCCACTCCTCTACCGCAAGGGCCGGCAGCAGGGGGGCCTGCGCCTGTCGGACCTTACGGCGGCGCCGAGCGGGGACTCCGTCGTGGTGCGAGCGCACCTCGTGCGCGCCGGGACGGCGGCCGCGCTCGGCACGGCACGCGGGGAGCTGGTGGATTCCACCGGCGCCGTCCGGGCGTCGTTCACTGCGCCCGTCTCGGCGTATTACGCGGTCGAGCCACGGTTCACCGTCCCGCGCGACAGCCTGCCCCCGGGCCGGTACCGGCTGCGATTCGAGGTGACCGCCGGGCGAGCCGACCTCGCGCCGGAGGTGATCGTGCCCTTCCAGGCGGTGCGGGACTCGGTGTCGCTGCAGCTTCCCTGACGTCATGATCGCGCTCGCCCTGCTCGCGCTGCTCCAGACTCCGCCGGCGAGCGACACGACGCCGGACGCCGTGATCGAGCTTCGGCTGGGCCGCATCGCGGTCCGCACCGTCGAAGCCTTCCGGTCGGGCGACGACGCGCTGATCCCCCTCTCACAGTTCTTCGACATGGCCGCGATCCGGGCGAGCGTATCCCGGGCCGGCCGGCTCGAAGGCATGATGCAGCCCGGCAACATTCCGCTCGTCATCTCGATCGAAGGCGATGTCGCGACCCTCGGACGCCGTCAGGTGACGGTCACCGCCGATCGCAAGCGGTTCGTGAAGGGCGAGCTCTACTTTCCCGCGGCCGCGCTCGGCGAGCTGCTCGATTCGCCGATCTACACGAACTGGGCGGATCTCGAGGTCGTGATGCGCGATCCCGGCCCGCTGCCGGTGGCCGGCCAGCTTCGGCGGCGGGCGGCGCGCGCGCGCCTCGGGCAGGCCGCGGAGGTCCTGGACGGAGGGATCCGCCTCGCGCCCGACCGGAGCCGGCTGGACGGTCTGGTGGTCGACTACTCGCTGCTCGCGCCCAGTGCCGATCCGATCGGCGGAAGCTCGTATGCGGTGCAGGCGGGCGCCGACCTGCTGGGCGGATCCCTCGAGCTCGGCGCAAGCAGCCTCGGGCGGGCCGATGCCGGGCGGGTGCGCCTCGACGCCTCGTGGCTCGGCGTCTGGCACGACAACTCGGTGATCCGGCAGCTTCGGGTTGGTGACGGGCTCACCACGGGGCCGCGCGCGAGGACCCTCCGCGGCATCTCGATCACGAATGCGCCGTTCGTCCGTCCATCGCTGCTCGGCACCCTTCCGTACGCGGGTCACCTGCCCACCGGCTGGCAGCTCGAGGCGTATCGCGGCGGCCAGCTCATCGCCTACGACTCGACCGACGCGTCAGGCGAATTCGCCGTCCATCTCCCCGTCCTCTACGGCGAAAACCCGGTTCAGTTCGTGGCCTACGGGCCGTACGGCGAGACCCGGGTCTTCGGCCGGACCTATCGCGTGTCCAGCGCCCTCCTGCCCGCCGGCCGGTTCGAGTACGGCCTCTCCGGAGGGGAGTGCCGCTTCAGCGCCTGCGACGCCACGGCGAACCTCGATCTGCGCTACGGTCTCACACCGCGGTGGACGCTGCAGGCCGGCGCCGACCGGTTCTGGCGCGATTCACTGGGTGATCTGTTCCATCCCTATGGGTCGCTCACAGGGAGTCTCACGAACGCCGTCACCGCGCAGGTCGAGGGCGTGGCGCACGCCCTGGTCCGCTCGAGTCTCGCGTGGGAGCCGTCGCTCGACACGCGGCTCACCGCGGAGTACACGCGCTACGATGCCGACGTGGCCGACCCCCTGCTCACGCTGCCCGGGCGGCGGGCGCTCTGGCAGCTCGGCGGCTTCTATCGTCCGATCCGCGACCGGGACTTCTTCTACTTCGAAGGCGCGGCCGAGCGGGCGGTGACCGTCGGGCTGACCGTCGACCGCGCGCGGCTCGGCATGTCGCTCGAAGCGGGGCCGGTGCGGCTCGCTCCCTACGGCCGGCTCGAGCGCGAATCGTCTCCGGGCGGCGGCGCCATGTCGCGCGGCTTCGTCGGCGTCGGCACCACGGTGCTGCCGCGCCAGAGCTGGGGGCGCTTCCTGGGGCAGGTCTTCGTCCGCGGGGCGCTCGAATCCCAGGGGGCGTCGGAGATTACCCTCGCGGCGCTGAGCGTGGCGCGGCCGGTCACGCCGCGGGTGCGGCTCGAGATGGGCGTGAGCTGGAGCCGCGGCTTCCCCGGCCCGGCCTTCACGCTCACTCTCTCCTCCTACAGCTCCTCGTTCCGCTCGTACACGACCGCGAGCGCGCAGGCCGGCGCCGCCTCGGAAGTGAGCCAGCTCGTGCAGGGGTCGCTGCTCTACAACCGCTCCCGCGGCGCGCTGCAGCTCGCACCGGGGCCGTCGCTCCAGCGCGCGGGGATCGCGGGGCGCGTCTTCCTCGACGCCAACGGCAATGGCCGCTTCGACGCGGGCGAGGAAGGACTGGCGAACGTCCGCGTGCAGGCCGGCGCGAGCAACGCGCTGTCCGATTCGCTGGGACGCTACCGGCTCTGGGACGTGATTCCCTTCGAGCCGGTGGTCGTGGCCGCCGACTCGCTGAGCTTCGCGTCGCCGCTCTGGGTGCCCGCCTACACGGCCATGACGATCGCGCCGGGGCCCAACCGCTACACGGTCGTCGATGTGCCGGTCGTGATGGGGAGCGTGGTGGAGGGGAGCGTGCTGCGGCGCTTCGGGGGCGGGACGCAGGGCGTCGGGGGCGCGACGCTGACCCTGCGGGATGACCGGACCGGCCGCGAGCGCAGGGTCACCACGTTCAGCGACGGGAGCTACTACATGCTGGGCGTGCGGCCCGGCGCGTACACGCTCTCGGTGGACAGCCGCGTGCTCGACCTGCTCCGGATGCGGGCCGAGCCGCGGCGATTCACCATTGCGGCGACGGGCGATGGCCCCGGCGCGATCGACCTGCTGCTCGCGCCGGGAATCTGACCCGCGTCAGCTGCCCTTGTGCAGGGCGATGTCGCCGTTCACCGTCTCGAGCGAGAGGGAGCGGCCCCCGCCGCCGATCGTTCCCGACAGGTGCCGCGGGCCGAAGCGGCCCCGCACCGTGAGGGGGAAATCGGTGGTGATGTCTCCGTTCGTGGTGCTCGCGCTCACGTCGAGCGCGGCGCTGCCGGGGATCGAGATGTCCATCCGGCCGTTCACGGTGCTGAAGTGCATCGGACCGCTGCCCCCGATGCGTCCCATGTCGACCCGCACGTTGCCGTTCACCGTCTGCGCTTCCGCCTCGCCCGTGGTCTCCACTTCGACGCTGCCGTTCACCGTGGACGCATAGGCGTCGGCCGCGAGCCCGGTCGCGGCGATGCTTCCGTTCACCGTCCGTCCCTCGAACCGCACGCCGGCCGGCACCCGCACCTCGAAGTTCACCACCACGTCGTTGTTGTCGCTCGACTGGCCGCCCTCACCGGCCTCGCAGGTGTTGGCACGCCGGCGCGAGGGGTAGAGGGCGCAGATCGTGACGCCATCGGCGCCGGTGACGACCCGCAGCTCGACGCTTTCCGGATCGCTCCGGCGCGCGTGCTTCGATGCCCGGACCTCGACCTGATTGCCGGTGCCGGCGACCGCCCGGATGTCGCCGTTGACGCCCTTGACCTCGATCGTCTTGCCGGTGGCGAGGGTCCCGCTCCAGCGGAAGTCCTGCGTTCCCTGAAGCGCGGCGGCGACGGCGAGGAGCTGCATGACCAGCATGACTACCTCCGTGTGCGGCTGGGGGTGGCCCGGCTCAGCCGGATGGTGCCCTGGAACGACTCGAGCTCGATGCGGGCGCTGCCCGCGCCGAGGGTGAAGCTGAAGCGCTTCCTGATGGAGCCGCGGGTGGTGACGGGGAAGTCGGACTCGAAGTCACCGGCGTAGCTGGAGACGCCCACGACGGCGTCCACGCCCTCGGGGACGCCCAGCGTAATGTCGCCGTTGTGCGTGACGAATCGGTAGCTTCCCCGCGGCCGGATGGCGCCGTCGTAGGTGATGTCGCCGTTGACGGTGTTGGCGTCCACGTCGTCCGAGTCGATGCCGCCGAGCCGCACCTCGCCGTTCACGGCCTCGATCGACAGCTGGCCGCTCGCGCCGTTGACGGTGACGTCGGAGTTGACCGATCCGAGGGTGATCTTCCCGCGCCCGCCGGTCAGCGTCACCTCGCCGTCGACCGACTGCAGGTTGAGGACACCATTCCCGCCATTAACCACAACGTCCCCTTCGACCGTCTCCGCCGAGATGGCGGCCTCGGAGCCGGTGACGCGGATCGTGGTGTTGACGCCGTCGAGCGTGAGATCCATCCAGGCCGGTACCATCACCGTGTAGTCGGCCTCGTCGCCCGGATGGCCGTCATCGTCCAGCCGGATGGCGCCGGCCCGGCGCCGCACGGTGATGCGGCCGTGGTCTTCGTCGTCGTCGCCGCCGCTGATCTGCACCTGGACGGCGTTCCGGTTCCAGGCACGGACAGTGATGTCGCCGTTCTGCCGGCTCAGCTCGAGCCGCTCGCCGCGCTGGACGGTGAACGTCGTGTCCGGCGGCGGCGCGGTCGTCAGGGACAGGAGGGTGAGAGAAGCGAGCAGCACGGTATCGGTCCTTTCAGCTCTCGATGGCGGTGAGCGCGGCGACCTGGCGCAGCAGATCGATCTTCCGGCGCATGGTCCGCGCGAGATAGGTGTTGAGATAGGCGTTGGCCGGATCCTGCTCGACCGCGCGCCGGGCCTGTGCCACCGCGGTATCGATCGTGGCCAGGTTCTTCCGCACGATCTGGAGCGTCTTCTCATCGAGCCGCCCACGGCCCGCCTCGACGACGCGCTGCAGGTCCGCCACGGCCGCGTCGTAGCTCTGCTCGGCGGTGGGGCGCTGGGCGGTGAAGCTCGTCGCGCGGAGCGGCGGCGTCGTCGGGGACGTCCTGGCTGACGGCCTGGGAGCCGTCGCCACCGCGGTCGCCCCGCGGCCTGCGAGCGACCAGACGGCGGCGCCCGACGCCGTCACCAGGAGCACGGCCGCGGCGGCGAGCTGGGGCAGGGAGAAGCTCCACCGGCGCGGCGTCCGCTGCCGGCGCGGGGCGAGCGGGCTCATCTCGGAGCCGATCGCCGCCGCGATCGCGGGCCACAGATCGCGGGCCGGCGCGTGGTCCGAGAGGGCATGGGCCCGGGCCGTCACCGCGCGCAGCTCGTCCAGCGTGGCGCGGCAGGCGGCACAGGTCCGCAGGTGCGCATCCGCCGCCGCCCGCTCGGGCGGGCTCAGCTCGTTGTCGAGGTACTCGGAGAGGCGGCTGGTCCAGTGTCCAGTGGTCATCGTCGTTACCGGTCCATGTGATGGCGGAGCGCCATGCGCGCCCGGTGGAGCTGTGACTTCGAGGTGCCCGTGGCCAGGCCCAGCATCTGCGCGATCTCCTCGTGGCGGTACCCTTCCACGTCGTGCAGCACGAAGACCTGTCGTGCTCCCTCCGGCAGCCGGGCGAGCGCCTGCTCGAAGTCCATCACCGCCTCCGGGGATCCCGGCCGTGCCGACACCAGCTCGAGCGGCGCGTCATCGTCATGGAACCGCCGGCGCCTCGTCCCCAGGTCGGCCCGCCGCGCCAGCACGACGTTCACGGCCAGACGGTGCAGCCAGGTGCCGAACGCCGATTCGCCGCGAAAGGTCCCCAGCTTCTGCCAGACGCGAACGAACACGTCCTGCGTGACCTCCTCGGCGTCCTCGTCGCCGAGCATGCGGCGGACCAGGCTGTGCACCCGGGCCACGTGCGCCCGGTAGAGCCGCTCGAAGGCGTGGGCGTCGCCGCTGGCGGCGAGGGCGATCTCGACCGCGTCCGAGGGTATCTGTGGCGAGCCGGGCGAGGGGGTCAGCGGCGGCGCTCCAGGGATCGGCGTCTGCATGCACGGGATTGGATGGAACGATCAACCCGAAGGTTGCAGGGCGGAAGGGCGGCCGGGATATATTGAGGCACCCCAACCCCTCCCCGGCGAATGCCCGCGACCGCTCACGGCCCCATCACCGCTCCCCGAGGCACCACCCTCTCCTGCCGGGGCTGGCAGCAGGAAGCCGCGCTCCGGATGCTCATGAACAACCTCGACCCCGAGGTGGCGGAGCGGCCGGAGGAGCTCATCGTGTACGGCGGCGGCGGGAAGGCGGCGCGAAACTGGGCCTGCTACGAGGCGATCGTCCGGACGCTGCGGCGCCTGGCCGACGACGAGACGCTCCTCGTCCAGAGCGGCAAGCCGGTCGGCGTCTTCCGGACGCACGAGGAGGCCCCGCGCGTCCTCATCGCCAACGCCAACCTCGTTCCGCGCTGGGCCACGTGGGATGAATTCCGGCGGCTGGACGCGCTGGGCCTCACGATGTACGGCCAGATGACGGCCGGCTCGTGGATCTACATCGGTACGCAGGGAATCCTGCAGGGCACCTACGAAACCTTCGCCGAGTGCGCCCGGCAGCACTTCGGCGGAACGCTCGCGGGGCGGCTCGTGGTGACCGGCGGGCTCGGCGGCATGGGCGGCGCGCAGCCGCTGGCCGCGACCATGAACGGCGCCGCCTTCCTCGGCGTGGATGTCGATGAATCCCGGATCCGCCGGCGGGTGGATACCGGCTACTGCGATCGGCTCGCGACCTCGCTGGACGACGCGCTCGCGCTCGTGGAGGACGCGCGCCGGCGCCGCGAGCCGCTCTCGGTGGGTCTCGTCGGCAACATCGCGGAGGTCCTGCCCGAGCTGGCCCGGCGCGGCGTGGTGCCGGACGTGCTGACCGATCAGACCTCGGCGCACGACCTCCGGGTCGGCTACATCCCGGCCGGCCTCTCGATGGCCGACGCCGCGGCGCTCCGCTCGCGCGATGCCGCGGCCTACGAGGACCGCGTGCTCGACTCGATGGTGACGCACGTCGAGGCGATGCTCGACCTTCAGCAGCGCGGCGCCGTCACCTTCGACTATGGCAACAACCTCCGCGGCCAGGTGGCGGACCGGCGAGGGATGCGCCAGGCGTTCGAGATTCCCGGGTTCGTCCCCGCCTTCATCCGCCCGCTCTTCTGCCGCGGCGCCGGCCCGTTCCGCTGGGCCGCGCTCTCCGGTGATCCCGCCGACATCGCCGCCACCGACCGTGCGGTCCTCGAGACCTTTCCCTCCAACGAGCCGCTGGCGCGCTGGATCCGCCAGGCGCAGGAGAAGGTCCACTTCCAGGGCCTGCCCGCGCGCATCTGCTGGCTCGAGTATGGCGAGCGCGCCGAAATGGGCCTGCGGTTCAACTGGCTGGTCCGCACCGGCCGCGTGAAGGCGCCGCTCGTCATCGGACGGGACCATCTCGACACCGGCTCGGTCGCGTCGCCCAACCGGGAAACCGAGGGGATGCTCGACGGCTCCGACGCAATCGCCGACTGGCCGCTCCTCAATGCGCTGCTCAACACCGCCTGCGGGGCGAGCTGGGTCTCGATCCACCACGGCGGCGGCGTGGGGATCGGCTACTCGATTCACGCGGGCATGGTCGCCGTGGCGGACGGCACCGAGATGGCCGATCGCCGGCTCGGGCGCGTGCTCACGGCCGATCCGGGGAGCGGTGTCATGCGCCATGCCGATGCCGGCTATCCGCTGGCGATCGAGACGGCGCGTGAGCGCGGCATCGACCTGCCGATGATCGACTGATGCCGGTCACGCTCCGCAACATCGGGCTGCTCGCCACCTGCCGGGGCGAAGGCCCGCAGGCGGCGCTGCACGCGATCCCGGCGGCGGCGCTCGTCTGGAGCGGCCCGCTCATCGCGTGGGCCGGCGCCGAGCGCGATCTGCCCGACGCGTATCGAGCCGTGCCGAGCGAGGATGCCGGAGGGGCCCTGGTGGTGCCGGGCCTCGTGGACTGCCACACCCATCTCGCCTTCGGCGGCTGGCGCGCTGGGGAGTTCGCCGAGCGCGTGCTCGGCCGGACCTACGCGGAGATCGCACAGGCGGGCGGCGGGATCGCGTCGACGATGCGGGAGACGCGGGCCGCCTCGGAGGACGCGCTACTCGAGCGCGCGCGCGGTTTTCTCGACGCAATGGTGCGGCTGGGGGTCACGACCGTCGAGTGCAAGAGCGGCTACGGCCTGAACGTGGAGCAGGAGCTCAAGCTGCTCCGCGTGTATCGGCGGCTGGCCGGCGAGTCGCCGGTCACCATCGTGCCAACGCTCCTCGGCGCGCACGTCGTGCCGCCGGAATACCGGGACGACCGGGAGCGCTACGTTTCGCTGCTCATCGAGGAGCTGATCCCCGCGGCGGCGCGCGACGGGCTCGCACAGGCCTGTGATGTGTTCGTGGAGGGGGGCGCCTTTACGCTCGATGAGGCCCGGCGCATCCTGCTGGCCGGAAAGGCGGCGGGCCTGGCGCCCCGGCTTCACGCCGACCAGCTGAGCGATGGCGGGGGCGCCGCGCTCGCCGCGGAGGTGGGCGCGCGGTCGGCCGATCATCTGGAGCATGTATCGGCCGACGGCATCGTCGCGCTCGCGGAGTCGGACGTCGTCGCCGTGAGCCTGCCGCTGGCGTCGCTCTATCTCCGGCAGGCCGCGATGCCGGCGCGGCGCCTGCTCGATGCCGGCGTGGCGGTCGCCGTCGCGACTGACTTCAACCCGGGCTCGGCCCCGAGCTATCATCTGCCGCTCGCCATGACGCTCGCCTGCATCCTGCAGGGGATGACGCCGGCCGAATCGCTCAAGGGTGCCACGCTCGTGGCGGCGCGCGCGCTGGGCCTCGAGGCCACGCACGGCTCGCTCGAAGCGGGCAGGCGAGCCGACTTTGCCGTGATCGACGCGCCGGACGTGGAGCATTGGCTCTACCATTTCCGGCCCAACGCCTGCGTCCGGACCGTCATCGGCGGCACCACCGCGTGGGCCGCGTGACCGGCGCCGATCCCCGCCTCCGCGATCTGCTCGGCCGCCACGGCGGCGAGCCCGACGTCGTGATCCTCGGCTTTCCCTCCGATGCGGGCATTGCGCGAAACGGCGGGCGGGTCGGAGCGGCCGGCGGCCCGGCCGCGATCCGCGAGGCGCTCGGCCGCCTCACGCCGGATGCCTGCGATCCGGCACCGTTCATCGCCCTGGCGGAGCGCACGCGCGATCTCGGCGACGTCGCCGTGACCGGAGACGTCGAGCGGGACCAGATCCTGCTCGGGGAGACGCTGCGCCCCCATCTCGAGCTCGGCCGCTTCGCCATCATCCTCGGGGGCGGCCACGAGACCTCGTTCGGGCACTTCCTCGCCTACCAGCGCCCCGTCCGGATCCTCAACTGGGACGCGCACCCCGACGTGCGCGAGCTGCGCGACGGGCTCGGTCACTCGGGATCGCCGTTCCGCCAGGCACTGGAACACCCGTCGGCCCGATGTGCCGGCTACGTCGCGGCCGGCCTGCAGCCGCACTCGGCCGCGGCGGATCATGTGGCCTTCGTGACGGGGCACGGGCGCGCCGTGTTCCGGAGCCAGCTCGGCACGGCAGCCTCGGTGGCCCGGCTCTACGGTCACGCCGATGGGCCGCTGCTGGTGTCGTTCGACCTCGACGCGGTGGACGGGGCCTTCGCGCCCGGCGTGAGCGCGCCCGCCACGAACGGCCTCCCGGTCGAGCGCTGGCTGCAGGCGGCGTTCCTCGCCGGCGCAACCCGCGCCGTCACGTCGGCCGACATCGTCGAGCTTTCACCGCCCCACGATCAGCACGGTCAGACGGCCCGTCTCGCGGCGCTCACCGTCTGGGAGATTCTCCGCGGGTTCGCCACCCGGCCGGCGTCGCGTCCTCGCTAGAACGCCGCTCCGGCGGCCCAACCAGGAGTGCCCGCGTGCGCCGATCGACGAAGCTCATGACGATCCTGACATTCGCGGCTGCGGCCTGCGCGCAGCCGGCGGCTCGACCCTACGCCGGCAGCTGGCGCCGGAGCGGCGACAGCGCCACCGGCGCCGCGCTGACGATCCGGCCCACGGGTGTCTTCGAGCTGCGTCTGGCGCCGGACACGGCCGGCGGCGTGCTGAAGGGCCCGGCCACCTTCCGCGGCGACACGGCGATCTTCCGCGGTGCCGCCTGCGAGCGCGGCGAGGCGCGCTACCGCCTCGCGCTCGAAGACAGCACGCTCGTCATCACGCCGATCGGGACCGACGGGTGCGCGGTGCGCCGGCGGACGCTGGCGGGCCGCTGGACGCGCTGATCAGAGGGCCGGCCACTGCTGGCTCACGCAGTGGAAGGCGCCCAGTCCCCAGACGAGGTCGGTGCAGTCGATGCCGATGACACGGCGCGTGGGAAAGAGGTCCTGCAGGGTGCGTCGCGCGATGTCGTCGGTGCGGGGATCGTAGGTCGGCAGCAGGACGACGCCGTTGGCGATGTAGAAGTTGGCATAGCTCGCCGGCAGGCGCTGGCCCTCGTGCTCGAGTCGGCGGGGCATCGGCAGCGTGACGATGCGGAAGGGTTCGCCGTCCTGGTCGCGCATGCCGCCGAGACGGTCGCGATTCTCCCGGAGCGGTTCGTAGTTTGCGTCGGAGGGGTCCTCCTCCACCACGGTCACGATCGTGCGCGCGTCGGTGAAGCGCGAGAGGTCATCCACGTGGCCGTCGGTGTCGTCGCCCTCGATCCCGTCGCCCAGCCAGAGGATGTGGCGGACGCCCAGGTACTCGGTGAGCCGCCGCTCGATGGCGGCGCGGTCGAGCCCGGGATTGCGGTTCGGGTTGAGGAGGCACGACTCGGTCGTGAGCAGCGTGCCGAGGCCGTTCACGTCGAGCGACCCTCCCTCCATCACGATGCCGGGATGGAAGACCGGCAGCCCCAGCTCCGCCGCGATGCGCGACGGCACGACGTCGTCGAGATCGAACGGCGGGTACTTGCCGCCCCACGCATTGAATCCCCAGTCCACGATCGCCTGGTCGCGCCGGCCGTCATGCTGGCGCTGGATGAAGATGGGGCCGTGGTCGCGGCACCATGCGTCGTTGGTGGGGATATGGTGAAAGCGGACGGCGGCGAGGGGGGCACCGGCGGCGGCGATCGCATCGCGCGCATCCGATTCCATGTCGGGGCCGGCGACGTTGATGTGGACTTCCTCGTGCGGGGCGAGCTCGGCGACCATGCGGGCGAAGATCGCCGGGATCGGCGCGAACTTGCCGGGCCACGACGCTTGCTTGTGCGGCCAGCTGAGCCAGGTGCCGCGATGCGGCGCCCATTCCGCCGGCATCCGGTAGCCGAGCGCGGCGGGCACCGCGCCCTCGTCGGCGGGACGCATCCGTCGGCGGGTCAGTCGAGGTAGCGGCGGGTGAGGTCCTGGTAGGCGTCGATCCGCCGATCGCGCAGGAAGGGCCAGTGGGTCCGGCTCGCGTCCACCTTGGCCAGGTCGCACTCGGCGATGAGGACCTCCTCGTTCTCGCCCCCCTTCACCACGAGCCGTCCGCCGGGATCGGCCACGAAGCTCCCGCCCCAGAACTCGATGCCCCCGTCGGCCGGTCCCTCGTGCCCGACGCGGTTCACCGCGCAGACGTAGACGCCGTTGGCGATGGCATGGCTCCGCTGAATCGTCTCCCACGCCGCCTGCTGCTGCGCGCCGTGCTCGGCCTTTTCCGCGGGGAGCCAGCCGATGGCGGTCGGGTAGAAGAGGATCTGGGCGCCGCTCATCGCCGTGAGGCGCGCCGCCTCGGGATACCACTGGTCCCAGCAGACCAGCACGCCGATGCGTCCGAAGCGCGTGTCCCAGCTTCGGAAGCCCAGGTCGCCCGGCGTGAAGTAGAACTTCTCGTAGTACTGCGGATCGTCGGGGATGTGCATCTTCCGGTACTTGCCGAGGTAGCGGCCGTCGGCGTCGATCACGGCGGCGGTGTTGTGGTAGAGCCCCTCCGCCCGCTTCTCGAAGAGCGACGCCACGATCACGACGCCGAGCTCCGCCGCCACCGCGCCGAGCCGCTCGGTGCTCGGTCCCGGGATCGCCTCGGCGAGGCCGAAGTGCGCGTGATCCTCCGTCTGGCAGAAGTACTGGCTCCGGAAGAGCTCCTGCAGACAGACGATCTGGGCGCCGCGGGCCGCGGCCTCGCGGACGCCCGCGATCGCCTTCTGCATGTTCGACTCGGCGTCGGCGCCCGTGCGCATCTGCACCAGCCCGAGCGTTACCGTGGCGTTCGACATGGCGGTCATAACGGCAAAGGTAACCGGCCGGTTCCCCCATCGCACGACGTCCGATTCGGGCGTATCTTGTCCAGCCCATTCCGTCCGCACCGCACCATTCCATTGGAGGCGTCATGCTTTTCCCGCTGCTTCTGGCGCTGGTCCAGCAGGCCACGCCCGCTCAGGCTTCGCCCATCGCCCGCGTGGAGGTGACGCCGGCGCGGGCGGAGATTCCGATCGCGGGCACCGTGCGCCTGAGCGCGCGCGCGCTCGACGCCAAGGGCCAGCCGGTGCCGGGCGCGCGCATCGCCTGGTTCGCCGGCGGCGGCGAGGGCAGCGTCGATTCGACCGGACTCGTGCTGGGCGGCTACCGCGGCTCGGTGCAGGTCCGCGCCGTCGCGTCGGTGCCGGGTACGACCGGGAACGCCTTCGGCAACGCGCTCATCACGGTGCTGCCGGCGCCGGCGACCCGGATCGACGTCCGGCCGGCGGTCACGCGTCTGGCGACCGGGACGCGGCTCACCCTCTCGGGCACGCCGTACAGCGCGCAGAACGATCGGCGGGACGACGCGGTGCGGTTCAGCTCGAGCGCGCCCCGCGTCGCGACGATCAGCGCGGACGGCCGGCTCACGGCGCTCGCGCCCGGCCGCGCCGTCATCACGGCGCGCGCGGGAGCCGCCACGACCCCGGTGACGATCGACGTGGTGAGCAATCCGGTCACGCGGCTCGCCATCGAGCCCGCCGGCCGGAGCGTCCGCACCGGTGACGTCGTCCGCTTCAGTGCGCGGCCGACCGATGCCGCCGGCCGCGCGGTGCGCGGGCTGGGCGTGCGGTGGTCGCTCGAGGCGCTGAATCCGGCGGGAGTGGCGCAGGTGGACGAGGAGGGTGCGTTCGTGGCGGAGACGCCCGGCCGGTACACCGTGTCGGCCACGATCGGCAGCCAGACGAACGACGCGGTGATCGACGTCGCGCCGCGCCGCGTGGGGCGGCGGATCGAAGTCGAAGGCCGGGTGCCGCTCACCGTCCCGACGGCGGAGGTCTGGGTGCATCCGGGCGGGAAGTGCGTCTACCTGTCCACGATCTCCGACCGCGTCTACGCCATCGACGTCACCACGCCGACGGCGCCCAGGATCGTCGACTCGATGGTGACCAACTCCCGCATCGTGAACGACGTGATGACGACGGAGGACGGCCACTACGGCGTCTTCTCGCGCGAAGGCGCCTCGGACCGGAAGAACGGGATCGTGGTCTTCGACGCCTCCGATGCGTGCCATCCGAAGCCGGTCGGCGCCTACACGGAAACCGTCTCGGGCGGCGTGCACTCGAGCTTCGTCTACCAGGGCCACGTCTACCTGACCGACGACGCCACGGGCTCGATGCGCGTGATCGACATCCGCGACCCGGCGCATCCGAAGGAGGTCGGCCGCTGGCAGACCGAGCAGACCGAGGCCGGCCGCTATCTTCACGACATCGACGTGAAGGACGGGCTCGCCTACCTGGCCTACTGGAACGACGGTCTCGTCATCCTCGACGTGGGGAACGGGATGAAGGGCGGCTCGCCCGAGAAGCCGGTGCTCGTCTCGCAGTACAAGTACAACCTGAGCGAGCTGTACTCGCGGGTCGATCAGCTCTGGGGCCTCTCGGCCCGCGGCACCCACACGGCGTGGCGTCACCGGAACTACGTCTTCGTGGGGGACGAGGTCTACGCCGACGGCCCGTCGAAGGGGCTCACCCACGGCAACAGCCTCACCTTCGGCCGCCTCCACGTGATCGACGTGGCGGACATCGAACACCCGAAGGAAGTGGCCTGGTACGAGCCGACCGACGGCGGCGTCCACAACGTCTGGGTGGCGGGCGACACGCTCTACCTGGGGAATTACCAGGGCGGGGCTCGCGCGCTGGACGTGTCCGGCGAGCTCAAGGGCGATCTGCTGCGTCAGGGACGGGAAATGACCTGGATCCTCACCGCCGACTCCGCCGGCATCCAGCCGCACACGCCGTTCGCGTGGGGCGCCGTGGTGAAGGACGGTCACATCTACGTGCCGGACATCAACAGCGGGCTCTGGGTGATGCGGCTCGAGCCGAAGGAGACGCCCGCGACGCCCTGAGTCAGGGCGTGAGGCGCGCGGTGGCCCGGCCCAGCTCCACTGGCCACCGCAGCGTCACCGACTCGCCCTGGCGGGTCCGGTCGAGACCGCGCTCGGACTTGGCGACGGTTTCGACCGGATACCTCCACGTCTCCGCGGGAGGGGTCGTCTCGATCGCCAGCGGCCGGACGAGCGACAGCTCGACCGTGAAGAGATCGCCGGGCGCGCCCGCGTCCCCCCCCCACTCGTATTCCACCGTCACGATGCCCGACCGCTCGAAACGCAGGCGCTTGGAGAGCGCGTGGCGCGCCTCGGCCGCCGAGCGGCAGTGGAGCACCACCGCCTCCGGTTCGCGGACGATCTGGTAAGAGAATGCCGCCCGCGCCCAGCTGAACGCCACCGGATATTCCCCGTGCCGGTACGCCTCTTCGGACAGTGATCCCGGCAGAACCCGCTCCTGCAGGATCGCGCGGTCGTCGGCGTCGAGCGGGGGACGCTCGGTGAGCCGCAGCCCCTCCTCGATGTCGTGGATGCTCGGCGCGCCGCCGTCGTCGGCGGGGGCCGGCGGCGCGGGTGCGAGCGCGGCGTCGTGGTACGCCTCCCGGCGCCGCGTGAGGACGTCGGCGAGGTTCACCGCGCTCCGGAAGACGCTGTACTCCTCGATGGCGGCGCCCCGCACCGGGCTCACGACGGCGGAGAACTGGTCCGAGTGCAGCCAGACCTCCGTCCGGCCGTCGCCGTCGAAGTCCACCACGTCGCACGCGATCGTCTCGCCTTCCCGGAGCGCGGCCTCGGCGCGGGCCAGGTTGGCCCAGATCGCCTCGCGAAGATGGGGGAGATAGAGTCCGCCGAACACGCCGTGCCAGTAGGCGTCGTTGCACTGGGCGCGGCCGATGGCGCGGCGGACCTCGGGCGGATCGCCGCGCCGCCGCGCCAATGCGGAGAGCGCCTGCATCTTCTTGTGCATCCGGTTCGACTCGGGGTACTTCGCGAGGAAATTCCGCCAGTGGGCCCCGCGGACGAGGGCGCCGTCCGGCCCCGCCATGCGCGCTTCTCCCAGATCCCGCTCGAGGCGATCGAGCCGGATCGCCGCGTCGGGCGGCAGTGACCACGCCTCCATCTCGCGATACGATGCCGTCGGCAGGTAGGCCAGGCCGGCGCTCGGCACCTCGTCGAGCGCCGCGGTGAGCGTGCTGAGGACGACCTCGCCGTTCGCAATCAGTCCGCCGATGGTGTCGATGAAGTGGTCGAGCCATCCGCGCCCGTAGACCCACTCGTGCGTGCCGGGCCACCCGCCGAACTTCTCGCCGTCGTCCGCCAGCAGCGCAAGGCGGTGGCCCGCGGCGCGCAGCTCCCGCAGATAGTCGGCGGTCTCTTCCGGCGGTCGAAAGGGGATCAGGTAGCGGAGGCGCTCGTCGATCGGGAAAAGCGCCAGCGGCCGGCCGTCGCTCTCCGTGTAGTAGGGCGCGTGCAGCTGTTCGGATCGGAAGCCGGTGACGAGAAAGTGCCGGTCGTCCACCAGGGCGTAGCGAACGCCCGCCTCCGCCAGGTCCGCCGCGAGCTCCGGCTCCCACACCCGCTCGGTGAGCCAGAGGCCGGTCGCCTCGACTCCGAACCGCCGCTCGAGGGCCTCGCGCATCCAGCCGATCTGCTCCACGCGGTCACGGCGTGGCAGCGAGGCAAGGACCGGCTCGTAGAACCCGGCGAGCAGCAGCTCGAGGCGCCCATCGGCCGCGAGACGACCGAGCTGGTCGAGGTAGCCCGAGTCATGCTCCTCGAGCCACTCCAGGAGCGGTCCCGACACGTGCAGGACGGCCGGCAAGAAGCCCCGCGTCTCCAGCCGCTCGAGCAGCGGCCGGTAGACGTCGCGCACATGCTGCTCGAACACGTGATCGAAGTTTCCGACGGGCTGATGCAGGTGCAGGCCGAACACAAAACGGATCGGATCCATGGCTCAGGCGTGCGCGAGCGGGCGAAGCCCGCTGACGGCGGCGCGGAGCGACGGCAGCACGTCGGGGAAAAGGTCGTCCCGGCGGGCCAGGCGGCCCACCAGCGCTTCCGCTTCCGCGAGGCGGGCGGGGGAGCGATCCGCAAGCGCGGGAAGGAGACTCGCCAGGTCGTCGCAGTGGCCGTTGAAGCGGCGCTCGGCGTAGTCCACCACGGCGCCGGTCGAGATGATGAACTGCCAGTCGGAGGACTGCGCGAGGAGCAGCGAGCGCGCGGCCTGCGCGAGCACCCGGTGCGCGGCGGGATCGGCGAGCGCCGCCGGCGCCGCGTCCCAAAACGCTTCCTCGAGCGGCCAGAGGCGGAGCCAGGTCCAGGCGGTGCGATCGCCGAGCCACATGCTGAAGTCGCCGTTGGCGCCCCAGGAGCCCGCCGGCATGCGGATGCCGGTCGTCGGCGGGTGCGCCTCGAGATGCGCGGAGCCGGTGGCGGGACGCACCCGGCGGTCGCCGGCGAGCGCGCGGTACGCCGCGCCCAGGAAGTCGGGCCCCTCGAACCACCAGTGACCGAACAGCTCGGTGTCGAAAGGCGCGACGATCACGCCATCGGCATTCCGCGACTCGCCGGCCGTGATGGTGTCGAGGAGTCCCGCGAAGTGGTCGGCGTGCGACCGGACCCGCGCGCCGGCCTCGGCCGGCTGATAGCGGTCCTTCGCGCCGAGATCGACGTTCCCGCCCGTGACGCGCCAGAGCTTGAGTCCGCCCGGCCAGCGCATCTTGTGGAACTCGAGATACCAGGGATCGCCGGGATAGCCCTCGTGGCGGCTCCAGACCTGCGATGACGCCCGGGGATCCCGCACGTAGGCCGCGATCCGTGCCCGGCCCGCCGACAGCACGCCGTAGGCGCGATAGGGAGAGCGCCGGGTGCCCGCGAGTGCCGTGCCGTCGGCGCCGGCATCCGGGCCCGTGACGAGGCTGCCGTAGAGCCCGAGTGGGGTTCCGGCGGCGGCCAGATGGGCGTCGACGAAGAAGTAGCGGAAGCCGGCGTCGGCGAGATGCTCGTCGATTCCGCGGCGGAGCGGGGAACGGGGCGCGCCCGGCCACGGATCCCACGGGCCGCGCGGCCGGTACGCGCATTCCGGAAGCCAGCAGCCGCGCGGCGCGCGGCCGAAGAGCCGCCGGTGCTCCGTCACGCCGAGCGCCAGCTGGAAGCGGATGCTCTCGTCGCGCGCGAGGAGCGGGAGGAAGCCGTGCGTGGCCGCGGACCCGATGATCTCCAGCCGTCCCGCGTCCTCGAGCGCGCGGAACGCGCCGATGAGATCGCCTCCGGTGGCGCGGAAGAGATCGCGGAGCCGGGTGAGCCGGTCGCGCCAGTAGCCCACCAGCGGGAGCAGGTGTGCGTCGCCGGTGCCCGCGAGCGAGGCGGGGGCGTCATCGCAGGCGGCGAGGCGCTGCGCGAGAAAGGCCTCGAGCTCGTCGGCGAAGGCCGCGCTCGCCAGCTGATTGGCGAGCACCGGCGTGAACCCGATCGTCACCGGCGCCGCGACGTGATCGTCGGCGAGGCCGCGGAGCGTTTCGAGCAGCGGGAGATAGGTGTCCACCGCCGCCTCGGTCAGCCAGTCGCTGCCGTGCGGCCAGCGTCCGTGATGCAGCACGTACGGCAGGTGGCTGTGCAGCGCCAGCACGAAGTCCATCTAGGCTCTCCGCGCGGCCAGGGCGGCGGCGTCGCGGTAGACCTCGAGATACCGGTCGGTGGCGCGCTCCCAGCTGAAGTCGCGCGCCATCGCGGTCGCCATCATCTCCTGCCAGCGCGACTGGTCGGCCATGCGCTCGAGGGCGCGGAAGGCGGCCGCCTCGAAGGCGGCGGCGTCGTAGGGATCGAAGAGGAACCCGGTGACCTCGTCGTCGATCGTGTCGGCCAGTCCGCCCACCCGCCGCGCCACCGGCAACGCGCCGTACCGCTGGGCGCGCATCTGCGTGAGGCCGCACGGCTCGTAGAGTGAGGGCATCAGGAAGAGATCGGCGCCGGCCATGAGCCGATGCTCCAGCCGGTCGGTGAAATCGAGCTGCACGCCGATCCGGTCGGGCGCCGATCGGGCAAGCTCGACGAGCGCCGACTCATACTTGACCTCCCCGCCGCCGAGGAACACGAACTGCGCGTCGATGTCGAGCAGGTCACGGCTCGCGAGGATGAGATCGAGCCCCTTCTGCGTCACCAGGCGGCCGGTCATGCCGAACAGCGGGACCTTCTTCCTGAGGGGAAGGCCGAAGGACCGCTGCAGGGCGGCCTTGCAGCGCTTCTTTCCCTCGAGGCTGCCCGCGCTGTAGCGGGCCGTGATCTGCGGGTCGAGCGACGGTGTCCAGACCGCCTGGTCGATCCCGTTGAGAATGCCGACGAGCCGGTTGCCCAGCGCGGTGAACATGTTGTGCAGCCCGAAGCCGCCGCCCGGCGTCCGCAGCTCCTCGGCCTGCGTCGGGCTCACCGTGACGGCGCAGTCGGAGAAGGCGAGGCCACCCTTCAGGAAGTTCGTCTTCCCGTGCCACTCGAGCTGCTGCCAGTTGTACAGCTCCCAGGGGATGCCGAGATCGGGGATCACCTCCGGAGGGAAGTGGCCCTGATAGCCCGGATTGTGAATGGACATCACCGTCGGGACCGGCCCGCCGAACCGGTCGGTGCCGAGGACGCCGTTCAGGTACACCGGGGCGAGGGCGGTGTGCCAGTCATGGGCGTGCAGGACGAACGGCGGCTTCACGAGCTTGGGCAGCGCCGTCAGCGCCGCCAGCGCGAAGAAGGCAAAGCGGCGGGCGTTGTCCGGGTAGTCCACCGCCTGCTCGCCGTAGATGCCGGGGCGGTAGAAGTAGTCGCGGTGCTCGATGAAGTAGACGCGCGGCCCGTCGGTGCGCTCGGTCGACCGGAAGACGCGGGCCTCTTCGCTGCGCGGCCCGACCTGGACGGTGAACGGCGAGCCGACGGGCTGGAGATCGGGCGCCACGTCCCGCACCGTGCGGTAGAGCGGCATGATCACGCTGACGTCGAGGCCGGCGCGCTGCTGGAACTGGGCGAGTCCGCTCACGGCTTCGGCGAGGCCGCCGGTCCGGGCGAACGGATGGTATTCGGCCGTGAGGTGGACGGCGCTGGCGGGGTTCATGGCTGCTGCCTCATGCAGTGGGCGGATCGTCGCCCGACGCTTCCCCGCGCATCGCGGGGACATAGTACGCGCGGACGTAATCCTGCACCATGCGGCGGCCGGTGAAGCGGCTGCCGGCGAGACGGATCGCGTACCGCATCTTCTCGACCCAGCCGAGCGGCACGCCCTGCGCGTCGCGCGTGTAGAAGAGCGGGATCAGCTGCTCCTCGAGCAGCCGGTAGAGCCGGTCGGCATCCTCCGCGTCCGGCTCGGCTTCCTCGCCGGCCGGAGGAATCGCCCACCCGCTCAATCCATCGTAGCCCTCCTGCCACCACCCGTCGAGTGTCCCGAGCTGCGGCACCCCGTTGAGCCCGGCCTTCATCCCGCTCGTGCCCGAGGCCTCGAGCGGGACCCGCGGCAGGTTGAGCCACACGTCGACGCCCTGCACCAGCAGGTGCGCGAGGTGCATGTCGTAGTCTTCCAGGAACGCGACGCGGCCCTGGAAGGCGGGGTCCCGCGTGAACTGGTAGACCCGCTGCAGCACTTCCTTGCCGGGCGTGTCCGCCGGATGCGCCTTGCCGGCGAAGACGATCTGCAGCGGGCGGTAGGGGTCGGCCGCGAGGCGCCGCAGCCGCTCGAGGTCGTGAAAGACGAGGCTCGCCCGCTTGTAGGTGGCGAACCGCCGGGCGAACCCGATCGTGAGCGCGGCCGGATCGAGGAGCGTGCCGGCGCCGACCACATGCGCCGCCTCGCGCCATCGGTCGGCGAAGCGCCACCGCGCGTCCTCCCGGATCAGCCGGAAGAGGACGTTCTTGAGCTCGACGTGCACCTGCCACAGCCGCTCCGGATCGAGCCGCGGCACCTGGTCCCACATGCGCGGATCCTCCGGCCGCCGGTTCCAGCCCGGGCCGAGGAGCTCGTCGAGCATCCGCCGGATCGGCGTCGCCATCCAGGTCTCGAGATGCACGCCGTTGGTGATGTGCCCGATCGGCACCGCTTCGGCCGGCCGGTTGGGCCAGAGCTCGCGCCAGAGCTGCCGGGACACCTGCCCGTGCCGGCGGGACACGCCGTTGATGCGTGACGAAAGGCGGGTCGCGGCCACCGTCATGTGGAAGAGATCGGGCTGGCCGGGGAATTCGCCGAGTCCGAGCAGCGTCTCGCGCGCGACGCCCATCGGCTCCCAGATCGGTCCGGCCACACGCTCGACTTCCTCGAAGGAGAAGAAGTCGTGTCCCGCCGGCACCGGCGTGTGGGTGGTGAAGACGCTGGTCGCGCGCACCCGCGCGACCGCCTCCTCCAGCGTCCGTCCCGCCGCGACCTGCTCGCGAAGCCGCTCGAGCAGCATGAACGCCGCGTGGCCCTCGTTCGCGTGCCACACGGCGGGATCGATTCCGACCGCGCGGAGGACCCGCACGCCGCCCACGCCCAGGATCCATTCCTGCCGGAGCCGCATGTCGGGGCCCCCGGCGTAGAGCTTGTTCATCAGGCTGCGGTCCTCGGGGTGATTCACCTCGAGGTTGGTGTCGAGGAGATATACGGGGACGCGGCCCACCATGATGCGCCACGCGCCGACGTGCACCGGCCGGCCGCAGGTCTCGACGACGGTGACGAACGGCTCGCGCCCGGGCCCCGTGAGCTGCACGAGCGGCGTGGCCGAGACATCGAACTCCTCGTCGGTGTCCTCCTGCCAGCCGTCGAGCCGCAGGCGCTGGTCGAAGTACCCCTTCTCGTAGAGGAGCCCGACGCCCACGAGCGGCACGCCCAGATCGGACGCCGATTTGCAGTGATCGCCGGCGAGCACGCCGAGGCCGCCCGAGTAGATCGGCACCGAATTGTGCAGGCCGAACTCGGCGCAGAAATAGGCGACCTGCCGGCCGCGGAGATCGCCGTAGTGCTCGGTGAACCACGTCTCGTCGGTCGTGGTCTCCCGGCGGAAGCGCTCCATCACGCTGTCGTAGAGACGGAGGTAGGCGGGGTCGCTGGCGCAGGCGGCGATGCGCGCGGGGTCCACGCGGCGGAGCAGCTGGAGGGGGTTGTGGTGGGTCTGGTGCCAGAGCAGCTCGTCGATGGCGCGGAAGAGCGCCCGCGCATCGCGGCTCCAACTCCAGCGGAGGTTCATCGCGAGCGCAGCGAGCCCCTCGACCCGCGCGGGCAGGTAGGGGATCCGGGTGTCGGCGCCGCTCATCGCTCAGTGCACCAGCTTCTTGTATTTGATCCGGTGCGGCTGGTCCACCGAGGCGCCCTTCCGGCGGTGGTAGTCGGCGGCATACTCCTGGTAGTTGCCCTCGTACCAGACCACCTCGCTGTCACCCTCGAAGGCGAGGATGTGCGTCGCGATCCGGTCGAGGAACCAGCGATCGTGGCTGATCACCACGGCGCATCCCGCGAACGACAGGAGCGCCTCCTCGAGCGCCCGCAGCGTGTCGACGTCGAGATCGTTGGTGGGCTCGTCGAGGAGCAGCAGGTTGCCCCCGCTCTTGAGCAGCTTCGCCAGATGCAGCCGGTTCCGCTCGCCGCCCGACAGGTCGCGCACCCGCTTCTGCTGGTCGGCACCGCGGAAGTTGAAGCCCGCCGCGTAGGCGCGCGCGTTCACGGTGCGCTTCCCGAACTGGAGCTGGTCCTCCCCGCCGGAGATCTCCTCGTACACCGTCTTCGCGCCGTCGAGGGTCTCCCGGCTCTGGTCCACGTAGGCGATCTGCACCGTGGAGCCGACGGTAAGCGTCCCGCCGTCCGGCTGTTCCTGGCCGGTGATCATCCGGAAGAGCGTCGTCTTGCCCGCGCCGTTCGGGCCGATCACGCCCACGATGCCGCCGCGGGGCAGGGAAAAGCTCAGGCGGTCGATCAGCAGCCGGTCGCCGTAGCCCTTGGTGAGCCCCTCCGCGATCACGACTTCGTTGCCCAGCCGCTCCGGCACCGGAATGAGGATCTCGGCGGTGCCCTCCTGCTGGCGCTCGCTCGCCTCGCGCAGCTCCTCGTACGCGGTGATGCGCGCCTTGCTCTTGGCATGCCGCGCGCGCGGAGCCATCCGGATCCACTCGAGCTCGCGCTCGAGCGTCCGCTGGCGCGCCGACGCCTGCTTCTCCTCCACGGCGAGGCGCTGCTGCTTCTGCCCGAGCCACGACGAGTAGTTCCCCTCGTAGGGGATGCCCGCGCCGCGGTCCAGCTCCAGGATCCACTTCGCCACGTTGTCGAGGAAGTAGCGGTCGTGGGTGACGGCGACGACGGTGCCGGGGAATTCCGCCAGATAGCGCTCGAGCCACCAGACGCTCTCGGCGTCCAGGTGGTTGGTCGGCTCGTCGAGCAGGAGCATGTCGGGCTGTTCGAGGAGGAGCCGGCAGAGCGCGACCCGCCGCCGCTCGCCGCCGGAGATGCGGCCGACGTCGGCGTCCCCCGGGGGCAGACGGAGCGCGTCCATCGAGAGATCGACCTTGTGGTCCAGCTCCCAGAGGCCCAGCGCGTCGATCCGTTCCTGCAGATTCCCCTGCTTCTCGAGCAGGCGGTTCATCGCGTCGTCGTCCATCGGCTCGGCGAAGCGGACACTGATCTCGTTGAACTGGTCGAGGAGGGCCTGCTGCTCGCGGACGCCTTCCATCACGTTCCCGCGGACGTCCTTCGCCGGATCGAGCTCGGGCTCCTGCGGGAGGTACCCGATGCGGACGCCCGGGAGCGGCCGGGCCTCACCCAGGTAGTCGTGATCCACGCCGGCCATGATGCGGAGCAGGGTGCTCTTCCCCGCGCCGTTCGCGCCGAGGACGCCGATCTTGGCACCGGGGTAGAACGAGAGGTAGATCCCCTTGAGGATCTCCTTGCTGGGGGGCACGACCTTCCGGAGGTCGCGCATCGTGAAGATGTATTCGCCGGCCATAGGGACGGCAAGATAGACCGCTCCCGGCGATTAATGAACCGCGCGCGGCGGGTCCGAAAATGAAAGAGGCGCCCAGCGGGGCGCCCCTTGTGTTCGACCGACCGTGCCGTCAGCTGACGTGCCGGCTCACCAGCTTGGTCATGTCGAACATCGAGACCTGGCTCTTGCCGCCGAACACCGCGCGCAGGTTGTCGTCGGCGTTGATCATGCGGCGATTCTTGGCGTCCTGCAGCCCCTTCCGGCGGATGTACGCCCAGAGCTTTTTCGTGAGCTCGGTGCGCGGCAGCGGCGCGCTGCCCACGACGGTGGCGAGCGTCGCGTCGGGCCGAACCGGCTTCATGAACGCGGCGTTCGGCGTCCGCTTCTTGCCCGACGACTTCCGGGCCGCCTTCTTCGCCGTCTTCTTCCGGGCCGCCGGCCGCTTGGCCGACTTGCTCGACTTCTTCGCCGACTTCCGGCTGCTGGACTTCTTCGCCGTCTTCTTGCGTGTGGCTGCCATCGCGGTCCTCCCTGAAGGGGTGAGAGCGGTGCCGTTCCCTCTGAAGACTGCTGCCCGACGCGTCCCAAACTAAGACACTCCGCCACAGTTGCAATAGGGAAAATGCCGTTTTCCCCTCTGAAAACCGCCGCGCCGGCCGATTTTCCCCTCTGAAACGCCGCGCGACGGCGCCGTTTTCCCTCTGAAAACGGCGCAGCCGGAGACCTGTGCTGGCGCTCCGGCGCCCGCTCGTCTACTCATCCACTGCGGCCTCGATTCGCCGTTTCACCTCCGGGAGGGCACCATGCCCAGGTTTCACAAGCCCCGCTTCCACCGCGCCGCGCTCGTCGCGCTCGCGCTCCTCGCACCGCCGGCGCTCGCGGCGCAGCGCGCGCCGGCCGGGCATCGCGGCGTCGTCTGCGACGCCGACAACGGCGGCCTCGAGCTGCCGAACGGCTTCTGCGCCGCGACGGTCGCCAGCAACCTGGGCCCCGTGCGCCAGCTGGTGGTGACGCCATCGGGCGATCTCTACGCGGCACTCAGCGGCAAGTCGGGCGACGGCACCGGCGGGGTCCTCGCCTTTCGCGACACGGACGGCGACGGACATCCCGACGAGCGCGCCCGATTCGGCCCCGGCGGCGGCAACGACGTGAAACTGCATGACGGCCATCTCTACTTTGCGCGGAACGACGACGTCGTCCGCTGGCGGCTCACGCCCGGCAAGCTCGAGCCCGACACCCCGATGGAGACGGTGGTCAGCGGTCTTCCGGCCGGCGGCCACGGGGCCAAGAGCATCGTCTTCGCAGGCGACACGATGCTCGTGAACTTCGGCTCCGCGACCAACAGCTGCCAGGGAACCGATCGGCTTCCCGCATCGAAGGGGAAGGATCCCTGTCCGGAGCTCGCCCAGCGCGCCGGCATCTGGGCCTTCGCGGCGAATCGCACCGGACAGACCGCCGCCGACGGCCGGCGCTGGGCGACGGGACTCCGGAACGCGATGGCCCTCGCGATCGAGCCGCGCACCGGCCTGCTGTACGCCGGAGTGCACGGCATGGATCAGCTGCGCCAGAGCTGGGGCTTCAGCAACGAGGTGAACGCGAACAATCCCGCTGAGCTCTTCGCGCAGGTTCAGCCGGGCCAGAACTACGGCTGGCCCTACTGCTACTTCAGCAACCAGTACGGCCGCATGGTGACGGCGCCGGAATACGGCGGTGACGGCAGCCGGTCCGACCGGTGCGCCGGCGTCGCGCGGCCGGTCATCGCCTTCCCGGGGCACTGGGCGCCGATGGCGCTCGCGTTCTACAGCGACACCGCATTCGGCCCGGAGTATCGCGGCGGCGCCTTCATGGCGTGGCACGGCTCGTGGAACCGCGCGCCGCTCCCGCAGGAGGGATACCGCGTCGTCTTCATTCCGTTCCGCGACGGTCGCCCCGAGGGGAGCTACCGCACCTTCGCGATCGGTCGTGACGGCCCGACGGCCCTCCGCGCGACCGGCGTGGCTGTCGCGCCCGACGGCTCGCTGTACATTTCGGCGGATCAGAACGGCAAGATCTGGCGAGTGGTTCACCGATGAGAGGAGGCGGGATGCGACGAGTGCTGCTGGCGGCCGGCGTCGTGGCCGGAATGATGGGCGCCGCGGGAGCCGCGGCCGCGCAGGATTCGACGAAGGCGGCCGGGCCCGGCGTGGGTGACCTGGCGCCGGATTTCGTCCTGCCCGGCGCGACGGCGGCCGGGCCGGCGGGTCCGCTCCGGCTCAGCGATTTTCGCGGCAAGACGGTGGTGCTCGCGTTCTTCTTCAAGGCGCGGACCAAGGGCTGAACGATCCAAATGGACGCGTACCGTGATCAGTACGCGCAGATCTTCAACGGCGGGAAGGATGTCGTCCTGCTCGCCGTCAGCACCGACTCGGTCGGCGCCCTGGCTTCGTGGGCGCACGACGCCGGCTACCCCTTCCGCTTCGCCGGCGACTCCGCCGGCGTGGTGGGGCGCCGGTACGGCGCCTTCAGCGAGAAGTATCAGGTCGACAACCGCACGCTGTTCGTGATCGACCCGGCGGGCCGGATCACCTGGCGCGCCGCGCCGTTCCGCGAAGTGGACCCCACGGCATACACCGATCTCGCCGCGGCGGTGGGGCGCGCCCGGGCCGGCAAGTCCTGAGGACCCGCCCGGCACGCGCAGGAAAAAAAGAGGGCGGCCGACCTGGCCGCCCTCTTTCTTGTGTTGAGATCCTGCCCGCGGCCCCCGGCCGTCCGGCGGTGCCCCGGAGGTGCTGTCGCACCCACACCGCCCGCATGGATCTCCCGAGCCCGCCGCCGGGCACGACCCGGCTGGCGGTCGCCGAAGATGTGTCGGAGACCATCCACATGCGGTGACCTCAATCACGCGCCGCTGCGTCAATCGCGCGCTCGAGCGCGCTTACGGTCGGTTCGATGGCGACGGGCTCGGTGGCCGGGAGGCCCGGATCCTTGAGCAGATGCCCGGTGAGCACCGCGACCACCCGCTCGCCGGGCGCGATTCGTCCCGTTCTCGCGAGCTGGCGGGCCCCGGCGACGGCGGCGGCGCTGGCGGGCTCGCATCCGATCCCGGCGCGGTCCACGGCGGCCTTCGCGTCGAGGATCTCGTCGTCGGTCGCGGTGAGTACGATGCCGTCCGTCTCGCGAATCGCCTGCACCGCGCGGTCCCACGACGCGGGATTCCCGATCCGTATCGCGCTGGCCACCGTCTCCGCCCGCACGGTGTGCCGGGTACGGAATCCATCGGCGAACCCGGCGGCGAAGGGCGCCGCAGCGGCCGCCTGCACCCCGACGAGGCGCGGGATCCGGGAGATCACGCCGTAGTCGCGAAGCTCCCGGAGCGCCTTCCCGAAGGCCGAGAGGTTGCCGAGGTTGCCCGCCGGGACGACGATCCAGGCGGGCGGCTCCCAGGCGAGCTGCTGCAGCAGCTCCAGGATGATGGTCTTCTGTCCCTCGATCCGATACGGATTCACCGAGTTGAGCAGGTACACGCCGAGCCGCGCCCCCGACTCCTCGACGAGGCGCATGCTGTCGTCGAAATCGCCGCGGACCGCGAAGACCTGTGCCCCGTACGCGACGGCCTGTGCGAGCTTGCCGGCCGCCACGCCGCCGGCGGGCACCAGCACCAGCGCGGCAAGGCGGGCCTGCGCGGCGTAGGCCGCGAGTGAGGCGGCGGTATTGCCCGTGGAGGCGCACGCCACCGCGCGCGCGCCGATGCGGACCGCCTGCGTCACACCGACCGTCATCCCGCGATCCTTGAACGAGCCCGTCGGGTTGTAGCCCTCGTGCTTGAGCAGCAGCTCGGGAATCCCGGTGTATTCGTCGAGGGCGGTGCGGTGGAGGAGCGGGGTGTTGCCCTCCGGATGCGAGACGATGAGCTCGGCCGACGGCATGACGAGCTCCCGGAAGCGCCAGACGCCGGAGGTGGCGCCCGCGCCGCGCGGCCCGCCGCGCCGCTCCGTGAATCGCCGGAGCAGCTCATCGCGGGTGATGTCGGGCGCGCGATGCCGGACCTCGAGGAGGCCGCCGCACTGCCGGCAGCGAGTGGCGGGGTCGATGTCCACGGTCTCGTTGCCGCAGGCGATGCAGGTCTGCCAGCTGCGCGGCCGATCGGTGCTGAAGCTCATGGTACATCCCCTGGCGTGGTGTGCCGGACCAGCCGCACGCCGGTCCGGTCGACGGGGGCGACGCGCGCCTCCGAGGCGAAGCCCGCGGCCCGGTACGCGCCCGCCATCGCCTCGGCGACCGCGAGGCCGACACCCTCGCTCTCGACGAGCGCGAACGCGGTGGGGCCCGCGCCGGAGATCGAGGCCCCGACCGCACCGGCCTCCAGCGCCGCGGCGCGAGCCGCCCTGAAGCCGGGCAGGAGTGGCGCGCGCGCCGGCTCGGCGATAGCGTCATCGAGCGCGCGGCCGATCAGCGCGAGGTCTCCCTGGAGGAAGCCCGCGACCATCGCCGCGACGTTGGCGGCCTGGGCCAGGCAGGTCGCGAGTGGCACCTGGGCCGGAAGCGCGGCGCGGGCGTCCGACGTGCGGAGGCGGTGCGCCGGGTGGACCAGCACCACGCGCAGCCCCTCGGGGCACGGCAGCGGGATCACGTCGAGCGGATCGATCGAGCGGATGAGCACGACCCCGCCCAGGAGCGACGGCGCGATGTTGTCGGCATGCCGTCCCGCCACGGCGGCCTCGGCCGTGAGTGCCGCCGCCAGCAGACCGGGCATGCCGAGCGGTGAGCCCAGGATCGCGTTGGCGGCCGCGGCGCCGGCGGCGGCGGACGCGCCGCTGCCGCCCTGGCCGCCCGAGAGCGGAAGTCCCTTCGCGACGCTCAGCCGGAGGCCGCCCGCTGCGCCGGAGCGTCGCAGCACCTCGGCCGCGGCGATGGCCGAGGCGTGGCGATCGGGTTCGCGCGGCAGATCGGGATGGCCCGGATCCGCCAGCGTGATCCCGGCCTGCTCGGTCCGCTCGGCCGTCACGGCGTCGCCGCGCCCGGCAACTGCGAGGCCGAGGATGTCGAGCCCCGGGCCGATGTTGCCGATCGAGCCCGGGGCGACAGCGGTGATCCGGATGGGCTGGCTCATCAGGTCGAGGACGATACGCCGGCCCGCGGATGAAGTCCACCACGCGGCCGGCCGGTATTAGTGTTCACCCTGCACCCACACCCGAGGAATCGATGCTGTCTGCGTTCGTGCTGCTCGCCGCCGCCGCGCCCGCCGCCGGTTCCGCGCCGGCCCACCCGTATGCCATCGAGTACACCTTCCGCAGCACCGAGCCGGCCACGCATCTCGGCGACGTCTCGGTGCGCGTGAGCGGGCGGGACGCGGACGAGATCCTCTTCCAGATGCCCAGGTGGTATCCGGGCCGGTACGCGATCTACAACTTCGCGGCCAACGTGCAGGAGGTCGCGGCCCGCTGCGGCGAGGCGCCCGCGCCCGCGCCGAAGCGCGACAACACCACCTGGGTGGTGCACTGTCCGCGGGCCCGCGCCGTCACGTTCAGCTACCGGGTCTTCTGGAACGATCTCAACGGCTCGCTCTCGCAGATCGATTCGACCCACATCAACCTGAATCCCGGCAACACCTTCGTCTACGTCGTCGGGCACAAGCCCGATCCGGTGGCGGTGCACTACTACGGGCCGGCCGGCTGGCGCGTGATCAACGGCAACCCCGCGCCGGGTCCCGACTACCGGTTCCCCAACTACGATCTGATGATCGACAACCCCACCGAGATCTCCGGCTCGTTCACGGTGGACAGCTTCGAGGTGAACGGGACGACCTACCGCGTGATGCTGCACACCGACAAGGATCCGGGCGCCGCGCGCGGCCTGCTCGTGCGGTCGATCGCGAAGATCGTCCGCGCCGAGGCCGCCATGTGGGGACAGCAGCCGGTCAGGCAGTACACCTTCATGGTGCACTATCTCGACAAGAACGGCGGCGACGGGATGGAGCACACGACGTCCACCCACATCAGCCAGCCCGTGTCGCTGGCCACCGTCGCGGCCGACTCCGCCGCGTTCATGAACCGGATCGAAGTCTTCGCGCACGAGTTCTTCCATACCTGGAACATGAAGCGGCTCCGCGCCGCCGAGCTGGGGCCGTGGGACTACGTGCACGAGAATCCCACGCGGACCCTCTGGATCGGCGAGGGCATCACCAACTATTACGGCGCGCGCACGCTGCACCGCGCGGGCCTGGTGGACAGCGCGGGCTATCTGGCGCGCGTGGCGGGCGCCGTCTCCCAGCTGCAGCGCTCGCCGGGGCGGCTCCTCATGAGCGCCGAGCAGAGCTCGTACAACGCCTGGTTCTTCGATGCCGTGCCGCTCCGCCAGAAGACCAACTTCCGGAACATCAACATCTCGTACTACAACAAGGGCGAGCTGCTCGGGTGGCTCCTCGATCTCGACATCCGGGCGAAGACGGGCGGCGGGAAGACGCTCGACGATGTGATGCGTCTCATGTGGCAGCGTTTCTGGCTCGGCCGCACCACGAGCTACTACCTGCAGGGGCACGGCTACACCGTCGAGGACTTCCGCCGCGCGGTCGAGACCGTCGCCGGCGCCAGCTACGCCGACTTCTTCCGCCGCTATGTGGCCGGCGTCGAGGAGCTCCCCTACGACGAGGTGCTCGGGCGCGTCGGGCTCCGGCTGACGCACGAGGGAGACGCGTACACCCTCGCCCTCGATCCCGCGGCGAAGGGCAGCGCCATCGGCGCCGCCTGGCTGGCCGGGCACTAGATGCGCATCGCCGTCCCGAAGGAGACGGCGGCACACGAGCGGCGCGTCGCGCTGGTGCCCGACGGCGTGACGCGCCTGGTGAAGGCCGGCCACAGCGTCGTCGTCGAGCGTGACGCGGGCGCGGCAGCCGGCTTTCCCGACGCGCGCTACGAGGAAGCGGGTGCCGCGATCGTGGCCGAGGACGTGGTCTGGGCCGGGGCCGACGTCGTGCTCAAGGTGCAGCGCCCCGCGCCCGACGAGGTCGAGCGCATCGGGCGGGGCGCCGTGCTGGTCGCGCTGATGAGCCCGGCGACGGCCGCCGACACCGTCGAGCGGCTGGCGGCGCGCGGCGTCCACGTCTTCGCGATGGAGCTGGTGCCGCGCACCACCAAGGCGCAGTCGATGGACGCTCTGTCCTCGCAGGCGACGGTCGCCGGGTACAAGGCGGTGCTGGTCGGAGCGGGCACGCTGCCGCGATTCCTTCCCATGCTCACCACCGCCGCCGGGACCATCGCGCCGGCACGCGTGTTCGTCATCGGCGCCGGCGTCGCCGGCCTGCAGGCGATCGCCACCGCCCGGCGGCTCGGCGCCATCGTGTCGGCGTTCGATGTCCGGCCCGCTGTCCGCGAACAGGTCCAGAGCCTGGGCGCGGCCTTCGTCGAGGCGGGAGCGAGCGCCGAAGGCGCCGGCGGCTACGCCACGGCGCTCGGCGCCGACGAGCAGGCGCGCGTCGAGGCTGCCGTCGCCGGCCACATCAGCGGCGTCGATCTCGTGATCACCACCGCGCAGATTCCCGGTCGCGCCGCACCCCGCCTCGTCACCGACGCCATGCTCGCCACCATGCGCCCCGGCTCGGTGGTCGTGGACCTCGCGGCCGAGAGCGGCGGGAACTGCGAGGCCACCCGCGCCGGCGAGATCGTCGTCGCCCACGGCGTCACCGTGCTGGGGCCGGTGAATCTCGCGAGCACCCTGCCGTTCCATGCCAGCCAGATGTACGGCCGCAACATCGTGGCGTTCCTCGAGCACATCATCCGGGACGGCGCGATCGGGCCCCTGACCGACGATCCGATCGCCGGGCCGATGCGGCTGGCCTGACCCTTCCGCCGGAGGACCGATGTCGCCCACCTTCGTGATCGAGCTGTACGTGTTCGTCCTCGCGGGGTTCGTGGGCTATCAGGTGATCACCCGCGTGCCGCCGCTGCTGCACACCCCGCTCATGTCCGCCACCAACGCGATCTCGGGGATCTCGCTCGTCGGCTCGCTGGTCGCCGCGGGGGCGGGCCGCGGAACCGCCACGACCATCCTGGGCGTCGTGGCGGTCGCGTCCGCCACGATCAACGTGGTCGGCGGCTTCCTCATCACCGACCGCATGCTCCGGATGTTCCACCGCGCCGACCCGAAGGCGCCGACGCGCCCGCCGGCGCCATGAGCGAATTCGTCATCCAGGCCGCCTACCTCGCGGCCTCCGTCCTCTTCATCCTCGGGCTCAAGAGCCTCACGCGGCCCGACACCGCGCGCCGCGGCATGCAGCAGGCCGCGATCGGCATGCTGCTGGCGGTGATCGGCACGCTGCTCAATCACCAGATCGTCGACTACAAGTGGATCGTCGTGGGGCTTGCCGTCGGCTCGCTTCTCGGGTATCCGCTGGGCATGTTCGTGCCGATGACCGCGATGCCGCAGCGGATCGCCATCAGTCACATGTTCGGCGCGCTCGCCGCGACGCTCGTCGGCGTCGCCGAGTATCACACGGAAAGCGCGGCGCTCCCGACGGCGCGCATGGCCGCGCTGGGCTTCGAGGTCCTCTTCGGGTCGCTCACGGTCACCGGCAGCTTCATGGCGTTCGCCAAGCTGCAGGAGCTGATGCGCGGGAAGCCGATCACCTTTCCGGGGCAGAACATCCTCAACCTCTCCCTGTTCGCCGCCGCGCTGGGCGGCTTCGGCTATCTGATCGCGAGCCCGGGACACCCGGCGGTCTTCTACGGGATGATCGGCGTGGCGCTCCTGATCGGTGTGCTGATGGTGCTGCCGATCGGCGGCGCGGACATGCCGGTCGTCGTCTCGCTCCTCAACTCCTACGCCGGCCTCGCCTCCGCCGCCACCGGCTTCGCGCTGGGCAACACGGTGCTCATCATCTGCGGCGCGCTCGACGGGGCGTCGGGCTTCCTGCTGTCGATTCTCATGAGCAAGGCGATGAACCGGTCGTTCCGGAACGTGCTCTTCGGTGCCTTCGGGGGCGACAAGGCCGCGGCCGGCAGTCGCACCGCCGAGGGACTCGTCGCGCGCGAGATCTCGGTCGAGGACGCCGCGCTCCGCCTGGCCTACGCGTCGAAGGTGATCGTGGTGCCGGGCTACGGGATGGCGGTGGCGCAGTCACAGCACCAGGTGCGCGAGCTGGCCGAGCTGATCGAGCGGCGCGGCGGGGACGTGAAGTACGCGATTCATCCGGTGGCGGGCCGGATGCCCGGGCACATGAACGTGCTGCTCGCCGAGGCCAACGTGCCGTACGACCGGTTGTACGACATGGAGGAGATCAACGGTCAGTTCGAGCAGGCCGACGTCGCGCTCGTGATCGGCGCCAACGACGTGGTGAACCCGGCGGCCCGGAACGACCCCGGCAGCCCCATCTACGGGATGCCGATCCTCAACGTGGATCAGGCGCGCAGCGTAATAGTGCTCAAGCGAAGCATGAACCCGGGATTCGCCGGCATCGAGAACGAGCTCTTCTACGACGAGCGCACCTCGATGCTGTTCGGGGATGCGAAGTCATCGCTCACGAGGCTCGTCACCGAAGTCAAAGCCCTCTAGCCATTTACCGGAGTTCTCCCATGCGTCACCTGCTCGGCGCGGCCGGCCTGCTGCTGGCGGTCGCAGTGCCCGCGGCGGCACAGGATGTCTGTTCGCAGTACCGAACCACCCCGGCGGTCGGAAGCTGGGCGGAGTATCGCAGCGACCGCGGGGGCCAGGAGCTCACCAGCCGTGTCGCTCTCGTCGGACAGGAGAAGCGCGACGGCAAGGACGCGCTCTGGCTCGAGACCAGCACTGCGACGCCACGAGGTCGCATGATCAGCGAAGTGCTGGTGCCGGGCTTCCCGTACGAGCCTGGTTCGGTGATGGAGATGGTCGTCAAACGCGGCGATCAGCCGGCGCGGAAGATGTCACCCGAGATGATGGCGATGATGCGGGGGGGCGGCCAGGGTGCCCAGGCATCGGCGCCTCCCGCCGGCGGACAGGGCCGCGCGATGGGCCGGGGCGGCATGGGCGGCCGCGGCATGTCGAACTGGGCCCAGCAGTGCCAGGATTTCACCGTCGTGGGCAAGGAGTCGGTCAAGGTTCCGGCGGGAACGTTCGACGCCACGCATCTCCGGAACAGCGTGGACAGCATGGACGTCTGGGTCAGCCACGACGTCCCGTTCGGCCTGATCAAGTCCCAGGGTCGCGGCACCACGACCGAACTGACCGGGCATGGCCGTGACGCCAAGAAGTCCATCACCGAAACGCCGCAGGAAGGGTCGGGGATGTAGGGCAGGGACGCTCCGTCGGCCCCGGGCGGTTGCCGGCAACGGCAACCGCCTATTTTTTGGCGGGGAACCACCCGCGTGCAAGTGGCGTTGCGACAAGCGTCTAGAGGCAGGAAAGCCGGGCCCGTCAGCCCTTCGACGGTGCGTAAAAGCGCGACGGTTTGTAACAGTCCATGGCGACAAAACAGAATTCTTGCAAGTTCGGGTCGGTATCGCCGAGCGCTCCCGGATCCGGCGGCGGGAATGCCATGCTGGCAGACTGCAACCGCAACGCCTGATGTGTTTTAGCTAAGATGTTGATTTTGTGAGGTTTACGCAATATATTGCGGGACTGGACCCCGGGCGCCCCAACCTTTGGCTGGCAGTGCACAGGGGATGCGAATCCCAGAGGAGGCTGTGAGCGTGACCATTAAAGCACGTGGCAAGCGTCGTCCGGTTCGGCCGGCGCAGATCGCTCGCGCAGTCGACGAGGGCCGCGAGAGCCTGGATCTCTATCTCGACGAGATCAGCCGAGTGCCGCTCCTCAATCGTGAGGAGGAGATGGAGCTCGCGCGGAAGGCGTTCCGTGGCAACGTGGCCGCGCAGGAGAAGCTGGCCCGCCACAACGTGCGCTTCGTCGTGTCCGTCGCCAAGAAGTTCCAGAATCGCGGCGTGCCGCTCGTCGATCTGATCGGCGAAGGCAACCTCGGCCTGATGACGGCGGCGCGGAAATTCGACCCCGATCGCGGCGTCAAGTTCATCTCCTACGCCGTCTGGTGGATCCGCCAGGCCGTGCAGGCGGCGATCGCGCGCCACGGACGCCCGGTGCGGGTCCCGCTCAACCGCACGGCGGACCTGAGCCGCCTCGGCCGCACCACCACGCTCCTCAAGGACCGGCTCGGGCGCATGCCCACCACCGAGGAGCTGGCCCGCGCAACCGGCCTCACCGTCGAGGCGGTGCGCAGCCTGAGCGCGCTCAACTCCGAGGCGGTCCGCCTCGACCACCCGACCCGCGACGGCGAGGGGAACGAGCGGATCGAGCGGTTCACGAGCGGCGAGCAGGAAAGCACCGACATGTCCACCATGGCCAACAGCCAGACCCAGGACATCGAGGCCGCGCTGGCCGTGCTTCCGCCTCGCGACGCCAAGGTGCTGCGGCTCTACTTCGGTCTCGACGACGGCAACAGCCGCACCCTCGAGGAGATCGGCCGCATGATGGGTGTCACGCGCGAACGGATCCGCCAGCTGCGCGACCGCGCGCTCGTCCGGCTCCGCGAAGGCGAAACCGGCGACCGCCTGCGCGACCTGGTCGCCTGAGCCCCGCCATGTCGAACCCGAAGGGCCCCTCACCCGAGGGGCCCTTCGCATGTCCGGCGTCGGGCCGCCGGTGAGCGCCCTGCCTCCGGTACCTTACGCCATCAGCCGCCGACCGGACGGCCTCCTGATCGAGTGGGACGCGGCCGGCCACGAGTGGCTGTATCCGGCGCGGGCGCTCCGGCTCGCGTGCCGCTGTGCGATCTGCACCGAGGAAATGACCGGTCGCCCGCTGCTCGACCCCGCCACCGTGCCGGACGACGTCAGTCCCGTTTCCGTCGCTCTGGTCGGCGCGTACGGCCTCCGCGTCGTCTGGAGCGACGGACATGACACCGGCATCTACAGCTTCGCCGCGCTCCACGCGGGGTGCGGCTGCGAGCGCTGTCGCCGCAGCGGCGCGGAATAGCGCTCTGGTGGACTCTGCGGTTCGGTGATAAGCTCGACCGTTCGCATCCGCGCCCATCTCAGGAGTTGATGAATGGTGACAGGCCGCCGGGTCTGGATCTTCATCTGGTACGGGATGCTCCTCCTTGGCCTGCTCGGCCTCGTCGCCTCGATCTACTGGGCCCGCCGCACCCACTGGCGGAACCTGGATGAGTTTCTCCGCGCCATCGGCACCGTCCTCGTCTCGCTGGGCATGATCATCCTGCTCCGCGGCGGCGGCGACGTGATCGGCACCTCCCTCACGATCGGCGCGGTGGGCGCCTTCATCGCCGCCTTCATCGTCGGACGGCACTGGGGCGACGCCGGGGAGCCGCTGGCCGGCCCCGACGACAGCGTGGAGTGACGCGGCGCACATCCGCGGGGGACCGGAAGGCGCATCGTTCGGCATCGGCATCATCCTCCACTCCGAGGCCGCCATGCGCGCAGACCGGCATTCCGTAGTAAGTGAGGGGTTCATCGCGGGCATCATCGGAGCCGCGATCGTCGCGCTCTGGTATTTCGTCGTGGATCTCGCCGCCGGCGAGCCCCTTCGCACTCCCCAGCTGATCGGCCAGCTCATCATGCACGGGGCCGCCGGCATCGACCGGACGGCGTCCTCCGCCGCGGTGCTCGTGGCCACGATCGTCCATGGCGCGGCCTTCGTCCTGCTCGGCATCGCGCTCACGGCGCTCGTGCACCTCGCGTCGCGGGAAATCGCGTGGCGGATGGGCGTCCTCATCGGCCTCGTCATCGCGGCCGGATTCGTGTCCGGGCTCATCTTCGCCGTTACGCCGGCCACGGAGGAGCGGTTCTCCAGCTGGGTGGTCGTCGGCGGCAGCCTGATCGCCGTGGCCGGGATGGCCGCGTATCTCTGGCGGCGGCACCCCGTCCTCGCGGCATCGTTCCGCGACGTGGCGCTCGGCGACGAGACCGAGTCGCCGCCGCACCCGCCGCTGCGCTGAGCCCCGGCGTTTACCGGGGCACCGGACCCGGCTAGCTTCCGGCGTCCACTCAACCGGCCTGGGTCCGTGCGACTGCGCTCGTTCGCCGCGTTTCTGCTCCTCTGCACCGTCCGATTCGTTCCCGACCTGTCCGCCCAGATGCAGCCCCCCTCCACGGGGGGCGCCGCGGCGCTGGCCGAAGAGCTGCGCATGCTGGGTCACTACCGGCGGGTGCTGGTCATCGGCGCGCATCCCGACGACGAGGACACCGACCTCCTCACGGTGCTGGTCCGCGGGATGGGCGCTGAGGCGGCCTACCTCTCGCTCAACCGGGGCGAGGGAGGGCAGAATCTCATCGGGTCCGAGCTGGGCGAGGCGCTGGGCCTGCTCCGGACGGAAGAGCTGCTCTCGGCACGCAGCCTCGACGGCGCGCAGCAGTTCTTCACCCGCGCGTACGATTTCGGCTTCTCCAAGACCCTCGACGACGCCTGGGCCCACTGGCCGCGCGATTCGGTGCTCAAGGACGTGGTCCGCATCGTCCGCCGATTCCGACCACAGATCATCGTGTCGATCTTCAGCGGGACGCCGCGCGACGGCCACGGCCAGCATCAGGCGGCGGGCTGGGCGGCACGGGAGGCGTACCGCATCGCCGGCGACGCGAGCCGCTTTCCGGAGCTGCAATCGGAAGAGGGCCTCGCGCCGTGGACGCCGCTCCGGCTCTATCGCAGCACCTGGTTCGATACCACCGCGACGACGCTCACGCTCAACGGCGGCGCGCTGGATCCCGCCGTCGGCAAGTCGTACCATCAGATCGCGATGCAGGGAAGGAGCCGTCACCGTTCACAGGACATGGGACGGCTGCAGCAGATCGGGCCGTCGCCGGTGCGGGTGGCGCTCTGGGAGGACCGCGCGGGCGGCGGCGCGGGCGGCGGGTTCTTCACCGGCATCGACACGACGCTGGCGGCGCTCGCCGCGTCCGGCGGCGACACGACGCACCGCGCCGAGTGGCTCGCGCTCGGCGGGGAGCTCGGCGCGGCGCGCGGGCGCACGGCGGACGAATTGCGCGCGGTCCGGGCCAGGTTCGCATCGCTCGCCGCGAGCGCGGGAGCGGCGCAACGCGAGGAAGCCCAGCAGCTCGCCCACCTCGATCGCGCCATCGCCGTCGCTGACGGGCTCCTGTGCGACGGAGTCACGAGCCAGGAGCGGGTGGTGCCCGGCGAACGCATCCGCCTGTCGGTCACCTGCGTCGGCGGCCCCGCGTCGGCGGTCACGCTTCGCTTCCGGGGACATCCGATCCCGCGCGCCGCCGACGGGACCGTGCAGGTGCCCGATACGGCGGGCCTCTCGGATCCCTACTTCCTCCGCGAACCGCGCCAGGGCGATCTGTACAGCTGGCGGGGCGTCCCACCGGAGCTCCGCGGCGTGGCACGGGAGCCGCCGACCTTCGAGATCGTGTACGCGGGCGTCGCGCGTGAGGTGGCCTTCCGCTTCAACGATCAGTCCGTGGGGGAGCAGCGGCGGCCGGTGACCGTGGTGCCGCGCCTCGATGTGCGGATCGATCCGGACACCGTGCTCTGGGTGGCCGGAGCCACCGCACCCCAACGCGTTCGAGTGGTCGTGACGCGATTCGGTCCCGACAGCGTCGCCGGCCGCGTGCGGCTCCAGCTGCCCCCGGGCTGGCGCGCCCCGCCGCCCCAGGCATTCTCCCTTGGCCAGCGGGGAGCATCGTCCGCATTTGACATCGACATTCCGGTGGCGGGCCTCAAGCCGGGGCGGTACGAGGTTCACGCCGTCGCGGAGGACGGAGCGGGGCACGCCTACGCGTCGGGCATCTTCACCATCGACTACCCGCACATTCGCGCGCGCTCGTACGTGTCCCCGTCCACCGCAGTGGTGCAGGTGGCGCCGCTGGCGCTGCCGCGGCTGGCGCACATCGGATACATCCGGGGCGCGGCCGACCGGATCCCCGAGGCACTCGCCGGCGCAGGGCTGCACGTCGAGCTGCTCGATGCCGGCCAGATCGCGCGCGGCGACCTCTCGCGCTACGAGGCGATCGTGGTCGGCCCGCGGGCCTACGAGACCGACACGGCGCTCGTCGCGCACAACGACCGACTCCTCGCCTACGCGCGCGGCGGCGGACTCCTCCTGGTGCAGTACCAGCAGTACCAGTTCATCCAGGGCGGCTTCGCGCCGTTCCCGCTGACGATCGCCACGCCGCACGACCGCGTCACCGACGAGCACGCGGCGGTCACGCTGCTGGCACCCAACGACGCGGCGTTCACCCGCCCCAATCAGATCGGCCCCGCGGATTGGGACGGATGGATTCAGGAGCGCGGCCTCTACTTCGCGCACACCTGGGCCGACCCCTATCGGCCGCTGCTCGAGGCGCATGACCCGGGCGAAGGGCCGGAGCGCGGCGGGCTCCTCGTGGCGCCGCTGGGCCGCGGCACCTACGTGTACACCGGGCTCGCCTTCTTCCGGGAGCTACCGGCCGGCGTGCCGGGCGCGTACCGGCTCTTCGCCAACCTGCTCGCGCTGGCGCAGGCTCCGCGTCCGTGAGGGCCGCCGGCGCCGGGCTCGCGTCCGCGGCCCGCGCGTTCGCGGCCCGCGCGCTCGCGGCCGGCGCGCTCGCCCTCGCGGCCTGCGGCGGGGACGGGCGCACGCCTGTCGTGATCTATTCGCCCCACGGGCGCGACCAGCTCGTGCTCATGGAGCGGGACTTCGAGTCGCTGCATCCCGACATCGACGTCCGCTGGCTCGACATGGGGAGCCAGGAGATCCTCGACCGCGTGCGCTTCGAGCGGGTGAATCCCCAGGCGGACGTCTGGTTCGGCGGCCCGACGACGATCTTCGACCGCGGTGTCGCCGACTCGCTGATCGCGCCGTATCGTCCCGCGTGGGCCGAGCATGTGGATGCCGAGGGTGTCGGCCCGCGGGATCTCTACTTCCCGGTGTACCGCACGCCCGCGGTCATCGCGTACAACAGCAGCGCCGTCGCCGATTCGGAGGCGCCGGCCGACTGGGACGATGTCCTCGATCCGAAATGGCGTGACAAGATCCTGATCCGCGACCCGGTCGCGAGCGGGACGATGCGCGCCATCTGGGGCCTGATCCTGGAGCGGAGCATCGAGCAGACCGGTGACACGGGGCAGGGGATGGCCTGGCTCCGGCGGCTCGACGGCCAGACCCGGGCCTACACCCTGAATCCGGCGATCCTCGAGGAGAAGCTGGTGCGCCGCGAGGGGCTGGTCACGCTCTGGGATCTTCCCGATCTTCTGATCTGGCAGCACAAGGGAATTCCGTTCCGCTACACCTTTCCACGGAGCGGAACGGTGGTGATCGACGATGCCGTGGCGCTGGTGCGCGGCGCGCGCCACGCCGCGGCGGCGCGACTCTTCATCGACTACGTCGGCAGCGCCCGCGCGCAGCTGCTCACCGCTCGCGAGGTATACCGCCTCCCGGCTCGTACCGATCTGCCGGTGGACTCGGTGCCGGCCTGGGTCGCGGGCGTGGAGCGATCGATGGTGGTCGCGCACGTGGACTGGGGCCTGCTGGCGCGGGAGGGAGCCGCCTGGATGTCGTACTGGGATCGTCACGTGCGGAACACCGGACGCCGATGACCGAGCCCTTCCTCGTCCTCGATGGCCTGACGCGCCGCTTCGGCGCGACGGTCGCCGTCGATCGGCTCTCGCTCTCGCTCGCGCGGGGCGAGATTCTCGCGCTGCTCGGGCCGAGCGGCAGCGGCAAGACGACGGCGCTTCGGCTCCTCGCGGGCTTCGAGACGCCCGACGCCGGACGGGTGCTGGTCGAGGGCCAGGAGGTGACGGACATGCCGCCGGTCACCCGCCGCTTCGGCATGGTGTTCCAGCACTACGCGCTCTTTCCCCATCTCGACGTCGGTCAGAACGTAGCGTTCGGCCTCGAGAGCGCCGGGATCGACCGCGCGGCGCGCGGCGCGCGCGTGGCGGACGCGCTCGCGCTGGTGGATCTCCGGGGCTACGAGCGCCGGCGCATCGGCCAGCTCTCCGGCGGGCAGCAGCAGCGGGTCGCACTCGCGCGCGCGCTGGCTCCCGAGCCGCGGGTGCTGCTGCTCGACGAGCCGCTTTCCACTCTCGATCCCGCGCTCCGCGAGCGAACCCGGGGCGAGATCCGCGAGCTGATCCACCGCCTCGGCACGACCACCGTCTTCGTCACCCACGAGCAGGACGAGGCGTTCGATCTCGGCGACCGCGTGGCGGTGCTCCGCACCGGCCGCCTGGAGCAGGTGGGCACGCCCGAGCAGCTCTACGCCGAGCCGGCGACGCCGTTCGTCGGCGGGTTCGTGGGGCGGTCGACCACCGTGCCCGTCGACGTGATCGGTGCGGGCCCGCGCGGCGCGCGCGTCCGGCTCGAAGGTGTCGAGTGGGACGTCCCCCTTCGCGCCGGCGCGCCCGCACCGCCGGCGGGCCCGGCCGAGCTGCTGATTCGACCCGAGGCGCTGTGGCTCGTCGCCGCCGCGCCCGACGCGCTGCCCGCGGTGGTCGAGACGCGCCGCTTCACCGGCGCCACGTCCGCCTACCGGGTCCGGACGGAGCATGGGGCGGCGCTCGAGGTGCAGGGGGTCCCCGGGGCCTTCGGCATCGGGGATCGCGTGGGCATCATGCCCAGCCGCCGGGCCGGCGGGGGACTCCACCTCTTTCCCCGGGACGCGTCGTGAGCGCGCCCCGGGGAATCGCGAGCCGGGCGCTCCTCGTTCTCCTCGTCTGGCTCATCGTCTATCCCCTCGTGCTGGTGCTGCTCACTGCCCTCAAGGGAGAGGGTGGGCGCTGGACGCTCGAGTTCGTCCGGACCTTCGCGGAGCGGCCGACGGAGTGGCAGGCGCTCTGGGACAGCCTCTGGATCTCGCTCGCGAGCGTGGCCCTCGCGGCCCTCATCGGCGTGCCGCTCGCCTTTCTCTTCGCGCGCTACGACTTCCCCGGACGGCGCGTGCTGGGCGCCGTCGTCGCGCTGCCCGCGGTGCTCCCGCCGCTCGTCGGCGTGCTCGCGTTCCTCTTCCTGTTCGGCGAGAGCGGGTTCGTCGCCCATCTCGTCAAGCGCGTCTTCCGGCTGGACGAGGCGCCGTGGCGGCTCGAGGGCGCGGGTGCGATCCTGCTGGTGCACGCATACTCGATGTACGTGTACTTCTATCTCTTCGTGCGCGCCGGTCTCGCGTCGCTCGATGCATCGGTCTACGAGGCCGCCGCGAGCCTCGGTGCCGGACGCTGGCGCACGCTCCGCACCGTCATCCTGCCGCTCCTCCGGCCGTCGCTGGCCGGCGCCGCGCTGCTCACGTTCATGACGGCGCTCGCCTCGTTCAGCGCGCCCTACATCTTCGGCGGCGGTTTCCGCGTGATGACGACCCAGATCGTGGCCACGCGGCTCAACGGTGACGACGCGCTCGCGATGGTGGAAACGATTTCGCTGACCGTGCTCGCGCTCGGCGCGCTCTGGGTGCTGCGCCGCTCCGACGCGCGGGATGCGGCGGCGGGCGCCGTGACCACGGGCAAGGGCGTGGCGCCGGAACGATCGCGGGTCACGAGCCCCGTCGCGCGCGGCGCGCTGGCCGTGGTCTCATGGACGCTCGGGATCGTCCTCCTCCTGCCGCACCTCACACTGCTGCTCGTGTCGTTCGTGCCGACCGGCACCTGGACCACCGAAGCGGTGCCCCCGGCGTACAGCTTCGCGAACTACGCCACGCTGGTGCGGGATCCGGTCCGGGCCCGGCCGCTCGTGAACAGTCTCTGGATGGCGTCGCTCGCGACGGCGGCGGCGGTGGGGATCTCGCTCGCGGCCGCGATCTTCGCCGTCCGCCGCCGCACGCGTGCCGGCGCCGCCATCGAGGGGCTCCTCGCGCTCCCCTGGGCCGTGCCGGGGACGGTCTTCGCCATCGCGCTCGCGACGGCGTTCAGCGTGCACGCGCCGCTCGCGGCCCGCTTCATCCTGGTCGGCACGCTCTGGATCCTCCCGCTCGCGTACCTGGTCCGGAATCTGCCCATCACGGGCCGCGCGATCATCGCCGGCTTCCGCCGCCTGGATCCGTCCCTCGAGGAGGCGGCCGCCTCGCTCGGGGCGGGCCGGTGGCGGACACTCGGCCGCGTGACGCTGCCGCTTCTGCGGCCCGCCGTCATGGCCGGCGCCACGCTCGCGTTCGTCACGGCGTTCGGCGACTTCGTGACGTCGATCATGCTGTACACCTACGACACCCGTCCGGTCTCGCTCGAGATCCTGTCGAGTCTCCGGAACTCGGACGTCGGCGTGGCCGCGGCCTACGGCGTCGTGCTGATGCTGGTGAGCGCGGGCGTGTTCGCGGCGGGAGCGGAACGGGGCACGGCGGGATGACGGCGGCACCGGGGCAGGGCCAGTTCCGGCGGCTGTCGGTGCTGATCGCCACGAGCTTCGTGGACATGATCGGCTTCTCGATCGTCTTTCCGCTGCTGCCGTTCTACACGCTCCGGCTGCACGGCAGCGATTTCGATGTCGGTCTCATCACCGCGGCCTTCTCGGCGGCGCAGATCCTGTCGGCTCCGGTCTGGGGCAGGGTCTCGGACCGCTACGGCCGGCGCCCCGCGCTGCTCATCGGGCTCCTGGCGTCGGCGGCCGCGTACGTCGTCTTCGGACTCGCCAACGCCCTCTGGCTGCTCCTCGCGTCGCGGTTCATCCAGGGGGCGGGCGGCGGCACCACCGGCGTGGCCCAGGCGTACGTGGCGGATACCGTGAAGCCCGGCGATCGTGCCCGCGCCCTGGGCTGGCTTTCGGCGGCGACGTCGGCCGGCGTGATGCTGGGCCCCGCGATCGGCTCCTTCGCTGCGCGCATCAACCATGAGGCGCCGGGCTTCATCGCGGCGGCGCTCTGCCTGGTGAACGCGGGGTTCGCCTGGCGCTGGCTCCCGGAGTCCCGCGTGCGGGATCCCAATGCGCCCCCGCGCCCGCGGAAGCCGGTGTGGCATGCGGCGTGGAGCGTCGTGCGCCAGCCGCGGGGGCCGGTGCCGCGCCTCGTCTGGATCTACGCCGCAGGCATGCTGGCCTTTTCCGCCCTCTCCTCGGTGCTCGCGCTCTACCTCGGCGCGGAATTCGGCGTCACCGAGAAGACCATCGCCCCGGTGTTCGTCTACGTGGCGACGGTGGGGCTGCTCATGCGATCGCTCCTGCTCGGGCCCATCGTGGACCGGCTGGGCGAGACGTGGACGATGCGCACCGGGACGCTCGTGCTCATCGTGGGCCTGCTCCTCTATCCGCAGGCGCATTCGTGGTTCGCGCTCGCGCTGGTGATTCCGTTCGTGCCGATCGGAACGGCGCTGCTCTTCCCGGCGACCACGGCGCTCATCTCGCACAACTCCGACCGCGAGGAGCTGGGAACGGTCATGGGCGTCGCGCAGACCTTCGGGGGGATCTCGCGCGTGGTGGCGCCGCTTCTCGCCACGTTCGTGTTCGGCCACGTCGGTCATGTGGCCCCGTTCTACGTCGCGGCGGCCATCGTGGCGATGGTCGGCGTGCTCGCCTTCCAGATCGAACCGGCCGCTCCGGTCCCGACGCCGGCGACCGATACCCCGGCCGCCGGCACACCGGCATGACGCCCGAGGAGCGGCTGGACCAGCTCGAGCGGCGCGTGGCGACACTGGAGACTCTCCTCCGGCAGGGAGCGGGCGGTCCGGCGGCCCCGCGTCCGGCTCCCCGGCCAGCCCCGGCTGTGTCGCCGGTCGCTCCGCCGAGGCCCGCGCCGCAGCGGTCGCAGGCTTCACGCCCGTGGATGACCCTCGATACCGAGAAGTGGGTTGGTGAACGCGGGCTCCTCGCCGTCGGCGTCGTCGCGCTCATTCTTGCGGCGGGATATCTGCTCAAGCTGTCGTTCGACCGCGGCTGGGTCTCGCCGGTCATGCGCTGCATCGGCGGCGCGATCGCGGGCAGCGTGATCGGCGCACTCGGCTGGCGCCTGGAGGGCCGCTATCGGACCTACGGTGCCGCGCTCATCGGCTGCGGCGCGGCGATCATCTACCTGGCGGTGTGGGCGGCGGTGCGGCAGTACCAGTTCCTCCCGCCCACCTCGGGCATCGTGGCGCTCGCGATCGTGTCGCTCGCGCTGGCGCTCATTGCCTTCACCCTCGACGTGGAGGCGTTCGGGGCCACGGCGGCGGTCGGCGCGTTCTTCGCCCCGATCTTCCTGAGCCCCGGCCGGGGGAACGCCAACATCCTCCTGATCTATCTCGCCGTCATGGCGGGAACGATGGGACTCGTGGCCGCGAAGCGACGGTGGCGGCTTGCCGCCCTCGTCGTCGCCTCGAGCTACTTCGGTCTGGGATGGACCATCGGCGCCGTGGCCACCGGCGGCGCGACCGCATCGCTCCTGCTCCTCTATGGCGTCGCGGGCGGCACGGCGGGCCTGCTGCTCGGCTTGCGTGAGCGATGGTGGGAGGTGCGGGCGCTGTCCTTCTGGGGCGGGTGGGCCCTCATGGCTTCCGCCAGCGAGACACGCGCGGGGGCCGCGCTCCTCATCGGCGCCTTCGTGATGTCGGCGCCGCTCTGGTGGCACGGCATCCGGTCCCCGTCGATCTGGCCGCGCCGCACGACCCGGTTCTACCGCGGAGCGGAGTGGTCCCTGGGCGAGGCGGCCTACTTCTTCGTGACGCCGCTGTTCCTCGCGTGGGCGATCCGGCTCCAGGCACCGGCGCGCTTCGATGCCGACCGCGGTCTCGCCGCGGCGCTGGTGGGAGCGGGCTACGCGCTGACCGGCTACGTCCGGCCGCGGCCGGCCTTCGCGCTCGTCGGCGCCGCCGCGCTGGGCGTCGCCGCGTGGCGGCACTGGCCCGGGCTCCCCGCCGTGTGGGCGCTCATCGTGCTGACCTGCATCTGGGCCGGGCTCGATCACATCCTGCACCGCACCGATGGCCGGTGGTATGCGCTCGGCACCTTCGCCGCCGCTCTGCTGCACCTCCTCGGCCATGACGCGGCGCTTCGGTCCGGCACCGACGCCGCCTTCGGCGGCGGGTGGGCGCTCGCGTTGTGGGCCGTCGCGGCGGTCGCGGCGGCGCTCGCGTCGGGCCTCTGGCGGCCCGCCGGCCGGCCGGATGACATCCGCGCGACGCGGTCCGCGCTCTGGTTCACCGCGGGTGCGCTGCTCCTCTTCGGCGTCACCGGCGAAATCCGCCGCTTCTTCGTGCAGCACAGCGCCGCGCCGGCGCTGGCCGGGGGGCTCGCCGTGAGCGCCTGGTGGCTGCTGTTCGCCACGGCGCTCGTGGTGCTGGGGTTCCGCCGCGGCGTCCGGCCCGTGCGGCAGTTCGGGCTCGCGGTGGCCGGACTCGCCGGACTCAAGGTCCTCGCGGTGGATCTCAGGTCGCTCGACGCGCTCTACCGCGTGGCGTCGGTCTTCATCCTGGGGCTCGCGTCGCTGCTCGTGGCGTACCTCTATCACCGGCAGGCGCGCGGGCGTGCGCCGGCGGGGTAGGGCCGCTATTCTTTCTTGTCCCGTACCGGAGAACCCGTGCTTCCGTTGACGCTTCCCGACTCGCCCGCCGCGTTCGCCGAGGCCGGCTGGGACGACGTCGTGCCGTATTACGACGCCCTGGCGGCGGCGCCGCTCACCGAGGCGTCGCTCGACGCGTGGCTGACGACGTGGTCGCGCCTCGAGTCGCTGCTTACCGAGGCGGCGTCGCTCGCGATGATCGCGTATACGGTGGACACCGCCGATCCGGCCAAGGAGGCGGCGCATCTCCGCTTCTCGACCGTGCTCATGCCCCGACTCGAGGAGCGGAGCGTGGAGCTGGCGCGCCGGCTGGTCGAGTCGGGGCTCAGCCGCCCGGACATGGAGACGGCGCTGGCGCGCTTCCGCACGCAGATCGGTCTCTTCCGCGAGGCCAACATCCCGATCTTTTCGGAGCTCGAGGAACTGGGGACGCGATACCAGCGCATCACCGGCTCGATGACCGCGGAATGGGACGGCGAGGAGCTCCCGCTGCCACGGCTGCAGCCGTTTCTCAGGAGCCCTGATCGAGCCGTCCGCGAGCGCGCCTACCGCGCGAGCACGGCTCCCTACGTGGCGAGTCACGACGAGCTCGCGGAGCTGTTCGACCGGATGTATCTGCTCCGGCGGCAGGCCGCACAGAACGCCGGCTTCGCCAATTTCCGCGATTACATCTTTCCGGCCAAGTTCCGCTTCGACTACACGCCGGAGGATTGCGAGCGCTTTCACCGCGCCGTGGAGCGCGCCGTGGCTCCCGCCGTCGAGCGGGTACTGGCGCACCGGCGGCGCCGCCTCGGGCTCGACGTGCTGAGGCCGTGGGATCTCCAGGTCGATCCCGCGCGGGCGGAGCCGCTTCGCCCGTTTCGAACCGAGGCGGAGCTCACGGCGCGCGCCGCCGACGTCTTCCAGCGGGTCGATCCCGCGCTCGGCGGCGAGTTTCGCACCATGATCGACGAAGGCCTCCTCGACCTCGAGAGCCGGAAGGGAAAGGCGCCGGGCGGCTACTGCGATACGCTCCACTTCCGCGGGCGGCCCTTCATCTTCATGAATGCCGTCGGCCTCGTCGACGACGTGATGACGCTGCTCCACGAATCGGGGCACGCCTTCCACGCCTTCGCCTCGCACGCGCAGCCGCTCATCTGGCAGCGGCACCCGGGCTCGGAAGCGGCGGAGCTGGCGTCGATGTCGATGGAACTGCTCGCGTCGCCGCATCTCGCCGTGCCCGGCGGGTACTTCACCGAGGAGGAGGCACGGTCCGCGCTGCTGGAGCACCTGGAAGACATTCTGCTGAGTCTGGCGCACATCGCGTCGGTGGATGCCTTCCAGACGTGGATCTACACGAGCGGCAAGGGCGGGGACGCCGCGGCGCGCGACGCCGAATGGCTCCGGCTCCGGAGCCGGTTCGAGCGGGGTGTGGACTGGACCGGGCTCGCGGCCGAGCGGGTCTCGCGATGGTACCGGCAGCTTCACATCTTCCTGTACCCCTTCTACTACATCGAATACGGCATCGCGCAGCTGGGAGCGCTGCAGGTCTGGCGCAACAGCCTCGCCGACCCGCGCGGCGCGGTCCGGGCCTATCGG
>JAICUF010000075.1 GCA_025935995.1 Gemmatimonadales bacterium
ATCTCGGTGATCACGACGCGGGCGCCCTGCCCGCGAAGCGCCTGCGCGCACCCCTTGCCCACGTCGCCGTAGCCCATGACCACCGCCACCTTGCCGGCGAGCATCACGTCGGAGGCGCGCAGAATGCCGTCGGTGAGCGAATGGCGGCAGCCGTAGAGGTTGTCGAACTTCGATTTGGTCACCGAGTCGTTCACGTTGATGGCCGGGAAGAGCAGGGTGCCGGCCTTCATCATCTCGTAGAGCCGGTGCACGCCGGTGGTGGTCTCCTCGGAAACACCGCGGATGCCGGCCGCGACGCCGGTCCACCGGGAGGGATCGGCCGCCATGGTCCGGCGCAGGAGCTCGAGGATGACGCCCCACTCCTCGGGATCCGCCTCCGCGCTGAACGCGGGCACCGCGCCGGCCCGCTCGAACTCCGCGCCCTTGTGCACGAGCAGGGTCGCGTCGCCGCCGTCATCGAGGAGCAGGTTCGGACCGGCGCCGTCGGGCCACACGAGCGCCTGCTCGGTGCACCACCAGTATTCCTCCAGCGTCTCGCCCTTCCAGGCGAAGACGGCGATGCCCTCCGGCCGCTCGGGCGTGCCTCGCGGGCCCACCGCCACCGCGGCCGCCGCGTGGTCCTGCGTCGAGAAGATGTTGCATGAGACCCACCGGACGCTGGCGCCGAGCTCCACCAGCGTCTCGATCAGAACGGCCGTCTGCACCGTCATGTGCAGCGAGCCCATGATGCGCGCGCCCGCGAGCGGCCGCTCTCCGCGGTGCTCGGCGCGAAGGGCCATGAGGCCGGGCATCTCGAACTCGGCCAGCCGGATTTCGTTCCGGCCGAACTCGGCCAGCGACAGGTCGCGCACCTTGAAGGGCGGCCGCGCGGCGGTGGCGGCGGTCTCGGGGTTCATCACTGCGGTGGCCATCGGTTCAGCTCCTCGTTAGTGTCGCCGGCGGCCGGTGGCCGCGAACAGATTGGGTCCCTTCGCATCCGGATCAGCCGGAAGGGCGTGGCACCGGTAGCCTTCCAGTCCCGCCTCCTGCATCCACCCCGCGAGCATCTCCGGGGAAAATCCCAGCCAGAGGTGGCCCATGCGCTGGCGGTACTCCTCGCGCTCGTGCGCCGTCATGTCCACGATGAGGACTCGCCCGCCCGGCTTGAGCACCCGGTGCACCTCGCCCAGCGCGCGCGCCGGCTCGACGACGTGGTGAAGCACCAGGAAGAGCACCGCGGCGTCGAGCTCTCCGTCGCCGAGCGGCAGGGCTTCGAGCTCGCCCGCACGGAGCTCCACGTTGTCGTGCGCCGCAAGCCGGCGGCGCGCCGCCGCGAGCATCGGGCGCGACGCGTCCACGCCGATCACCCGTCCCACGAAGGGCGCGAGGGACGCGGCAAGCTCGCCCGTCCCGGCGCCAAGGTCGCCCACCGTCCACGTTTCATCGAGCAGACCGGGGAGCGCGGCCAGGCCCGCCGTACGGCCGAACAGCTCGGAACGGAGAGCATCCCACTGCCCGGCCGCCGTCGCGAAGAATTCGCGCGACGCCGTGCGCCGCCGGGCCAGCACGCTCCGGAGCCGCTCGGCGTCCTGCGCCGCCTGCCGCCCGGCGCTCAGCCGCTCCTTCACGACCTGCCAGAGCCGACGGTCGGCGGCATCCACCGAAGCGGCGCGATACTGCCGGCTGGTGCCGTCGGCGCGCGAGGTCACCCAGCCCTGGTCGTTCAGGATGCGCAGGTGACGGCTCACGGTCGACTGCGGCAGCTGGGTGACGGCGCACAGCTCTCCCACCGTCAGCTCGTGGCGATCGAGCGCCAGGAGGAGCCGGGCCCGCGTCGCGTCGGCGAGCGCGCTCAGGGTGTCGAAGATGGCCGTCATAGTATCCGTATATCCGGATGGAGCAATATAACCCGGCGGACGCCCGCAGCAAGGTCGCGGGCGCTCGCGAGGCCCGGCACCGCCGCCCGGCGGGCTGATGCCTCGGCCGAGGGCGTCAGCGCGGTCTAGCCGCCCCACTCGGCGCGTCATATGTTCCGTCTTCCGGACCCGCGAACGAAGCGCAGGGTCCTTCTTTCCTTTCGATCGCCGGTCCGGAATGACGGCGGAGTCGCAGCAGCCATGGCCATCGTGACGGACGTTCAGACCTATCCCTTCCTGCTCGCCGGCGAATTCCGGAGCGGCCCGGCAGCGTCGGACATCAGCAGCCCCTATTCGGGTGAGACGATCGGCCGGGTCGCGCTCGCGAGCCGGTCCGACGTGACGGCGGCGATCGATGCCGCCACCGCCAGCGCCGCGGAAGCCGCCGCGATGCCGACGCACGCGCGTGCCGCGGTGCTGGACCGCATCGCGGCGGAGGTGACCGAGCGGAAGGAGGAGATCGCGCGGCTTTTGGCGGAGGAGGCGGGCAAGCCGGTCGGCGCGGCGCGGGTCGAGCTCGACCGCGCGGCCTTCGTCTTCCGCCAGGGCTCGGAGGAGGCGAAGCGGATCGGCGGGGTGGTGATGCCGATGGACCTGATGCCGCACGGCGAGAAGCGCTGGGGGCTCACCCGCCGCTTCCCCCTCGCCCCCATCGCGGCGATCACGCCGTTCAACTTTCCCGTCCTCCTCGCGGCGCACAAGCTGGCGCCCGCCATCGCCTGCGGCGCCACGATGGTGCTGAAGCCGCCCCCGCAGGATCCCCTCTCGACCATGCTGCTCGCCGGCATCGTGAAGGATGCCGACTACCCCGCCGGCGCGCTCTCGATCGTTCCCTGCACGAACGAGGACGCGGCTCCGCTGCTGGACGATCCGCGCATCCGCATGGTGAGCTTCACCGGCTCGGCACGGGTGGGCTGGATGATCCGGGGACGGGCGCCCATGAAGCGCGTGGCGCTGGAGCTGGGCGGGAACGCGGCGGTGCTGGTCGAGCCCGATGCCGACCTCGATCGGGCGGTGGCACGCTGCGTCTACGGCGGCTACACCTATTCCGGGCAGTCGTGCATCTCGACGCAGCGGATCCTGGTGCACGAGCGGGTGTACGACGCCTTCGTCGAGCGGTACGTCGCCGCGGTGGCGGCCCTCCGCACCGGCGATCCCCTGAACGACGCGACCGACGTCGGACCGATGATCGACGAGGCCAACGCCGTTCGCGCCGAGTCGTGGATCCAGGAGGCGGTGCGGGCCGGCGCCCGGCTCGCCGTCGGCGGCGGGCGGAAGGGGGCCATTCTCGAGCCCGCGGTCCTGCTCGACACCACCAGTGAGATGAAGGTGAACCGCGATGAGCTGTTCGCGCCGGCCACCACGGTGCGCCGCTACCGGGACTTCGACGCCGCGCTCGCCATGGTGAACGACTCGCCCTACGGGCTGCAGGCGGGGCTGTTCACCAACGACATGCGTCGCATCATGCGCGCCTTCGAGCTGCTCGAGGTGGGCGGGCTGATCGTGAACGACGTCTCGGGGTTCCGGGTGGACCACATGCCCTACGGCGGCGTGAAGCAGTCGGGCGCCGGGCGTGAAGGCGTTCACTACGCCATCGAGGAGATGACGGAGATACGGCTGCTGGTGCTCGGGTGAATCCCCTGCCGAGGCCCGGATTCCGCCGGCGGCCGCGCGCCGTGTGTCACGCGTGACACCGTGGGTGCTCTTCCTGCTCCTCGCCAACGGGGCGGTGTTCCTGCTCACCAGCCAGATGATGCCCGCACTGGAGCACGCGCTGGCCTTCCAGCCGCTGGCCCTGCTCGCGCGCCCGTGGACCATCATCACCTACATGTTCGTGCACGCGGGCTTCGGACATCTCTTCTGGAACATGGTGGTGCTCTACTTCTTCGGGCCGCGGGTGGAGCTCCGGCTGGGCGGGTCGCGCTTCATCGGCCTCTATCTGGTGAGCGGGCTCGCGGGAGCGCTCCTCTCGTTCATCGATCCAGCGGTCGCGATCATCGGCGCCTCGGGCGCCGTCTTCGGCGTGGAGCTCGCCTTCGCGAGGTACTGGCCGCGTGATCGCATCCTCATCTGGGGCGTGCTGCCGATCGAGGCCTGGCTGCTCGTGGTCCTCATGACCGGCGTGTCGCTATTCGGAGGGATCGGCCGCGTCGGCAATGTGGCGCACTGGGCCCACCTCGGCGGGTTCGCGGGGGCCGCGCTCTATCTCGCGCTGATGGAGCGCTTCTCGCCCGCGCGGCGATTCCAGCAGCGCGTCGCGCCCGCGAAATCGGGGCGGATCGGCGACCGCGCGGCGCTCGAGCGGTGGTCGCGGATCCGCGGCGACGATCTGCACGAGGTGAACCGGACCGAGCTCGAACGGATCCAGCGCGTCCTGAGCGAGCAGGGGCCGGGCGGCCTCACGGCGGACGACCGCGCCTTCCTCGAGCGCTTCAGCACGAGATAGGGCATCCTTCAGGATCACCCGCACCGGAGGTGGGCATGTCGTTCGGCCTCTATCTGATCGGCTTTCTGATCCTCATCGGCGGCGTCGCCTGGGGGCTCATCGTCGCGGGCATCGCGCCGCTCTACGTCGCCATCGCCTGCGTCATCCTGCTCGGCGTCGGTATCCTCACGGGGGTGACCCGGACCCGCCCGAAGGACCCGCCGAGCACATGACCGCGCGAACCGCGGTGCTCGGGATGCTCGCGGCCTCGGCGTGCGGCGGCGGAGAGGCGGCGCGTACCGCCGATTCGACGCGCGCCGATTCGAGGCCGGATTCCGCGCCGGCCGCTCTGGTGCACGCCGATTCCGCGCCGCGGCCGACCGGATGGGAGGTCGGCGCCCGATCGGCCGGCCCGGTGCGATTCGGCGTCACTCCGGCGGCAGGTGACGCCTGTCATTACACCGTGCCCGCCGGCGCGCCCGCGATGCTCCGGTTCATGGCCGAGTCGGGCCGGGTGGTGCGCGTAGACGTGGACTCCGCCGGGGTCGCGAGCGATCGCGGGGCACGCGTCGGCATGAGCGAGTCCGAGATCGCCCGGCTCTATCCCGAGGGTCTCCGGACGATGCCGCACAAGTACGACACTGCGGGGCACTATCTGGTCTTCACCCCACCCGGCGCCGACTCGGGTTTCCGCGTCGTATTCGAGACCGATGGCCGGCGGGTCACCACCTGGCGGGCCGGCGTCGAGCCGGCCGTGGAGTACGTCGAACGATGCGGCTGAGACTCCTTCCGGCGCTCTGCCTTCTGGCAGCGGCGTGCTCATCGGATCCGGATGGTCCGGACACCGGCCTGGTGGTGGGCATCTACGGCAACGCCGAACAGCACGCGCAGCTCGTCGCGCTGCACGGCAGCGCCGAGCTCCAGTTCCCCTGCGGGGGCTACTTCGAGGCGACCGACCCGATTCACCTGGATGCCGATCTGACGTTCCGCGCCCCGGGCAGGCTGCACACGGGAGGATTCGGGGTCCCCTCCGAGCCGGAGGATGCGGTCGCCGTCGGCAGCTACGAGTCGGCGACGGGCATCATCCGCATGCATCTCGAGGGCGGGGGCGATGATCCGATCCCCTATGTGCTCACCTCCGGCCAGAGCGGTGAGCTCGGCCAGGTGGTCTGCGCACTGAGCCAGTCCCCCTGAGCGGAGACGACGGTGCCCTGCGTCCTCCTCTTCATCACGCTGGTCGCACCGCGGCTCGTGATCGCGCTGCTCTGGCTGTTCAGCGGGTGGTTCCACGGCGTCTTCGGCGGCATCCTGTGGCCGATCCTGGGCTTCCTGTTCCTCCCGACCACGCTCCTCTGGTACAGCGCGGTGCATCACTGGTTCGGGGGGCACTGGTCGCTGATCCCGCTCTGCGGCCTGCTGCTGGCCCTGCTCATCGATCTGTCCCCGGCGCGCCGGCGCCGGCGGTCCGATGACGGCTGAGCGCGGCGCGTGCCGCCGGGGGCCGCCCGGTATCGGCGCAGCTTCCATCGCCATTGCCATTGCCATCGCGATCGGCGTTCCGGCTCCGCTCTCCGCGCAGTCGGTGATGCCTCCGATCATCTCCGCCACGGGCGGGGCGATGCGCTACACCCTGGGTGCCCGGCGAGACGGCGCGCTCGCGGCGCTTCGACTGGCGTCGCCCGTGGTGCCGCTGGGTCGCAACCACTGGCTCATCGAAGGCGGTGCCGCGTACGCGTGGTACCGCGCGGCCGACAACGACCTCCGGCACCTGTTCATCCCGGAGCTCGAGCTGCAGCTGCAGGCCGGCCCGCGCGCGGTGCAGCCCTACGTGGGGGGCGGCGGCGGACTCGCGCTCACCCGCGTGGACTCGACCACGACCACGAAGCTCACCGCATCGGCCGCGGTCGGAGTGCGGCTCTACCTGGGCGGCTGGGGAATCGGAGGCGAGATCCGCTTCCGGTCGCTCCCGCTGTTCGACCGCAGTCCGCGCGAGCTCACGATCTCGCTCTTCCGTCAGCTGGAGTAGCGCCATGGGAACGAGAGACCCCCGGGTAGACGCGTACATCAGCAAGGCGCCCGAGTTCGCGCGGCCGATCCTCGAACACATTCGAGCGATCGTGCACGCCGCCGATCCGGAGACCGTCGAGACACTCAAATGGGGCCATCCCACCTTCACGCACGGCGGGATCGTCTGCGGGATGGCGGCTTTCAAGGCGCATTGCGCCTTCCATTTCTGGCAGGGATCGCTCATCGTGGACCGGCAGGGCGGCCCCGCCGGCCAGGCGATGGGACAGTTCGGACGAGTCACCCGGATCGCCGATCTCCCCCCGAAGTCGGTGCTCAAGGGCTACGTGAAGAAGGCGGTGCAGCTCAGGGAAGAGGGCGTGAAGCCCCCGCGGCCGCGGCGGGCGCCGCGCCCGGCGCCGGTGGTCCCGGACGATCTGGCCGCCGGCCTCCGCCGGAACCGCGCGGCGCGCGACACGTTCGAGAGCTTTTCCCCGAGCCAGCAGCGGGAGTACGTGGAGTGGATAACGGAGGCGAAGCGGGAGGACACGCGGAAGAGCCGTCTCGCCACGGCGATCGAGTGGTTGGCGGAGGGCAGGCAGCGGAACTGGAAGTATCAGTAGGGCTCATCACGGAGGACGACGATGCCGAAATGCGAGATGTGCGGGAACGACTACGCCCGGGCCTTCCAGGTGGTCGTGGCCGGCACCAGCCATACGTTCGACAGCTTCGAGTGCGCCATCCACATGCTCGCGCCCACCTGCGCGCATTGCGGCTGCAAGGTGATCGGGCACGGCGTGGAATCGGGCGCCACCGTGTACTGCTGCGCGCACTGCGCGCAGGCCTCGGGAGTGAAGGGAATGGTGGACAACGCCGCGCACGCGGCACGCTGAGGCAACTCTTTCCGGAGGCGAGAGGATGGGCGCCAACTGGCTCGTGATCGTCCTGCGGGTGATTCACGTCCTGACCGGGGTGCTGTGGGTGGGCGCCGCCGTCTTCGTCGCACGGTTTCTGGTGCCGGCGGTGCGGGGCGCCGGCCCCGCAGCGGGGCCGGTGATGCAGCAGCTCATCCAGCGAGGCCTGCCGGCGTACATGCCCACCCTCGCCATCTTCACCGTGCTCTCCGGATTCGGACTCTACTGGCATGACTCCAGCGGTTTTCGTCTCCACGAATGGCTGGGCTCGGGGACCGGGATGACCTTCGGCGCGGGCGCGGTCATCGCCCTCGGGGTGTTCATCTATGGGGCCACGGTGGTGAGCCCGGCCGCCAAGCGGATGGGCACCATCGGCGGCCGGATGCGGGAAGCGGGCGGCGCGCCCGCGCCCGAGCTGGTGGCCGAGATGCAGCGGACCCAGGCGCAGCTCGGCCGGGGAAGCGCGATCGCCGCCGGACTGCTGGTCCTCGCGACGCTCTGCATGGCGGTGGCACGGTACGTCTGAACCGAACCGGGGAGCGATGCCGATGAGATGGTGGAGGGCCGGGGCGGCGGCGGCGACGATCGCGCTGACTGCCTGCGGAGGCGGCAGCGGCGCGGGGGCGGGCGTCTCTCCCGACGAATGGCCGGTGCCCGACCGGCGGGCCGCCTGCTACGAGCTCCGCTACACCGGTGACGCCGGCGCGCGGTTCCCGCGCATGCTCGTGATCGACCGCGGCGGGCGCTCGGGCCGGGCCTTCTGGTTCCCCGCTTCCCGCGCCGACACCGTGTGGCGCGAACGCTATGCGCGCGGACACTGGACGCGCACCGGCCGGGGCCGCCTGCAGGTCACCTTCGGGCAGGGCGACGAGGAGATCCGCCTCAGCCTGGCACAGCAGAATGCGTACGCGGTGTCCGGATACGCCGTGCGCCGGGGCGCCGAACGCACCGCCGCGGTCGACGGCAGCCATGTGAGCTGTCCACCGCCGCCGGCACCGCCGCGTGCCGAGCCGGCGCCGTGACGGAGAAGGTCAACATCGCGAGCGCGCTCGCGCGCATCACCGAACAGTGGCGCCCGAAGGTGGTGGGCGAGCTCAACGGCCAGGAAGTGAAGCTGGTGAAGCTCCAGGGCGAATTCGTCTGGCATCACCACGAGATCGAGGACGAGCTCTTTCTCGTCATTGGGGGCCGGCTCCGCGTCGAGTTTCCCGATCACGCCGTGGAGCTCGATCCGGGCGAATTTCTCGTTGTTCCCCGGGGCGTGGAGCACCGGACGCTCGCGGCGGTGGAGACCGAGGTACTGCTCTTCGAGCCGGCGGGGACGCGCAACACGGGGAACGTCGAACATCCCGCGCTCACCGCCCCGCTCGGCGCACGGCTCGACTGAGCCGCCGGTGGCGCAGCGTGACGTGGTGCTTCGCTGGATAGAGGAATTCGGGCGGCTGATCGCGCGGCTGCTCCGGCGCGGAACGACCGGAGACCTGGACCTGGCGCTCGAGGAGATCGAGCGCGCGGCGGGAGACCTGCTCGGCGGCCTCGCGCCGCTCGTCCCCCGGCTCGACGCCCCCAGCGCCGCGGCACTGCTCGACGATCCGGAGCGCATCTTCGCCTGGGCTCAACTGGTCGACCTGCGCGGTGTCGTGCGGGAAGCAAAAGGGTCCCGCGAGGAGGGCACCGCCGACCGGCTCCGGGCACTGGAGCTGGCCCGGGAGGCGTGCGCGAGGGCCCGGATTCCGCGACCCGACTGGGCCGATTGGGCGGCCGCCCGAAGCGAGGAACGCCCGGGCGACTCCCGGTGTTAGAGATATGTGCGCCGCGTAACGCGCCCCGTAAATCATTATATTACAATCAGTTACAGGGAGACGACCCCGCGTGAATCGAATCCTGACCCGGGCCACCGTGGCGCTCGCCGCCATTACGACGATCACCGCCGCTCCCCGTGTCAGGGCCGCTGCCCGGCCCGAATCGGTGCCGGTCGCCGCAGCCGCGCCCTCCGATTCCGTTGCGCCTGTGATGGCGGCCCTGGAGGCCGCGGCGGCCGATTCCGGCCTGCGTTCCGAGGTGCTCGAGCTGGCGCTCCGCGCGCATGCGCGCGCCGAGTCGGCCGGCCGCACCAGCAGCCCCATCATGACCGTGATCGACTACAGCCTCCCCTCCCGCGAGCGCCGGCTCTGGGTCCTCGATCTGGCGCAGGGGACCGTGCTCGCCCACGAGCTGGTGGCCCACGGCAAGGCGACCGGGGGCGACGTCGCGACGAACTTCTCCGACCGGCAGGGCAGCAACCAGTCGAGCCTGGGCACCTTCGTGACTGGCCCGATCTATCACGGGAAGCACGGCGTCTCGCTCCGCCTCGAGGGGCTCGACGACGGCCTCAACGCCCACGCCGAGGCGCGGGGCATCGTGGTGCACGCGGCGGACTACGTGAACGATGCGATCGTGGCGCAGCTCGGCCGTCTGGGCCGGAGCGAGGGGTGCCCGGCGCTCAACCCCTCGGTGGCGCCCCGGATCATCGATCTGATCAAGGGCAGCACGGTGGTGTTCTCCTACTATCCCTCTCCTGAGCTGGCGGCCACCCTGCCCGCCTGAGCCGGCTCAGAACTGCGCGAACCCGACGGTGTTGCCGGCCGGCTCGCGCACGTAGATCTCGCTGCTTCCGTAGAACGTCTGGTGGCGCGCCTTCACGACCGGCGCGCCCGCCAGGGCGCGCTCGACCTCGTCGAGGTTATCGACCGTGATGAAGAGTGCGATCGAATGCCCGTCGAGGTCGGCCGCGGCGGCGGGCTGATCCTCGAGGACGCTCGCCCGCGTCTGGTACATCACCTCGATCCCCTCCTTCTCGACGCTCGCGAAGATCAGCCTGCCATCGGGGCCGGGCACCTGGTTGCCGATCGTGAATCCGAACCGGTCCACCCAGAACGCGATGCCGGGCTCGACGGCATCGGTGATGATGACGGGCGTAAGCTGCTTGAGCTGAGACATGGCGTGACTCCGGGTTCGTCGACACCTTAGGGCGCGCCGCTCGGCGCGCGAGGAAGCCGCCAAGTTGCCGAACAAACCCCGAACCCGCAAGAGGAGCCGCGTGCCTCGACATCAGTTGCCGCCCGTCATCGCGCTGACCACCTGGGCGATCGTCGCCGGCTGCGGAGCGAGTCCCGCCCCGCCGGCGCCTGTCGCTTCACCCGTCCGGCTGGAGCAGACGAGCGGAACGCGCGCGCTGCTGCAGGCCGTCAGTCCGGTGAACGAACGGGTCGTGTGGGTGAGCGGCCACTCGGCCACGTGGGGGCGGACGGTCGACGGTGGCACGACCTGGGAGACCGGGCGTGTCCCGGGCGCCGACACGTCGCTCCAGTTCCGCGACGTCTACGGTATGAGCGCGACGACGGCGTACCTCCTGAGCGCGGGGAACGGCCCGGCCTCGCGCATCTACAGGACGACGGACGGCGGCAGGAGCTGGACGCTGCAGTTCACCAATACCGATCCGGCCGCCTTCTACGACTGCATGGATTTCTGGGACGCGAAGCGCGGCGTGGCCGTGAGCGACGCGGTCGCCGGCAAGCTCGTCATCCTCCGGACGGAGGACGGCGGCACCACGTGGCGCCATCCGGCCGCGATGCCCGATGCCTACGAGGGCGAGGGCGGCTTTGCTGCGAGCGGGACCTGTCTCGTGACGCTGCCCGGCGGACATGCGTGGATCGGCACCGGCAACGGGCCGCGGGCGCGCGTGCTCCGTTCGGCGGACTTCGGAGAAACCTGGGTGGCCGACACCACGCCGGTCCCGTCGGGCAGTGCAATCGGCATCACGTCGGTGGCGTTCCGCGATCTCCGGAACGGCCTCGCCTTCGGCGGCAACGTGGGTGACAACAACGCCCATACCGCCGTCGTCGCGGTGACGCGGGATGGCGGCGCCACCTGGTCCCTGACCGGCCGGCCGGCGTTCACGGGGGCCATCTTCGGCGGCGCCTGGGTCCCGGGCGCGCGCACGCCCACGGCGGTCGCGGTGGGCCCGCACGGCGCCGCATGGAGCCGGGACGGAGGCGCATCCTGGACCGCGATCGACAGCACGGCATACTGGGCGGTGGGATTCGCGTCGCCGCGGGCGGGATGGGCCGTCGGCCCGCGCGGCCGGATCGTAAGGCTCGGCGGCTTCTGAGGTGGTGCTCTTCGTGACCGGCGCTTCGGGAGCGGGAAAGACCGCCGCCGTCCGGGCACTCGAGGCGCGCGGCATCGCCGGTCTCCGGTGCCGCTACTTCGATTCGATCGGCGTTCCCGGTCTCGAGGAGATGACCCGCGACTACGGTTCGCCCGACGGGTGGCAGGCCGCCACGACCGTCGAGTGGGTCCGCCGGCTCCGGATGGAAGGAGGCCGCGCCGTCCTCGACGGCCAGGTGCGGCCGAGCTACATCCTGCGGGCACTCCGGGACGAACCGATGCCGGAAGCTCGCATCGTGCTGCTCGACTGCTCGGCCGCGGAGCGTGCGCGCCGTCTCGGCGAGCGGTCGCAGCCGGAGCTGGTCACGGCGCGGATGGATGCGTGGGCGGCATACCTGCGCGGGCAGGCCGACGCGCTGGGGCTCCCGGTGATCGACACTACGGAGCGCAGCGTCGAGGACGTTGCCGACGCGCTCGCCGCCGAGGTCGGTGGCATGGAGGCGGACTGATGGGGACGGGCCGTCTCGAGGCGTTCAGCGACGGCGTCCTCGCCATCATCATCACGATCATGGTGCTCGAGCTCCGGACGCCGCGCGGCACCGAGCTCTCGATGCTGCGCCCCCTGCTTCCCGTCTTCCTGAGCTACGTGCTCAGCTTCGTCTACCTCGGCATCTACTGGAGCAATCATCACCACATGCTGCACGTCACCCGCCGGGTGAGCGGCGGGGTGCTGTGGGCCAATCTCCATCTCCTCTTCTGGCTGTCGCTGGTGCCGTTCGTGACGGGCTGGATGGGCGAAAACCACTTCGCGGCCGTGCCGACGGCGCTCTACGGCGTCGTCCTGCTCATGGCAGCGATCGCCTACTACGTGCTTCAGCGCGCGATCCTCGCCGGCGAGGGGCCGGCGTCGGTGCTGGCGGCGGCGGTCGGATCCGACGTCAAGGGGAGGATTTCGCCGGTGCTGTATCTTGTGGCGATCCCCGCGGCGTTTGTCGACCAGCGGATCTCGGGCGCGCTCTACGTCGGCGTGGCCCTCATGTGGCTCGTGCCGGACCGCCGCATCGAGCGCATGCTGGAGGCGCACGCGCGCCGCCCCGACTCGGGGAGCGCCGGCTCGTGAGCATCATCCAGGC
>JAICUF010000060.1 GCA_025935995.1 Gemmatimonadales bacterium
CGCTGATGGACATTCTGGCGCCGCGGGGGGTCGGGGTGGTGATCGAGGCGGCGCACTTCTGCATGATGATGCGGGGGGTGGAGAAGCAGAACAGCCGGACGGTCACCAGCGCCCTCCGCGGCGCCTTCCGCGACGATCCCAAGACGCGGGACGAATTCCTCCGGCTGGCGCATCATCACGGGGCGGTCTGACGTGCGTCACCGGCTCGCCGGCGCGCTCTTCGCGGCCACGGCTTTCGCCTCATCGCTCCCCGCGCAGGGCCGGCTGCCGGCCCTGCCCGACAGCAGCGGCTGGGGCGTGCACGTCCTCTCCGCCGCGCAGGACCATGACGGCGCCGTCTGGCTCGGCACCTACGGGCAGGGCATCTTCCGCCTTTCCGCCGACTCCGTCCGCTGGCAACGCATCCGGAGCGACACCAGCGGCACGTCGATCTCCTGGGACTTCGTGAATGCGATCGCCTTCGGGCCGGCCGGGCAGGTCTGGTACGGCACCGTCGGCAACGGCTGGGGCCTCTCCACCGACGGCGGTCGCACCTGGCGCAACTGGACGCTCCGCGAGCTGGGCCCCGAGTGGCAGTACGTCGTGCCCGACGGGATCGTCACCCGCGGCGACACCACGATCATCGCGACCGCCGACGGCATCCAGATCACGACCGACGACGGCGCGCACTGGATCGCCGTGGCCGACACGGTGGGGCCGCGGGCGAAGGGGCCCGCCGACTCGGTGCTCACGCTGCTGCCGAGCGAGTATGTCACCTCGCTCCGCCGCGACTCGCCCCGCTCGCTCGCGGCGTTCTCCACGCTGCGCGGCGGCGGACGGCTCGCCGCGCAGCGAGGCGAGTGGACGGTGGTTCCCGCTCGCGTCCCCGAGCCCACCGACGTGGACTGGGCGCTCACCTTCCTGCGCCGGCACGCGTACATGAAGTCGCGCTGCGGCCTCCACCGCGCGCAGACGCAGTGGTCGTGCACGCCCCCGCGCGCTCCGGCGGCGGCCCGCCCCGCGGCGCCGCGCACCACGTGGTTTCAGCGTCCCATCGCGGCGTCCGACAACCCCTACATCGACCAGACCTACCGCTACGGCTCGACGATGGGCGGCAACTTCCAGGAGCATCAAGGCGTCGAGTTCAACAATCCCGACGGCACGCCGGTCCACGCCATCGCCCCCGGCACGGTGGTGTATGCCGGCCCGGCGGAGGCCGGCGCGCTCACGGTCGCGATCCGGCACGACACCACGGTCACGCCGGCCGGCGGCGCGCCGCTCCGGGTGTACTCGGTGTACTACCACAATTCCGCGCTGCTCGTCGCCGTGGGGGACCGGGTCGAGACGGGGCAGGTGATCAGCCGCGTCGGCAACACCGGCCGCGCCACCAACGATCATCTGCATCTCGAGATCGCCGCCTCGCCCACCGATTCCGTCGGCGCGATCGTGGATTCCCTGCAGAAGTTTCCGCCCTGGACCACCAATCCCGAGCTGTGGATCCAGCCGCTCCCGGGGACCGGCATCGTCGCCGGGCAGGTCGTCGATGCCGCGGGGCGGCCGGTGCCGCAGGCGAGGATCTATGGCCTCAGGAAGCCCGTCCCCGCCGAGACGCCCTTCTCCTACGCCGAGACCTACGGCGCGCACGCGCATCCGCACCCGCTCTACGGCGAGCACTTCGCGGTGGGCGACGTTCCCGCCGGCGTCTACACCGTCGGCACCACGATCGGCACGCGGAAGGTCTACCGGCGCATCCGCGTCGAGCCGGGCAAGGTGACCTGGGTCGTCTTCCGCTGATGGCATCCTGATGTTCATCGAGCTGACCGATCACCTCCGCTGTCCCGCCGAGCACGACGAGCAGTTTCTCGTCCTGCTGCCCGAGCGGATCGAGGATCGCTGGGTGCGGGCCGGTGATCTGGGCTGTCCCGTCTGCGGGCGCGCGTTTCGCGTGGATGACGGGATCTTCGAGGCGGGCGAGCCGCCCGCGGCGCGCGGCGCGTCCGCGCTGCCCGCGGAGGCGGTGGCGGCGCTCGCCGGACTGGGCGGGCCGGGCGGGTATCTCGTGCTGGTGGGTGGCGCCGCGGCGAACGCGGCCGGCGAGCTGGTGCCGGGAGTGGGCGTGGTGGCGGTGAACCCCGAGCCGGCGATCGCCGACGGCACCGGCGGCGCGAGCGTCATCCGGGGATCGCGCCTGCCGCTCAAGTCGAGCTCGATGCGCGCGGTGGTCCTCGGCCCGGGCTACGCCGACGATGCGCTCTGGATCGCCGAGGCCATGCGCGTGACGCTGCCCGGCCTCCGGATCGTGGGCGAAGGCGCGCCACCCGACCGCCCCGATCTCGAGGTGCTGGCGACCGCCGCCGGCTGCTGGGTCGCCACCAAGCTCAGGAACCGGCCTCCGCCGAGCGGTACGCCGCCTCGATCGCCTCGCGGTAGTTCTGCTCCACCGCCCGCCGCCTGACCTTGAGCGTGGGGGTGAGCTCCCCCGTCTCCACCCGGAAATCCTCGGGCAGCAGGATGATCCGCTTCGGCACCTCGAAGTGGGCGAGGTCGGCGAGCGGCCGCAGCACCTCGCGGTCCATCTTGGCCCGCACCTGCTCGGCGCCGATGAGCGCCTGCGGATCGGCGGGATCCACGCGCACGTTGTGACGCCGCGCCCACGCGCGAAGCGTATCGAGGTTCGGCACCACCAGCATGATGGGGAATTTCCGGCGGTCGCCGAGCATCACCGCATTGGCGACGAACTTGCTGGTCTTGACCAGGTTCTCGATCGGCTGCGGCGCGATGTTCTTGCCGCCCGCCGTGACGATGATGTCCTTCTTGCGGTCGGTGATCCGGAGGAAGCCCTCTGCATCGAGCACGCCGATATCGCCGGTGTGCAGCCAGCCGTCCGGATCGATCGCCTCGGCGGTCGCCTCCGGCTTCCCGAAGTAGCCCTTCATGACATGCGGACCCCGCGTCAGGATCTCGCCGTCCGGCGCGATCCGCACGTCGACGCCCGGGATCGGACGCCCCACCGTTCCGAGCTTCACCGCGCCGAAGGTGTTCACCGCGATCACCGGTGACGATTCGGTGAGTCCGTAGCCCTCGAGGATCGGGAGCCCCGCCGCGTAGAAGAACTTCGCGATCTCCGGAGAGAGCGGCGCGCCGCCCGAGGCGAAGAAGCGGAGCCTGCCGCCCACCCGCGCCTGCAGCCTGGCGAAGACGAGCCGGTGCGCCAGCCGGTAGCGGAACCGCAGCCCGCGCGGAACCGGCCGTCGCGACAGCTCGTACTCGACCCATCTCTCGCCGACCTCCCGGGCCCACCGGAAGATGCGCCGGCGAATCGGCGAGCTCGTCCGCACGCTCTCGAGCACGCGGGCGTAGATCTTTTCGTACAGCCGGGGCACGCTCAGGACGACCGTCGGCCGCGTCTCGAGCATTTCGGCGGGAACGGTGTCGATGCTCGTCGCATAATTGATGACCGTGCCCGCCTGCATCATGCAGTAGTGCCCGGCCATGCGCTCGAAGACGTGCGAGAGCGGCAGAAACGACAGGCACTCGTCGGTGTCGCTCAGCGGCAGCACCGCCAGCCCCGCCGCCACGTTCGACGCGAGGTTCCCGTGGGTGAGCATGACACCCTTGGGGTCGCCCGTCGTGCCCGACGTGTAGATCAGGGTCGCCAGATCGTCCGGCGTCACCGCGAGCGCGTCGCGCCTCCACTCGGCCTCCGGCAGCGGCTCGGCGCCGCCGCGGCGCAGCAGCTCGCCGAAGGCGATCGCGTCGCCGGCGGCGGCGTCCATGACGATGATGTGCTCGAGGTCGCCCAGGCGGGGACGGATCTCCTGGATCTTCCGGAGCTGCTCGGCGGTGGAGACCACGACGACGCAGGCGCCCGAGTCGCGCAGGATGAACTCGATCTGGCGGGCCGGAAGCGTGGGGTAGAGCGGAACGTCGGCGCCGCGGATCGTGAGGCACGCGTAGTCGGTGATCGCCCACTCGGGGCGGTTCTCGCTCAGGATCGCCACGCGATCGCCGGGGCCGACGCCCAGCGTCCTGAGGCCGCTCGCAAGCGCGTGCACCCGCCGCCCCAGCTCGGCATAGCTCACCGGCGTCCACGTGCCGGCGCGCTTCGCGCGCATCGCGGCGGGCCGGCCGCCGAAGCGGTCGAGGGAGCCGAAGAAGAGCTCGGTGAGCGTGCGGGGCGCGGCGGCCGGCACCGGCTACTCGAAGGTGATCGTAAACGCCTGACCGGAGCCGGGCACCGCTGCGCCGCTCGGGCGGAAGGCCTCGACCGTAACGGTCGCGGTCGCCGGCGCGGTCGTGCCGGTGACGCGGTCGACGGTGACGGCGATGCTCGGCGTGCCGTCGGGCGCGGTCGTCACGGTGTCGGCGAGGGCGCCGTTGGGAAACTGCAGCGTGCGGGCGGCAGGGTCGGCAACGGCGGGCGCCGTGATGGTGAAGATGATCCGGTGCCCCGCGAGCGACACGTCCGGCGCGCCCAGGAGCGTCACCGCGAGGGGTGCCGACGACGGCGCATCCGCGGCGACCGTGACGGCGCCGCCCGCGGGCAGGGCCAGCGAATCGGCCCGCGCGAGCACGGTGAAGGAGAGAAAATCGGAGACCAGGGTGCCTTCGGCGGCCTGCACGCGGCCGGGACCCGGTGCGAGGCCCGTCACCTGACCCGTGCTGGCCACGACGCCGATGGTCGTGTCCGGCGTGGCCCAGGTGATGTCGGCGGCGACGACTTCGCCGTTCCGGTCGACGGCGCGCGCGACGAGCTGCACCGTGTCACCCACTTCCAGCTCGGGGCGGCTCGGAATCGTCACGTCGAGCTCGACGACGCCGTTGCCGACGTCGGTGATGTTGCTGCAGGCGAGGGCCGCCGCCGCGAGGAGCGGCAGCAGACGCCTCATGAGGGCTCCGGCGCCGGCGAGTTGGCGATCTCCTGGAGCGCGGTCTCCGCGTGGCGCACCCAGCGGTCGGCGTCGGCGCCCTTGGGCGGGCGCGCGAGGAAGGCGCGGAGATGCTCCGCGGCCTGCGCCGTGTCGCCGCGCTTGAGCAGCAGGAAGGCGACGCCGTAGTGCGCGCCACCCAGCGTGTTGTCCAGCTCGAGCGCGCGCTTGTAGTGACGGATCGCCTCGTCGACCTGGCCGGTCTTGGTGAAGGCGATCGCCATGTTGAGGAGGATCCGCGAATCGGTCGGATTGTCCCGGAAGGCGAGGCGGTACGATGTGAGTGCCGCCTCGTAGTCGCCCTGCCGCTCGAGCGCCAGACCCTCGTTCAGGTAGTCGAGGCGCTGCGGAGCGAGTGATTCAGCCGGGGCCTTGCCGGTCAGGCGTCGCCAGATGCTCATGATGACGGAGGGTTCCCCGCGCGGAAGGTCAAGGGAATGCACAAGATAGGACGCGTGTCGTAACATAGTCCGCGCCTCCGGCCACCGCAACGCGCATTGCCCCCGCTCACCGTGCGCCGTAGGTTCCGGCTGTCGGGCAGGAGCCGATCATCGGGAGGCACCATGCGTCGTGGCGCGGCGAGCGGACCCCGCGGGGTGATGGAGGTGGACTGGCCGTTCTTCGGCGAGCTCTGTCGCGCGCTCGCGCTCCGCGTGGCGGGGGACTTCGAGCCTGAAGTCGTGCTCGGCATCGCCAAGGCGGGCGTGATCCCGGGCGTCGTCGTCGCCTCGATCCTCCAGTGCGAGTTCGCGTCGATGGTCGTGACCCGCCGCGAAGCCGATGAGGATCCGGTGCTCGTGGCCGGCCCGCCCTCCTCGGTCCGCGGGCGCCGCGTGCTCATCGTGGACGAGACCTGCGACACCGGCAGCACGCTGCGCCTTGCCTTGAGCGAGGTGCGCGCGCTGCAGCCCGTCGAGGTGCGGACCGCCGTGTCGTTCCGGACCGGCGAGTATCAGCCCGACTATCACGCCTTCCAGACCGAGAGCTTCATCATCCTGCCCTGGGACCGGGAGGTGATCCAGGGCGGCGAGCTCGTGATGCGCCCCGACTACGCCGCACGGCTGGGATAGCCGGCAACCTTTTCCGGCGCCGCCCCATCCAATGCTCCGACCCCATCACGGAGCAACCATGTCAGCCCGTCCCGTCTGCCTCGTCCTCGCGGCCCTGCTCGTCGCCACCTCCGCCGCCGCCCAGGGCACGCGCTATACCCTCACCGGGCATGACGTCGCCGTCTACAACCTCGCCGGCACCCTCCGCGTCGAGCCCGGCACCGGGAGCGCCGTCGTCGTGGAGGTCACGCGCCGCGGCGACGACGCGTCGCGTCTCGAGGTCCAGACCGGGACGATCGGCGGCCGCGAAACGCTGCGCGTCGTCTATCCCGACGACCACGTCGTCTACGCCCCCCTCGGCCGCCACTCGCAGACGCAGATCCGCGTGCGCGACGACGGCACCTTCAACGACCGCGGCGGCCATGAAGTGACCATCACCGGCGACGGATCCGGGCTCGACGCCTCGGCCGATCTGCGCGTGCTGGTGCCGGCCGGCCAGCGGATCGCGGTGAATCTCGCCGTCGGCCACGTCGCCGTCACCAGCGTGCATGGGCAGGTTCTGGTGGACGCCTCGGCCGCCGATGTCGAAACCAGCGGCACGCGCGGCGGCCTGTCGGTGGACGTCGGCTCCGGCGATGTCAAGATCAGCGGCGCGGAGGGCGACCTGAACGTGGACACCGGCTCGGGGAGCGTGACGCTGTCCGAGGTGAAGGGCGACGACGTGGGCATCGATACCGGCTCGGGCGAGGTGACCGCCACGACGCTCGGCGCCCGGTCACTCAAGATCGACACCGGCTCGGGCGGCGTGCGGCTTTCCGGCGTCGCCACGGAGAATGCGGATCTCGAGACCGGCAGCGGCGAGATCGAGCTGGATGTGGACGCCTCGCTCAAGTCGTTCCACGCGGAGACCGGCTCCGGCGACGTGACGCTCCGCGCGCCGGCCTCGCTCAGCGCGGCGATAGACCTCGAGACGTCGAGCGGTGATATCGAGAGCGACTTCGACGTGACGATCACCCGCCGGGAGGAGGACCATCTGGTGGGACGCATCGGGAGCGGCGCCGGCCGGATCTCGGTGGATACCGGCTCGGGCAGCGTGCGGCTGGTGCGGCGCTAGTCAGCCCGCGGCGGCGAGGCCCAGGGCCGCTTCGTACGAGGAGCCCTGGGCCATCCGCTCGTAGACCACGCCGAGCGTTTCGGGGGCGCCGGCCAGGAAGCGGCAGCGGCTGTCGCCCCGGGAGCGGCACTCCACCTCCATCACCGCGACGGCCCCGTCGGACATCCGGCCCAGGAAGTCCGCCAGCAGCCCGCAGGAGAGATGGCACGACGGATAGCCGGCTCCGCCGGCCTCGCTCGCTTCCGCCCAGTCGGCGGAGTCGAGCGCCAGGACCGCGTCGCCCACGGGCGTGACGCTCACCGAGCCCCATCCCGATTCCGTGAAGAAGCTGGAGAGCACCTCGCCCAGATGGCGTGCGTCGAGCTCGCCCGGCCGGCTCACGCGATATCCATCGGCGAGCCACGCGCTGTAGGCGGCGAAGAGCTGCTCGCCGCCGGCGAATCCCGCCTCCTGCAGATAGCTCGCCGACTGGATGCCGCTGTCGCGCTCGAGGCTCGCGCGGAGCTGCTGCAGGGCGCGCCGGCCCAGGCCGACGCACTGATGGGACGCGAACTGCGGGGGAGTGGGCATGGGATGGAAGCTAGGTCTCGTCGCCGACGCGACGCAAGAGCTCGGCTTCGTCGATCACCTCGACGCCGAGGGCGCGCGCCCGGTCGAGCTTGCCCCCCGCGTCATCACCGGCCACGACCGTGTGGGTCTGCCGGCTCACGCTCCCGGTCACCCGGCCGCCGGCCCGCTCGATCAGCTCGGTGGCGCGACCGCGCGTGAGGGTGGGGAGGGTGCCGGTGAGGACGTAGTTCTTCCCGGTGAGCGCGCCGTCCGCTCGCGCGGCCCCGGCTTCCGTCATGGTGAGCTTCGCGCGCTGTAGCCGAGCCACGAGCTCCCGGTTCCGCTCGTCGGCGAAGAATCCCGCCACCGCCTCCGCGATCGCGGGGCCGACGCCGGGGACGGCGTTCACGGTCTCCTGCGGCGCCTCCATCAGCGCCTCCATCCTCCCGAAGCGCCTGGCCAGCAGCTGCGCCACCGTCTTCCCGACGTGGCGGATGCCGAGCCCGAAGAGCAGGAGCGAGAGCGGCTGCGCCTTGGACGCCTCGATCGCGCGCACGAGCTGCTCGGCCGATTGCCCGGCGAAACGCTCGAGCTCCACGAGCTGCTCCGCCCGGATCTCGTAGAGGTCGGCCACGTTCCGTATGAGCCCCGTCTCGAGGAACTGGCGCACCCGCTCATAGCCCAGCCCCCGGATGTCCATCGCGCCGCGCGACGCGAAGTGGACGATGCCTTCGAGCACGCGGCCGGGACAGGAGACGTTCGGGCAGTAGCGCATCGCTTCACCCGCCGGACGCTCCGCGGGCGTGCCGCACGCGGGGCACCTCTCGGGCATCACGAACGGCCGCTCGGTTCCGTCGCGTCGCTCGGCCAGCGCGCCCACGATCTGCGGAATCACCTCGCCGGCGCGGATGACCTCCACCCAGTCGCCTTCCCGCAGATCCTTCTGTGCGATCAGCTCCTCGTTGTGCAGCGTCGCGGCGGAGACGATCACGCCGCTCACCTCGACCGGCTCGAGGCGCGCGTACGGGTTGAGGGCGCCGGTCCGCCCGACATTCACGTGGATGCCGAGCAGGCGCGTGATCGCGGACTCCGGCGCGAACTTCCGCGCGATGGCCCAGCGCGGCTCGCGCCCTCCGACGACGCCCAGCTCCGTGTGAAGCGCCAGCGGGTCCACCTTGATGACCACACCGTCGGCCTGGAAGGGCAGCTCGCGGAGCAGCCGCTCGAAATCCGGCACCGCCTCCTGCACACCGGCCAGATCGGCGGCACGCCGCCGGTGCGGCTCGACCTGAAAGCCCCAGGCCGCGAGCTGCTCGAGCACCTCCCCATGTGACGCTGCCGGGAGCCGGCCTTCGATCGGCTCGATCGCGAAGGCGAACATGCGCACCCGCCGCCGCCGCGTGATCCCGGGATCGAGCTGGCGGAGACTCCCCGCCGCCGCGTTCCGCGGATTGGCGAAGAGCGGCTCGCCCTCCGCCTCGCGGCGCGCGTTCAGACGGCGGAAGCTCTCGAAGGGGAGATAGACCTCGCCACGCACCTCCATGAGTCGCGGCCAGCCGCCGCCGCGAAGCTCGAGCGGCACGTCGGGTACGGTGCGCAGGTTCGCCGTGATGTCCTCGCCGATCACGCCGTTGCCGCGCGTGGCGCCCATGACGAGGCGGCCCTCCTCGTAGGTCAGGCTCACCGCCGCGCCGTCGATCTTCACCTCCATCATGTAGCCCGCCTCGCGCACCTCCGGCGTCATGCGCGCGTTGCGCTCCTCCCACGCCGCGAGCCCCTCGGGATCGAAGGCGTTGGCGAGCGAGAGCATCGGGCGGCGGTGGGTGTACTTGGCGAGTGACGAGGCGGGCTCGGCGCCGACGCGCTGCGTCGGGCTGTCCGCGGTGCGGATCCCGGGGTGCGACTCCTCCAGCGCCAGCAGCTCCTGGAAGAGTCGGTCGTACTCGGCGTCGGAGAGGGCAGGGGCATCGTGGACGTAGTACGCGCGGTTCGCGTCCTCGATGGCGTGGCGGAGCGCCGCCGCGCGCTCGGCGGGCCCCGGCGTCACCGTCCGGTGGCCTCCTGCGCCAGCACGGTCATCGTCACGCCCACCAGCCGCTCGATCTCGTCGGCGCTGGCGCGCGCGAGCGCGCTCTCCCCCCACGGCCCTTCGCGGTCGGCGAACGCCTCCAGCAGCCGCCGCAGGTAGCCGGTGAGCGCCACGCGCTCGCGGTCGCGGCTTCGCAGCCCGCTGTCGTCGCCCCGGCGCTCCTGCAGCTTCTCGAAGCGGTGCGCGTTCCGGAGCGCGCGGGCCGTGAGTCCCGCCACGACCTGGCAGAATTCCACGTCGGCCGCCGTGAACGACGGGCCGTCGCGGAAGGTGCGGAGGAAGATCGCTCCGATGGCGGTGCCTCTCCACGAGATCGGGACGACCGTGATGGAGCGGACGCCGCGCGTCTCGAGGGCGCCGCGGAGGGGGCGGAACGCGGGATCGGCCGCGACGTCGTCGATGTGGACCGTGCGGTCCGTCTGCAAGGCGCGGCGGAGCTCGGGGTAGCGGTCGAGATCGACCACGTAGTTCCGGATGCTCGGATCCTCGAAGCTCGCCACCAGCCGCACCGTGTTGCCGCCGCGCTCGGTGAGGAAGATCGAGCTCCGGTCGAGGCCGAAGGCTTCCCCGAGGCGCCGTGCCACGGCCTGCACGATGTCCACGAAGTGGAGCGAGCCGCCGATCTCCTGCAGAATCTCGATCACGGCGAGGAGGTGCCGGCGCTCGTGCTCGAGCGAGCGCACGCGCGTCTGCAGGCGCTCGAGCTCGTCCTGGGCGTTGGGCGTAGCGGTCGTCATGGCGCCATCCGGCCGGTGAAGGGGAAGCCGGAAGATAAGGCCCCGGCGCGACGGCGTAAATGTTTGGCGGGAAACGGGTTGGGTGTCACAAAGCGCGACGCGTGCGATTCCTGGTCAGCTGTCTCGGGCATCACCCCGGCCGGCGATCCTCCGGAGCAGATCCGCGGCCTCCCGCTTGTACTGCTCGTCCTGCGGATCGCCCAGCGGCAGTCCCGCGACGGCCTCAAGCTGTACCCGCGCTTCGCTGTAGCGCTCCCGGTCCACGTAGACCTCGGCCAGATCGAGGTGATGGTAGATGCGTGACGGGTTGAGGTTGACGGCCTTCTCCAGGTCGTCGATCGCCGCCTGCCACGAGGCCTCGCGGAACACGCCGGCCCCGAGGAAGCTCTTCGCCAGGAACCGCGTGAGGCCCGAGAGCCGCATGATCTCCGCGTTCCAGCGCCCGAGCACGTGCCACGCGCCGTCGTGGCGCGGATTGAGCTCGATGGCGCGGAGCGCCTCGCGGCGGATCACGGCCGCATCCCGCACGCGCTCCTTCTGGCTGCGCGTGAGCGATGCACGCCCGATCGCGTTGGCCAGCGCGAAGTGCCCCTCGGCGTCGGCGGGATTCGCGGCGACGGCACGGTGCGCATACACTTCAGCCAGCGCGTAGAGCGAATCGCGCGCGGGCGACTTCACCTTGTCCGGCGTCGCCTTGCCGATGTCGATCAGCGCGAGCGCCCCGCGCCAGTTGGCGTCGTAGCTCGTCGAATCCCGGGCGAGCGCGGCCTGAAAGTGCCGGAGCGCCGCGGCCGGATCGCGCGCGGCGCTCGCCGCGACGCCCGCCGCGATCTCCTCGCGCGTCCCCTGCGCCGCGACGCCGCCGCCCGCGGCCAGGGTCATCGCGAAAATGAGTCCGGCGACACGCATCAGCCTGCTCCTTCCGGGGCCCGCGAGGTATCTCGAATGGTTGTTCCGACGCTCATCGAACGCAAGCGAGACGGCGGCGCTCTCGCACCGGCGGAATGGCGCGAGCTGGTGCTCGCCTATGCCGGCGGGAGCGTGCCCGATTACCAGATGTCGGCGCTGCTCATGGCCATCGTCTGGCGCGGCCTCTCCGGCGGCGAGCTCGACGCGCTTGCCGAAGCGATGCTCGACTCCGGCGACCGGCTCCGGTGGGACGGGCTCGACCGCCCGGTCGTGGACAAGCATTCCACCGGCGGCGTCGGCGACAAGACCTCGCTCCTGCTGGCACCGATGCTGGCGACCTGCGGCGCCGCGGTTCCGATGATGTCGGGGCGCGGCCTCGGGCACACCGGCGGCACCCTCGACAAGCTGGAAGCGATCCCGGGTTTCCGGACCTCGCTGACGCTGCGGGAGACGACCGACCAGGTGCGGCGGATCGGCTGCGCGATGATCGGTCAGACCCCCGAGATCGCGCCGGCCGACAAGCGACTCTACGCACTCCGCGATGTCACGGCGACGGTCGAATCGATTCCGCTGATCGCGGCCAGCATCATGTCCAAGAAGCTGGCCGAGGGTCTCGACGGGCTCGTGCTCGATGTGAAGACGGGAAGCGGGGCGTTCCTCCCCGGCGAGACGGACGCCCTCGAGCTCGCGCGCACGATGATCGGGCTGGGCCAGTCGCATGGGTGCCGCACGGTGGCGCTCCTGACCGCGATGGACCGCCCGCTCGGCCGTGCGGCGGGGAACGCGCTCGAGGTCGAGGAGGCGATCGCGGGCCTCTCCGGCGAAGGCCCCGCCGACCTCATGGAGGTGACCTGGGCGCTGGGCGTGGAGATGATGCTCGTCGCGCGGCTCGCCTCCGACGCACTCGAGGCCCGGCAGCGGCTCGAGGAGAGCATCTCGAGCGGGCGCGCGCGCGAGAAATTCGGTCAGCTGATCGAGGCGCAGGGCGGAAATCCGGCGGTGCTGGACGATCCCGCGGCACTTCCGCAGGCCGACGTGATCGAAATCTTCAATGCCCCGCGAGACGGCGTCGTCCGCCGGGTGGAACCGCGGCGGATCGGGCGCGCCATCATCGAGCTGGGCGGCGGTCGGCAGACGGTGGATGACGTCGTGGACCCGGCGGTCGGATTCGTCATCACCGCGCGTCCCGGCGATACGGTGCGCGCCGGCGAGCCGATCGCATCGATTCACGCCCGGACCGGGGACGCAGCGGCCGGTGCCGCGCACGCGCTCGCCGAGGCGATAGAGATCGGGGAGCCGCTGGCCGTTACGCCGCTCATCTCCCGGCGCATCACCGCATGATCCGGCTGCTGGGCGTCGTGGCCGTGATCGCCTTCGCGATCTGGGCCGTGCGCCGCCTGCTGGCGGCGCAGCGCACGGTTCAGTCCGACGACATTGATACGGATGAGCTCGAGGCGGCCGAGCGGGCCGTCCGTGATGCCGACGGTCCAGATGATGGCGACGGCGATGCTGACTGGGGACCCGGAGCGCCACGCCGCTGATGCGGGTTCGTCTCCAGCCGCTGATGCTGCTGTGCCTCGCGCCGGCTCTCCGGGCGCAGAGTTCCCGTGACCTCCCGATACGCCGCTGGTCGGTCCTCGCCAGCATTCCCGCCGACACCGCCGCCGCGGCACTCGATCGGGCATGGGTGCCGCACGAGGAGGCGCTCGAACCCGGGCCGGCTCCGGTGTCGGGGATGCGCTGGCGCGCGGCCACCGCCGATTCGGCCGGCCGCGTAGACATCCTCGCGCTGAGCGGCCAGCCCTCGCTCGACCGGCGCGTGGCCTACGCCGTGACCTGGGTGACCGCGCCGGCCGACCGGACGGTGGATCTCGCCGTCGAAAGCGACGACGACATTGCCGTCTGGCTCGATGGCGTGGCGGTCCACCGGCACGTGGTAACGCGCGCCGTCTGGATGGACGCGGACACGGTGACACTGCGACTCGCGGCCGGCGTCAATCGCATCGTGTTCAAGATCGGGAATCGCGACGGAGGCTTCGGGTTCGGCGGCCGCCTCCTCGCATCGAGTCCGGGCGGATTGAGCGGCCTTGCCGTTTCCGCGACGCGCACCGGCCCGGCCGCCGGTCAGGCCCAGGCATCCGTCACGGTCGGCCCGGTATCCGTACCCGGGCGCGCGCATCTCGGCGCGGGCGGATTGATGGTCGATCTCACCGCGCCCACAACGCGCTGGGGCGACGGTGCCGAGCCAGCCTCTTTGACGCTGGGCGGAACGCGTGTCGCGATCCCGCCGGCGCCGGCCGGCCGCGCGGCGCCGCTCGTGATCCCGATCCGCTGGCTCGAGCTCGCGAGGCTGAGCCGCGCCGGAGGGGGAACGGCGACGCTTGCGGCCTCGCCCGGCGTGGGGAGTGCCCGGCGGACTCCCCCGCTTCGCGATGCCCTGCTCGATCAGCTCTCGCGACCCATTCCCATCGACGGATGGGTCATCGACTCCGCGGCCGGCCGGCTCCGCACGTCGATCACCGTGCCCGACGAGCTCGCCGGCCTCCCGCTCGTGCTCGAGGCCGCCGAATTCTCCGGTGCGACGATCGCCGTCAACGGTGCCGCGAGAGCGCCCGACACCGCCGGCAGCGTCCCGCTCTGCGCGCCGTGTGCAGCCGGCAGCGTATTCGCCATCGAGCTGAACGCGCACGGCGCGACCTGGTGGGACGCGCCCTCACTGCGGGTGAGCGCCGCGGGCTGGCGGGAGATCCGCGAGGGCGCCCGCTGGGCCCGGCGGCTTGCGCCCCGCCTGGCGCCGGAGCTCCCATCCGCCGCAATCGGGGACTCGCTCCTGGCGGCAGCCGCCGATCCAGCGAAGACGACATGGCATGCCACGATCGGTGCGTGGCTCGACCGGCTGGCACCGGCCTCCGGCGCCATCCGGCGCGACACCATCGACGTCGTCGGCAA
>JAICUF010000106.1 GCA_025935995.1 Gemmatimonadales bacterium
CGGCCACCTGCCCGTCGGCGTCCTGCAGCACCAGCGTGCGGCAGCCGTGGAGGATTCCGGCGCGCCCGCGCTGGAGCGTCGCGCCGTGGGACCCGCTCTCGAGTCCCCGGCCCGCCGCCTCCACGCCGATCAGTCGCACCCCCGCATCGCCGATGAACTCGGCGAAGATGCCCATCGCATTCGATCCGCCGCCCACCGCCGCGATCACCGCATCGGGCAGTCGCCCCGCCTGCTCGAGGATCTGCCGCCGCGCCTCGATCCCGATCACGCGCTGGAATTCCCGCACGATGGTCGGATAGGGGTGCGGCCCCGCCACCGTTCCCAGGAGATAGTGCGTGTCGGCGTAGCTCGCGGCCCAGTCGCGGAGCGCCTCGTTGATCGCCTCCTTGAGTCCCTCGCCGCCGTGCGTCACCGGCACGACCTCCGCGCCCATGAGCTGCATGCGGTGGACGTTGGGCGCCTGCCGCTCGACGTCCCGCGCCCCCATGTAGATCCGCGTCTCGAAGCCGAACAGGGCGCCGGCGAGTGCCGTGGCGACGCCGTGCTGCCCCGCGCCGGTTTCCGCGATGACGCGCCGCTTCCCCATCCGGCGCGCAAGGAGCGCCTGCCCGAGCACCTGGTTCGTCTTGTGCGCGCCGCCGTGCAGCAGGTCCTCGCGCTTGAGGTAGATCGTCGCCCCCGTACCGGCAGCGAGGTTCCGGCAGCGGTACAGCGGCGTTTCGCGCCCCGCGTAGTCATGGAGCAGCTCGGCGAGCTCGCCCAGAAAGCCCGGATCGGCCTGGGCCAGGTGAAACGCCGCCTCCAGCTCCTCGAGCGCGGGCACCAGCAGTTCCGGCACGTACATGCCGCCGAACTCGCCGAACGCGCCCCGCGCGGGAACGAGCGAGGGCGCCGCGGCGGGCGCCGTCTGCATCCTCGCCGTCATGCCGCCTCCCTGAGCGCGCCGAAGAACGCCGCGAGTCGGGCACGATCCTTCACGCCCGGTGCAGATTCGACGCCGCTGCTCACGTCGAGCGCGCCGCAGCCAAGCCGCAGCGCGTCGCGCGCGTTCGCCGCGTCGAGTCCGCCCGCGAGCACGACGCGGCTCCGGTCCGGCAGCCCCTCCACCAGCCGCCAGTCGAAGCGCCGGCCGGTCCCGCCCCGGAGGACCGGATCGAAGGTGTCGAGCACCATCCGGTCGGCCACCGCCGGCGTCGGGAGCGCGAGCCGCTCGCCGACCCGCACCGCCTGCCACACCTCGCATCCGGCCGGCAGGTGGGCCCGGAGCGCGGCCACTTCGCCCGGCGCCTCGTCGCCGTGGAGCTGGACGGCGGCGAGTCCGAGCCCGCGCGCGAGGCCGACGACACGCGCGGCCGGCTCGTTCACGAAGACGCCCACCAGCGGCAGCGGGCCCGCCGCGATCGCGGCGGCCCGGGCCTCGTCCACGCGGCGCGGCGAGTCGGGAGCGAAGACGACGCCGCCCAGCGTGGCGCCGGCGGCCCACGCCGCCGCCGCGTCCGCCACCGAGGTGAGCCCGCAGACCTTCACCTCGCCGAACGCCAGCGCCCGCGCCGCGAGATCGGGCCGCTCCTCCCGCATCATCCCCGTGCCGACGAGGAAGGCGTCCACCAGCGGCGCCACCCGGTCGGCGTCGGCCCGGCCGCGGATTCCCGACTCGCACACGATCAACCGGTCGCGCGGGATCCTCGGCGCGAGCCGGAGCGTCGTGCCGCGGTCCACCTCGAGCGTGGCCAGGTCCCGGTTGTTGATGCCGATGATCCGCGCATCGAGCCGGAGCGCCCGATCGAGCTCGGCCTCGTTCCGCACCTCCGTCAGCACGTCCATGCCGAGCGCTGCGGCGGTCCCGGCGAGGCGGCGATAGCCCGCGTCGTCGAGGAGGGAGAGCATGAGGAGGACCGCATCGGCGCCGTGTACGCGCGCCTCGAGCACCTGGAACGGGTCGACGATGAAGTCCTTGCAGAGGATCGGCAGCAGCGTGGCGCCGCGCACCTGCGTGAGATGCCCGAGCGAGCCGCGGAACCAGGGCCCGTCCGTGAGCACCGACATCGCGTCGGCCACGCCGGCAAAGCCGTGGGCCAGCGCCGCCGGATCGTACGTCGGCCGAAGGAGCCCGGCGGAGGGTGACGCCCGCTTGCACTCGAGCACGAATCGCCGGCCCGGCCGCGCGAGCGCGGCCCCGAAGCTCCGGCTGGTCGGCTCGGCCTGTCGCTCGAGCTCCGCGGTGGGCCGCGCCCTGCGCCGCGCTTCCACCTCGGCCCGCTTCCGGATCACGACGTCGTCGAGGCGGCTCATGGCTCGCTTCGGCTCAGCTCGGCGAACCGGTTGAGGCGCTCGAGCGCCGCGCCGCCCGCGATCACATCGCGCGCGAGCGCGTAGCCGTCCGCCAGCCGGTCGGTCAGGCCGGCGAGGGTGAGCAGCGCGGCGGCGTTCACCGCCACGGCGGCCGCGTGCGCCTCCGCGCCGCGGCCTGCGAGCAGCTCGCCGATCGCCTGCGCGTTCTCCGCGGGCCCCCCACCGGCGATCGACGCGAGCGGCAGCGAGGACACCCCGAAATCGGCCGGCGTGAAGCGCCGCGGCACCACCTCGCCATCCACCAGCTCGGCCGCCTCGGTTTCGCCGTGCAGCGCGATCTCGTCGAGCCCAAGCCCGTGCACCACCAGCGCACGCTCCGCTCCCAGCATGCGGAGCGTCTCGGCCGCCGTCATGCAGAGCGACGGCGCGTAGACGCCCACGAGCATCACCGGCGGGTGCGCCGGATTGACCAGCGGGCCGAGGAGGTTGAAGACCGTGCGCGTGGCGAGCCGCTGGCGCACCGGCATCGCGTGCCGGATCCCGCTGTGGTAATGGGGAGCGAAGAGGAAGGTGATCCGGGTTTCGTCGAGGCAGCGGCGCGCCGTCTCCGGCGCCATGTCGAGCCGCACGCCGAACTGCTCCAGCAGATCCGCCGCGCCGCAGCGGCTCGATATCGCGCGGTTGCCGTGCTTCGCGATCGGGAGGCCCGCTTCCGCGGCCACGATCGCCGCGGCGGTCGAGATGTTGATCGTCCCGCCGCCGTCGCCGCCGGTGCCGACGATGTCACCGAACCGGTAGTCCGGCCGCGGGAACGGCCGCGCCCCGTCGCGGAGCGCCGCAACCGCCCCGGCGATCTCGCCCGGCGTCTCGCCGCGAACCTTGAGGCCGACGAGAAGCGCCGTCAGCTCGATGTCGGAGAAATCGCCGCGGATGACGGCATCGAACGCGGTGCGGGTGTCGGCGGCGGCGAGGGGCTCGCCGGCCAGGAGCTTTCGTACGGTCGCGTGCATCGGGTCCTCGGCAGTGAGTCGAACAGGGGTGACGAAACGAAAAAGGCCCGCCTGGCGTCAGGCGGGCCGTGCACTCAGCAGCTCATGCACATGGCGCGTGTCAGGCACGCGCGGCTCCGCCCGGTGGTGGGGTGGGCCACCACCAGCGGCGGAGCGGAGCACGGAACAGGGGCGGCACGGCCATCAGTCGAATGCCTCGACGTCGATTGGGACAAAAACAAAACGACCCGCCGGTGGGCGGGTCGTGGCTGCGTGAGGGCCGGCGGTCAGCCGGATATCGCGCGCAGGCACCCGCCGTGTCGCTCGTCGCGCCACCAGCTCCGGATCGCCTCTGCGGGATTACGCATGGTCATGGCCAACGATAGGGCCGCCGACCGCCGGCTGTCAACCACGCGACGGGTCCAACCTTTTCCCGGCGTCGGGTGTCCAATGCCGTAACCATCCCGCGCGAGAGTCGCCCGTGAGCGTCGTTCTTGGCATCCTGCTGGCCATTCAGGCCCAGTCCCCCGTTTCCCAGGCCGGCCCCGCCGCTCCGTTGGCGGTCATTCCCGGCAGCGTGCACGCCACGCGGGCCGAAGCACCGCCGGTCCTCGACGGCCGCGACGACGATCCCGTCTGGCGCACCGCTCCGGTCATCACGCAGTTTCTCGAAGCACGGCCCAGCGAGGGCGCTGCCCCGAAGCTGAAGACCGAGGCCCGCGTCGCCTACGACGCGCACAATCTCTACGTCTTCATCCGCGCCTTCGATCCGCATCCCGACAGCATCGTGAGCCTGCTGGCCCGCCGCGACGACCAGCCGCCCTCCGATTTCCTCTTCGTGATGCTCGACTCCTACCACGACCGGCGCACCGGCTACGAATTCGGCGTCAACCCGGCCGGGGTGAAGGCCGATCTCGCCATCTACAACGACGGCAACGAGGACAGCGCGTGGGACGCGGTCTGGGACGCCGCGACGAAGATCGATTCCCTGGGCTGGACCGCGGAGTACCGGATCCCCGTCTCCCAGATGCGCTACGCCGCCAGGGGCGACGGCACCTTCGGCATCCTCATCTGGCGAGTCATCCAGCGCTACACCGAGACCGTGACCTGGCCGCTCTATCGCCAGTCCCGGTCGGGCTTCCCGTCGCAGTTTGCCGATCTCACCGGGCTCGACGGCCTGAGCAGCCCGGGCCACGCCGAGATCACGCCCTACGTGGTCACGAAGAACGTGCAGCAGCCGGCCGCGAACGATTTCGCGCGGCACCAGGACGTGACCGCCGGCGGCGACGTCAAGTACCGGGTCGCGTCGAACCTGCTCCTCAACGCCACGGTCAACCCCGACTTCGGGCAGGTCGAGGCCGACCCGTCGGTGCTCAACCTGAGCGCGTTCGAGACCTTCTTCAACGAGCGGAGACCGTTCTTCGTGGAGGGGAAGGGACTGTTCACCTTCAACGTGAACTGCGTCGTCGTGGTGGACTGCAGCACCGGCGAGGGACTCTTCTACTCGAGGCGGATCGGCCGCTCGCCGCAGCTCTCGGGCACCTACGGCGACGAGTCCTCACCGACCGCCACGCGCATCCTGGGCGCGGGCAAGGTGACCGGCCGGCTCCCCAACGGCTTCTCCATCGGCGTGCTCGACGCGGTGACCGACAACGTGCGCGGCCCCGGCGGCATCAACACCCTCGAGCCGACCACCAACTACGCCGTGGTCCGCGGCAACCAGGACTACAACAAGGGGAACGGCAGCTTCGGCTTCATCGTGACCGGCGTCAACCGCGACCTCGATCCGAGCACCGATCCGTTCCTGCACCGGAACGCCTACAGCGCGGGCATCGACGCCCGCCACCGCTCGGGGCGCTTCGAGGTGTCCGGTTCGCTCGACCTGAGCCGCGTCGCCGGCACCGCCGACGCCATCGCCGCGACACAGCGGAGCGCGGTGCACCTCTACCAGCGGCCCGACGGCCCGCTCGTGCTGGACCCGACGCGCACCTCGCTCGCGGGCACCAATATGGAGCTCCGCTTTGCCAAGGTGGGCGGCACCCGGCTCCAGTTCGAGACGGCCTACCAGCGGCGCTCGCCCGGCTTCGAGATCAACGATATCGGCTTCCTCCGCCAGGCCGACCAGCAGGAATGGACCAGCTGGGCGGCGCTCGCCTTCCGGAAGCCGAACCGGATCTACCAGCAGCTCCGCTGGAACTTCAACAACTGGGAGTACTGGACGGTGGCGGGCCTGCCCACCGAGCGGGCCTTCAACAGCAACGTGCACATCCAGTTCACCAACCGGTGGTGGCTGCATACCGGCGGCACGCTGGGCCAGGTGGGCAGCACCTACTGCGACCGCTGCGCGCGCGGCGGGCCGGCGATCCGGCAGGACACCTACCTCTCCCCCTGGATGAGCATCCAGGGCGACGACCGCCACGGGCTCGTCCCGTCGCTCTCGCTCAACTATTTCCGCGGCGACGGCGGGCGCTCGACCTCGATCAACGTCTCGCCCGAGCTCGATCTCAAGGTCTCGAGCCGCTTCACCACGTCGCTCTCGCCGGGCTACACGCACAACCAGGACAACACGCAGTACTTCGGCACCTTCACCGATGCCGACGGCGCCCCGCACTACACCTTTGCGCATCTCGACCAGAAGACGCTGAGCATCACCTGGCGACTGGGCTACACCTTCACGCCCAACGCGTCGCTCCAGGTGTACGCCTCGCCGTTCGTCTCGAAGGGGACCTACAGCGACGTGCGGGAGATCAACTCCCCTCGCGCGCTGGCGTACGACGACCGCTACAAGCCGTACGCCGACGCCTCGGTGGCCGCCGATCCGGGCGGGTTCAATGTGCAGGAATTCCGGTCCAACGTGGTGTTCCGGTGGGAGTACCGCGCCGGCTCGACGCTCTTCCTCGTCTGGAGCCAGGGCCGGCAGAACTCGGCCGGAGTCGCCGGGACCAAATCGTTCGCCGGCGACCTGGGCGATCTCTTCAATCAGCGCGCCAACGACACCTTCCTCGTGAAGGTCTCCTACTGGTTCGCGCGCTAGGGCTGGATGCCGAAGCTGAAGGTGCCGACGAAGTGGAGATTGCCGGTGGCCCCCGCGCCGGCCGGCATGAGCGTGACGTCGTAGCTGCCGCTCACGCGGGTGGCGCTGGCACTGGTGACCGTCACGGTGCCGGTGCTCAGCCCGCTCCCGCCCCACGTGCCCGTCGAGCCGCTCCCCGCCATCGCCGACATCTCGCGCGAGACGCCGGTGCCGAGATCGTAGCTCCCGGTGCCGGTCCAGCCGGAGAGAATGAGCGTGATCTGGTACGTGAGGTTGCTGATCCCCACGGCGAGCGTCCCGCTCGCCGGGGCCGCCACCATCACGACCGTCGCGGCGTTCCACGGGGCATCGTTCAGGGTGCCGCTGAAAAGATTCCCCGCGTAATCGGGCACGGCGATCGAGCCGCTCGCGGTGAAGGGCAGGTCGAAGCGGCCGTCCGTGACGTGCCGGAAGACGGGATCGGCGCCCGCGGTGAACTCGAACGTCCCGGCAATCCGGTTCGACGTGAGCGAGCTGATCGTGACCGTGCCTGCCGCGCCGCTCAGTGGCGTGGTGTACGAGCTGGACCCGGTGGTCACCGAGCCGATGCCGCCCGCCACCGTCGGGCCCACGCCGAAGGGGTAGGTGCCGGGTCCGCCGATGTTGTAGAGCGTCATGATGATTGCCCGCGGACTCGATTCGGCGGAGCCGCCGGCGATGGTGAACGTTCCGCCCGGTCCGGCGGCCGCCGTGGCGGACTGGCTCGCCGCGGTCCACTCGGCGCCTTCAATGGTCGCGCTGAAGTCGGCATCGCCGCCGTCGGGGCCCGAGCCTCCGTCGCCGCCGCATGCCGCGAGGAGCGAGAGGCCGATCGCTGACGCCAGCCGGACCGGAGCCCGGCCCTTCCCCGTGTCGTGCATCCGCCACCTCCCCTGGGTTACACGCCGTCGAAGAAGTCCACCACCCCCGTGTCCAGCGAGTACTCGGCTCCGACGACGCGGAGCCCCTGCTCCCGGATCAGCTGCTCCAGCACCTGGGACCCGTGCCGCAGGTGGTCGGCCGATGCGCGGATATTGGCCCGCACCGCATGGCGTACCAGCGCCGGCGTGTCGCGCGAGAGCTCGGTCTCCAGCAGCGCCTCCACCGACGGCCGCACCCGGTCCACGATCGACTGGAGGTTGCGCGACTGGCCGGCGGACGGGCGCCGAAGCTCCTCGAGCGTCGCGTGGATCGCCCCGCACTCCGAATGCCCGAGCACCACCACCAGCCGCGTGCCGAACCGCTCGGCGGCGAACTCCACGCTCCCGACCTGCGACGGCGCGACGATGTTGCCGGCGACGCGGATGACGAACAGATCGCCCAGCCCCTGGTCGAAGACCAGCTCGGCCGGCACCCGCGCGTCGGAGCACCCCAGGATGATGGCGAACGGTTCCTGGCTCTTGGTGAGGGTGACGCGCCGGCTCTCGCCCGGGAAGTCGCCGTCGCCGCTGCCGCTCGCGACGAAGCGCGCGTTGCCTTCCCGGAGTCGCTCGAGCGCGGCGCTCGCTTCGATCATCGGCATGCTGCGGCATCCTTCGGTCTCATCGTGGCCATCGCTCCATGTGGTAGACACGCTGCCCGCCGGGCGAAACGATCACGGCGGTCCAGGCGGCGGGGCCGTTGCGGCGCCAGCGGAACGACTGCCCGGGCTGCCCCTCGCGCACGAATACGACGGAGTCGCCGCCAGGACCGTGGCGCGCCAGCGTGCGTCGCCGAAGCGGCCGTCACGCAGCTCGAATCGCGACGTATCCTGCGCAACCGCCAGCGTCGAGTCCAGCCCGTTCTCCAGCAGCGTCGAGTCGCCCTCGAAACGGTACGCTCGTAGAACGGCGCGTCCACGTCGCCCGTGCCGCGCCAGGTCCCTTCGATCCAGGCCGGCGAGCGCCGATGCCTGGATGATGCTCACGAGCCGGCGCTCCCCGAGTCGGGGCGGCGCGCGTGCGCCTCCAGCATGCGCTCGATGCGGCGGTCCGGCACGAGCCACATGAGGGCCACGCCGACGTAGAGCGCGCCCGAGATCCGCTGGTCGA
>JAICUF010000148.1 GCA_025935995.1 Gemmatimonadales bacterium
ACGAGGCTGGGCTGGGGCCCGCCGGCACGGCAGGCGAGGAGGAGGCTCGTCGCCGCGAGCGCGGAGACGAGGGCGACGGAGACGGTGCGCTTCAGCGTCGGTCGGGTCATGAGGATTCGGCGAAGCCGGGTTGAGGGTGACACACCTGATCAGAACGGAACCGTCAGCACCGCGCACTCGGCGCTGTGCGCCAGCCGGCGGGCAATGCTGCCCGCCTCGATCACGCCCGGCGGCCCGCCGCGGTGGTAGCCGACGACGATGGCGTCGGCCGCGATCTCGTCCGCCGTTGCCAGCAGCGAATCCACCACCGGGCCCCGGCGCACCTCGAGCCCCGCGGGCTCGTGTGCGGCGCCGCAGCGGGCGAGCTGCTCCACCGCCGCCCGGAGCGCGTCGCTCCGGCTGGTCGGCACCAGCGCGGCGAGCGCATCGGGCTCGTCGGAATAGCTGGGCTCGACCGTCGCGGCGTGAAACGAGATCCCCGCGGCCGACGCGAAGGCGCAGGCGGTGCGGAGCACCGTCAGCGACCGCCGGGACCCGTCGACCGCCACCAGGAGGTGTCCGGGCGCGCCGGCGCCGAGCGGCACGAACAGGCAGGGTACCCGGCTCCGCCGCGCCACCGCGTCGGCGGTGTCACCCACCAGCAGCCGGGTGGCCTGCGAGCGGTGCTTCCGGCCAACCACGATCAGGTCCACGTCGTGCTCGTCCGCGTAGCGACAGATCTCGACGCCGGGGATCCCGAACGTGACCGCGATCTTCGGCGGCGGCGCGCTGGTCCGCGCCAGCTCCGGCTCGACCCAATCCGCGAGCCGCCTGGCCAGCAGGTCCGCATCGTGCGCGTCTCCCCAGCCGGCCTGTCCGCCTAGCGTCGTCATCACCGTTACCTGCGCCCCCGCTCGGCCGGCGAGTGCCAGCGCGGCGCGCAGGGCGTTCCGCGAGGTGTCCGATTGATCGGTGGGTACCAGGACGTGTCTGAGCTGCATCGTGCCTCCATTGGACGGGAGCACGATCGCACACGCGGGATGAAGGGAGGATGAAGCGGTACCGAAGATTTCCTGGGGGACCTACACTTGAGGCATGCCAGGCAGCCAGCCGCCCAATACCCCGCAGTGGCGACTCGAGCAGCTCGTTGCGGCGGGCACCCTGCTCACCTCGGAGCTCTCCCTCGAGGGCGTGCTGCAGCGGGTGGTCGAGATCGCCGTGGACGTGATCGGCGCGAAGTACGCCGCCATCGGCGTGCTGGGGCCCGACGGCCGGAGCCTCGAGAGCTTCATCACGATGGGGATCTCCGAGACGGAGCGCGCCGCCATCGGCCCGCCGCCCCGCGGGCACGGGATCCTGGGCCTCGTCATCCGGGCCGGAAAGCCGATCCGGCTGCCCGATCTCTCGAAGCACCCGGACTCCTACGGCTTTCCACCCAACCATCCCCCGATGCACTCCTTCCTCGGCGTGCCCATCATCGGGCGCCGGGGAACCTTCGGTAACCTGTACCTGACGGAGAAGACGGGGGGCGACGAGTTCACCGACGTGGACGAGTACGTCGCCCGGCTCCTGGCGGCGCAGACGGCGGCGGCGGTCGAGAACGCGAGACTCCACGAGGAGAGCGCCCGGCTCCTCGAGGAAGTCCAGCAGCTCCAGCGCACCCGCGAGCGCTTCTTCGCGATGGTGAACCACGAGCTCCGGAACGCCCTCGCCGGCGTCTTCGGATGGGCGGAGATGCTGGTACGGAAGAAGGACCCGGCGACGGTGCCGCGCGCCGCATTCGAGGTCCTCGACTCGGCCGAGCAGGCGATTGCGCTCATCAACGACCTGCTCGACCTGAGCCGCCTCGACGAAGATCGGCTCAAGCCCGCGATGCGCGCGGTCGAGTGCGCCGGCGTCGTCCGCCGCTCGATCGGCCGGGTGACGCCGGCCGCGCAGGCGCGAGGCGTCGCCATCGACGCGGACCTGCCCGGCGATCTCCCGAGCTGCCACACCGACGCGAGCCGGGTCGAGCAGATCCTGGTGAACCTGCTGGCGAATGCGGTGCGGCACACGCCCGAGGGCAGCAGGGTCCGCGTCTCGGTGGCGCCGGAGAACGAGCGGATCGTCTTCCGGGTGGACGACGAGGGTCCCGGCATCCCCGAGGCGGAGCTGGAGCGGATCTTCGACATCTACGTCACCAAACCGGGCGAGGCGCAGCAGGGCGTGGGGCTCGGCCTCCCCCTCTCGCGGCGGCTCGCGCGGCTCCTGGGCGGCGAGCTCCGCGCGGTCGCAAGCACGGCGGGAGGGCGCCTCGTGCTCGAGCTTCCGGTGGCGGCCTGAAGAAACCTTCAGAGCGCGTTGCAGGCACCTTCAACCTCACTGGAGCAGGTTGAGGCCATGCGCATACTCGTCGTGGAAGACGACCGGAAGGTCGCCGGCTTCATCGAGCAGGGACTCAAGGAGGAGGGACACGCGGTGGACGTCGCCCCCGACGGGGATGAAGCCACCATGCTGGCGCACGTCTATGACTACGACGTGATCCTGCTGGACATCGTGCTGCCGAAGAAGAACGGCTTCCAGGTCGCTGCCGAGCTCCGGCGCGAGGGGCGCACGACGCCGATCCTCATGCTCACCTCGCGCGATGCGACCGAGGACGTCGTGCGGGGGCTCGACGCCGGCGCCGACGACTACCTGGCCAAGCCGTTCCGCTTCGACGAGCTGCTCGCGAGGGTGCGGGCGCTCCACCGCCGGGGCGGTGCCGCGCGGCTCGACGTGCTGCGCCATGACAAGCTCACGCTCGACCGCCTGCGCCATCTGGCGAGCTACGACGGCCGGGCCCTCGACCTCACCCCCAAGGAGTTCCAGCTCCTCGAGTACTTCCTGATCCATCCCGAGGAGGTCGTCCGCCGCACCACGCTGCTCGAGAAGGTGTGGGACATGCACTTCGATCCCGAGAGCAACGTGGTGGACGTGCACGTCGGCAACCTCCGGCGGAAGCTCCGACAGGCGGCCGGCACGACGCTGATCGGCACCGTGCGCGGCGTCGGATTCATGCTGGGCAGCGATCACGCTGAGGAGGACGCATGACGGTCTCCTTCCGGGCACTGGGCCGCGAGGAATCAGAGGCGCTGCTGGCGCGGAACCACGTCGGCCGCCTCGCCTTCCTCAGCGAGGATCACCAAGTGGACATCGCGCCGATCAGCTACATCTTCGCCGCGGGCATGATCCACGGGCGGACCGCGGCGGGCACCAGGCTGAGCGCCGTCGCGCATCGTCCCTGGGTCGCGTTCGAGGCCGACGAGGTGAAGGGTCCGCTCGAGTGGCGGAGCGTCGTGGTGCGCGGAACGATCTTCCGCCTCGATCCCGACCACGACGCCTCCGCCTACGCGGAGACGCTGGCACTCATTCGCGCCGCCCTGCCGGCGGCTCTCACCCCGGACGACCCCACTCCCGCACGTGACATCCTCTTCCGCATCGATGTGGGCGTCATCACCGGCCGCGCCGCCGAGGACCGCTGATCTCCCATGGAGGCCGCATGAACCTCTCCGCCACGCACCTGCATCTGATGCTCAACCACGTGCCGGTGCTCGGCACGATCTTCGTCCTCATCGTGCTGCTGTGGGGGCTGGTGCGGCGCTCGCGCGAGATCACGTCGCTCGGGCTCCTGTTCACCGTGATCCTGGCACTGGTCACGATCCCGGTCTATCTCACGGGCGACCCCACCGAGCACCAGCAGCGCCACGCCCCCTGGTTCGACCGCGACCGCGCGCACGAGCACGAGGAGAAGGCCGAGCGCGGGCTCATCGCCGTGCTCGCGACGGGCGCGGTGGCGCTCGGCGCGCTATTCGTCCGGCGGGGCGGCCGGCCGGGAAATGCCGCGGTGACGGGGCTCGCGACGGCGGGCGTGGCGGTGAGTGCCGTGCTGTTCGCGCTCGCCGCGCTCGAGGGCGGCCAGATCCATCACGAGGAGCTGCGGCCCGGCGCGGTGAATGTCGCGCCGGAGGGATCCGTGCCCGGAGGCGACGCGAGATCGCCGTAATGGGCCCGGCCGCAGTCGGGGCAGAAGGTGTGGCTGATGCGGGCGTCCGAATGGTCGAGGAGATAGCTCTCGAGCCGCTCCCAGCCCTGATCGGTGCGGATCCGGCGGCAGAACCCGCACATCGGAAGGATGCCCTCGAGCGTCCGGATGGTGCGCGCCTGCCGGCGCAGCTGCCACACCAGGGTCGCGAACCCGACCGACACCACGGCGTCCGCGACCGTGTCCTCCATGGTGAGCGCGCGCGGCCACGGCCAGCCCCACAACGCCACGATGCCCACGCGGATCAGGGGCCACGTACAGGCCACCGCGATGCCGGGCCAGCGTGACCGCGCGCCCCACGCCGCCAGCGCCACCGGAATGAGATAGAAGAGTACGGCGGAGTGGATGAACGGGCCCGTCAGATAATCCCCGACGGCGATCAGGGCCAGCGTGGCGATCCAGAGCGGCGGAGCAATCGCGACCTTCGAGCGGAACGAGAGCTTCGGGGCGTCGCCCGCATTCGCGGATCGCATGACGCATCACCTTCCATTGGGGAGCGCTGAACGGAATCTTGCCCGCCGCGCTCCCCGCGGCAATGCAGTGCGGCAGTGAGCCGGCCGGCATTACGCCGTCGCCCGCCCCTTCTCCACGATGAAAGCCGTCACCATCCCGAACATCCCGTGCTCGCTCTCCGCGTGCG
>JAICUF010000147.1 GCA_025935995.1 Gemmatimonadales bacterium
CGGCGGTTATCCTTTCGCGGCTATAGCGTCGGCCCGACGCCGCCCCGGGAGCGGGGAACCAGCCGAGGACGGAACGACGGTGAAACTGCTTGGCGCCCTGGAACGGCCGTACTATGCGCTCGTCCGCCCTCCGGTGGACGCTCTCATCCGTTCCGGCGTGCGACCCAACACGATCACCACGATCGGCACCGGGTTCGTGCTGGTGTCGGCGCTGGCCTATGGGCTGGGCCATGTGCGGATCGGCGGCGCGCTGCTGCTGATCAGCGGGATCGCCGACACCCTCGACGGCCAGGTGGCGCGGGGCGGCGCCATGGTGACCAAGTTCGGCGCCTTCTACGACTCGACGCTCGACCGGGTGGGCGACGGCGCGACCTTCATCGGTATCGCCGTCTTTTTGTTGACGGCGCCCGACGTCGCGTGGCGGCTGCCGGCCGTGATCCTCTGCATGATCGCGATCCTGGCGTCGCTCCTCGTGTCCTATGCGCGCGCGCGCGCCGAGGGACTGGGCTTCGACTGCAAGGTGGGGATCGCCCAGCGGGCCGAGCGGATCCTCGGCCTGGGGCTGGTGTCGCTCGCCTGCGGCGCGATGGCGCGGGCCCAGGTGCTCGAGGCCGCGGTGGCGTTGCTCGCCATCGCCTCGATCATCACGGTGGTGCAGCGGTTCGTGTATGTCTATCGCGTCGCGGCGGCCAGCGAGCCGGGGCGCGGAGCGCCGGCCGAAGTCCGCGCGCTCGATCCTCTCTCGAAAGGACGTTAGCAGTGGCTGATCAGACCGCCCGCGCGATCGCGCCGGCCCAGGGCAAGCTGGGCGTCCTCTGTGTCGGTCTCGGCGCGGTGGCGACCACCTTCATCGCCGGCGTCGAGAACGTGCGCCGTGGCGCGGCCAAGCCGATCGGCTCGCTCACGCAGATGGGCACGATCCGGCTCGGGAAGCGCACCGAGGGACGGGCGCCCCTGATCCGCGAGTTCGTCTCGCTCGCCTCGCTCGACGATCTCGTCTTCGGCGCGTGGGACCCGATTCCGCACAACGCGTACGAGGCCGCCCTGCACGCCGGCGTGCTCGACAAGCACGAACACATCGAGCCGATCGCCGGCTTCCTCAAGGGCATCGCGCCCATGCCGGCCGTCTTCGAGCAGAGCTACGTGAAGCGCCTCGAGGGTGTCAACGTCAAGACCGGAAAGACCAAGCGGGACCTGGCGGAGCAGCTCCGGCAGGACATCCGGGACTTCAAGAAGAAGCACAAGTGCGACCGCCTGGTGATGATCTGGTGCGCGTCCACCGAGATCTTCATCGCGCCCGGTCCGGCGCACTGGTCCCTCGACGCCTTCGAGAAGGCGATGGACGCGAACGATCCCACCGTCGCGCCGTCGATGCTCTACGCCTGGGCGGCGATCATGGAGGGCGTGCCCTACGCCAACGGCGCGCCCAACCTGAGCTGCGACTTCCCGGCGCTGGAGCAGCTCGCCAAGGACAAGGGTGTCCCCATCGGCGGCAAGGACTTCAAGACCGGCCAGACGATGATGAAGACGGTGCTCGCGCCGATGTTCAAGGCGCGGATGCTCGGCGTCGCGGGCTGGTACTCGACCAACATCCTCGGCAATCGCGACGGCGAGGTGCTGGACGACCCGGAGAGCTTCAAGACGAAGGAAGAGTCGAAGCTCGGCGTGCTGGAGCACATCCTGCAGCCGCAGCTCTATCCCGAGCTCTACGGCAAGATGTACCACAAGGTCCGCATCAACTACTACCCCCCGCGCGGCGACAACAAGGAGGGGTGGGACAACATCGACATCGTCGGATGGCTGGGCTATCCGATGCAGATCAAGGTGGACTTTCTCTGTCGCGACTCGATCCTCGCGGCGCCGCTCGTGCTCGACCTCGCGATCTTCTTCGACCTCGCGCAGCGGGCCGGCATGAGCGGCATCCAGGAATGGCTCTCGTTCTACTTCAAGAGCCCGCAGACGGCGCCCGGCCTGTACCCCGAGCATGATCTCTTCATCCAGCACACGAAGCTCAAGAACACCCTCCGCTACCTCAAGGGCGAGCAGCAGATCACCCACCTGGGCATCGAGTACTACCAGGAGTCATGAAGTACTTCCACCGGACCCATCTGTCGCCCGATGAGGCGGTCGCGAGCGCGGCGAAGTTCTTCGGCGGCCTGCTGGGCCCGACCGAGGAGCTGCCGCGTCGGCGGAGCTTCGCCGGCCCCATCGGGCAGGTGACCGTGACGGTCGCCGCCGAGGGCGGCCACTACACGCTGGTGACGGTGCGGACCGATCAGCCCGGCGAGAGCGAGATCGACAGGCTGGCCAAGCGGTTCCTCACGTTGCTCCACACCGACGCCGAGCCCGGCCACCGGCCGATCGGCGCGTATTGACCCCGACGGGCGCGCCGCCGGCGCGCCGCCCCCGCGCAATTCCAGGAGACCGATGATGAAGCGGATGGTTAGTGTGCTGCTGTTGCTCGCCCTGGCCCCGGTCGGGGCGTTTGCGCAGGATGCCGCGCGGCACGCCGGCGGCGAGGCCGACCTGATCCTGCCCGATCTGGGATCGGTGACCTTCTTCGGCGGCACCAGCGGCCGCGCGCTGCTCATGGGCGGACTCATCGTGTGCGCCCTCGGCCTCCTCTTCGGTCTCCTCACCTACACCCGGCTCCGGAACCTCCCGGTCCACCGCTCGATGCGGGAGATCTCGGAGCTGATCTACGAGACCTGCAAGACGTACCTGATCACGCAGGGCAAGTTCCTCATGATCCTCTGGGTGTTCATCGGGGCGATCATGCTGTTCTACTTCGGCTTCCTGCGGCACGACCCCGCGATCAAGGTCGCCATCATCCTCCTGTTCAGCGTGATCGGCATCATCGGGAGCTACGGCGTGGCCTGGTACGGCATCCGGGTGAACACCTTCGCCAACTCGCGGACGGCGTTCGCGAGCCTCCGCGGGAAGCCGTACCCCTGCTACGCCATCCCGCTCCGCGCCGGCATGAGCATCGGGATGCTCCTCATCAGCGTCGAGCTCCTGCTGATGCTGTTCATCCTCCTCTTCGTGCCGGGCAGCTACGCCGGCCCCTGCTTCATCGGCTTCGCCATCGGCGAGTCGCTGGGCGCGGCGGCGCTCCGGATCGCCGGCGGCATCTTCACGAAGATCGCCGACATCGGCTCCGACCTGATGAAGATCGTGTTCAACATCAAGGAGGACGACGCCCGGAATCCCGGCGTCATCGCCGACTGCACCGGCGACAACGCGGGCGACTCGGTCGGGCCGTCGGCCGACGGCTTCGAGACCTACGGCGTGACGGGTGTGGCGCTCATCGCGTTCATCCTGCTGGCGGTCACGAGCCCCACGGTGCAGGTCCAGCTCCTGGTCTGGATCTTCGCGATGCGCATCATGATGATCGTCTCGTCGGCGCTGTCGTACTTCATCAACGAGGCGATCGCCAAGAGCCGCTACGAGCGGGCCGACAAGATGAACTTCGAGGCGCCGCTCACGTCGCTCGTGTGGCTCACGTCGATCGTGTCGGTGGTGCTCACCTACGTCGTGTCGTATCTCCTGATCCCCGATCTGGGCGACGGCAGCTTCTGGTGGAAGCTGTCCACCGTCATCACCTGCGGCACGCTCGCCGGCGCGATCATTCCGGAACTCGTCAAGGTCTTCACCTCGACCGAGTCCCGGCACGTGGCCGAGGTGGTCACGTCGTCACGCGAGGGCGGGGCGTCGCTCAACATCCTGTCGGGTCTCGTAGCCGGCAACTTCAGCGCGTTCTGGATCGGCCTCGCCATGCTGCTGCTCATGACGATCGCCTACTTCGTGAGCACCATCGGGGGCAGCGCCGGGATGGCGAGCATCATGCTGGCCCCCGCCGTCTTCGCCTTCGGCCTGGTGGCGTTCGGGTTCCTCGGCATGGGTCCGGTGACGATCGCGGTCGACTCGTACGGCCCGGTGACCGACAACGCGCAGTCGGTCTACGAGCTGTCGCTCATCGAGGACGTGCCCGGGATCCGCGAGGAAGTGCAGCGGGACTTCGGCTTCGTGCCCGAGTTCGAGCGCGGCAAGCACTTCCTCGAGGAGAACGACGGCGCGGGCAATACCTTCAAGGCGACGGCCAAGCCGGTGCTCATCGGCACCGCCGTGGTCGGCGCCACGACCATGATCTTCTCGATCATCGTGGCCCTCACCAACGGACTGCAGGCCGACCTGCTGTCGAACCTCTCGATCCTGCACCCGCCGTTCCTGCTCGGCCTCATCACGGGCGGTGCGGTGATCTACTGGTTCACCGGCGCATCCATCCAGGCGGTGACGACCGGCGCCTACCGCGCGGTCGAGTTCATCAAGGCCAACATCCGGCTCGAGGGCGTCACCAAGGCCTCGGTCGAGGACAGCAAGAAGGTGGTCGAGATCTGCACCAAGTACGCGCAGAAGGGGATGTTCAACATCTTCCTCACCGTCTTCTTCGCGACGCTCGCCTTCGCCTGCGCCGAGCCGTACTTCTTCATCGGCTACCTGATCTCGATCGCGCTGTTCGGGCTGTACCAGGCGATCTTCATGGCCAACGCCGGCGGCGCCTGGGACAACGCGAAGAAGATCGTCGAGGTCGAGCTCAAGGAGAAGGGCACGGCGCTCCACGCCGCGACCGTGGTCGGCGACACCGTCGGCGACCCGTTCAAGGACACCTCGTCGGTGGCGATGAACCCGATCATCAAGGTCACCACGCTCGTCGGCCTGCTCGCCGTGGAG
>JAICUF010000157.1 GCA_025935995.1 Gemmatimonadales bacterium
CTCCGGGAGTGGTGGCCGAGTGGCTGAAGGCACCGGTTTGCTAAACCGGCATAGGGGGTCAACCCCTATCGAGGGTTCGAATCCCTCCCGCTCCGCTCTTCCGAGGGTCTACCGGCACCGGTAGACCCTTCGTGCTTGGAAACCCCGACGAGTCGTGCCCATGACCGCTCCGCGCGTCCGCTTCGCCCCGTCGCCCACCGGCTACCTCCACGTGGGCGGCGCGCGCACGGCCCTCTTCAACTGGCTCTACGCGCGGAAGACCGGGGGCACCTTCGTGCTGCGGATCGAGGACACCGACCGCGAGCGCAGCACCGAGGCGCATACCCGGGTCATCCTCGAAGGGCTTGCCTGGCTCGGTGTCGCCTGGGACGAGGGGCCCTTCTTCCAGGGCGCCTTCGGGGACCGCCATCGGGCCGACGCCGAGCGCCTGCTGACCGCGGGAGCGGCCTACCGCTGCTTCTGCACGCGCGAGGAGCTCGATGCCCAGCGCGCCGCAGCCGAGCGGACGGGCGGCGGGTTCCGCTACGACGGCCGCTGCCGCCGCCTGCCGGCCGGCGACATCACTGCCCGCCTCGCGGCCGGTGTGCCCTTCACCATTCGCCTCGTCGTCCCCGACACCGAGCTCGCCTGGGATGACGCCGTGCACGGCCGGATCAGCTTCCAGGGCCGGGATCTCGACGACTTCGTGATCCTCCGGAGCGACGGCACCGCGATCTACAATCTGGCCGTGGTCTCCGACGACATCGCGATGCGCATCACCCACGTGATCCGGGGCGACGATCACGTCTCCAACACCCCGAAGCAGATCGCGCTCTACCGGGCACTCGGGGCAGCCGAGCCGGTGTTCGCCCACGTGCCGATGATCCTGGGCACCGACGGGAAGAAGCTGAGCAAGCGCCACGGCGCCACCGCGGTGGGCGATTACCAGGACCTCGGCATCGTTCCCGCCGCCATGCGGAACTTCCTCGCCCTCCTCGGCTGGTCGCCGGGGGGAGACCGCGAGATCATGCCGGAGGCGGAGCTGGTCGACGCCTTCTCGCTCGACGGAATTCAGAGCAAGCCGGCCGTCTTCGACACCGTGAAGCTCGAGTGGATGAACGGCCAGTACCTCTCCGCGGCGCCGGCCGACACCCTCCTTCCCGCCGTGGAGCGGCAGCTCGCGTCACTCGGCGTAGCGTCGGCCGGGCGCGATCTTCGGCCGCTCATCGACGCGGTGAAGGTGCGCTCCCGCACCATCCTTCAGCTCGCCGGGCAGGTGGCCGTGCGCCTCGAAGGGCCTCGGGGCGAGCCCGACGAGCGCGCCACGGCGCTCCGGCGGAAGATGGGGCCCGCCTTTGCCCACAACCTGTCGGTCGTCGCCGAGGCGTTGAGCGCCGTGCCCGCGGCAGAGTGGACGGCCGACGTGCTGCTCGAGCGCGTCAAGGCCGCGGCGGACGCGGCCGGCCTCAAGCTGGGCGACGCGATGCAGCCGGTGCGCATCGCCCTGACGGGATCCACCGTCTCCGAGCCCGTCAACGAGCTCCTCGCGACGGTCGGCCCGGAGGCCAGCCTCCGCCGCATCCACGCCGCGGCCGCCGCCTGATCACGGAGTTATCCTTCGTCATGGACAACGTGAATCCGGCCGGCGAGCCCGCGGGCCAGGGGGAGCAGCCGGCGCCGGTCGCGCTGGCGGTGACCGATGCGCCGGTCGAGCTGCGCGTCGCGATGGTCGAGGACGATCGCACGCCGGAAGGCATGGTGTGCATGGGGACCTACCGCGGCGAGCGGCTGGTGGCCCGTTGCGTGATGCCGCCGGAGGCGTGGCAGCAGGTCCAGGAGTACGCTCTCTTCGCGGCGCCGGTCAAGGTCGTGCTCGTGGCCCGCGAGGCGTCGCCCGGCCTCCAGTGCCAGCTCTTCGCGATGGTGCCGGTGCCCGACCTCGAGGATGACGACGACGACGACGGCGAGGCACCCTGGGCGGCGAGCGTGCCCGGCGCGGGGTACGAGGCGGCCGTCGCGGACGCCGATGATGATGACGACGACGATGACGAGGAGGGCGACGAGGTGACGCCCATCCCGCTCGGCAACATCGTGCGGTTCGATCGGGACCGCGTCTACCCCGAGAGCCTCCCGCACGAGGCCGCCGACATACTCATGAAGGTGATCGAGGGAAAGACGTCCGAGGTGGTGGACCGGGCGCTCGCCGACCTGCTCGGCCTGTAGCTAGACCAGCATCTCGAGGCGGAAGCGCCAGATCCGGCGCAGCAGATCGTCGAGGATGCCGTGGACCACGAAGGCATCCACGGCGGCGGCGGTCGCTGCTGCGTCGGCACCCCAGAGACTCACCCGCTTCACGTCGCCCTCCAGGTCGGCCTGTACGAAGACGCGCTCTTCCTCGCTGTAGACGGTGGAGAGGTCGGCGATGTACGCCTGGGTGACGGCATTCGCGCCCGGCCCGCCGATGGCGATCGTGGGATTCTGCTGGAGGACCCCGTTGTCGAGATACCAGTCATCGACGACGGTCACCCCGCGCCGGTAGGCGTGACCCTCCCCCCGGCGATCGATCTCGCGCTTGAGCCACGCCGCGAGCTCCCGGTCCCGCTCGGCCTCGGCGCCGGTGACGAGCACGATCGTCTCGTCGGCATCCACCAGCTTCACTGCGCCTCCTCCTCGGACGGCGCGGTGCGCCGGTTCCGGTCGAATTCCCGCTCCCGTTCCTTCCGCTCCCGTATCTCCCGGATCTCCCGCTTGAAGTCCGCGACGTTGGCCGAGCGCTGCGCGGCGATGCGCAGGTCCTCGTAGAGCCACCCGCTCCGGTCGAAGGCCTTCGAATCGTTGCCGCCCGGCAGATGCAGCAGCCCCAGCACCGCCGCCGGAATCTTGAGGCCGGCCACGTAGATGTTGCGGCTGTCGAGCCCGAACTTCTTCCCGGCGATGGTGGTGGTCCAGCTCGGAAGGGTCGCCGCGCGCGACGCGGGATCGGCGGCGATGCTGTCGAGGAACGCCTGGATCGTGGCCGTGACGGCGCTGTCCACCAGCTCCACGTGCGACCGCTTGAGGCGCTCGGCCAGCTCCTTCGGCGGCAACGGCAGCGGCGTCACCCAGAGCTTCCCGCGCGCGAGCCCCGGCGCGATGCGCTGGGCCGCCGCCGACCCGGTATCCACCGCCGTCGGCTGTGGTCGCGTGACCACCGGCGCGGCCGCGGGAGCGGGAACGGGCGCCGTCGGGTGCTCGATCGTGCGTGATGCACCCGGAAGCGGCTGCACACCGGAAACGCGCCGCGCGCCGGGCCGATGCCGCGCCGGCGCCCGCGGTGCGACCGGCTCCCGCACCCCGGTCGGCGGCAGCGGCGCCAGCACCACCGGCTCGGAGCGCGGCATGATGAGCGGCGGCACCCACCCGCTCACCGCGATGATGCCGAGCATCACGGCATGGAGGAAGAGGCTCGCGACGATCGCGAGCCGCGACCTGCGGGGAGGCGGCGGGAGCTGCAGGTCAAGGCGTCGCGGCAAGCACTCCTCGTTGGACCCGGTCGAGCATGGTGCCGATGCGGCCGACCGCTTCGGCAATCCGCTCGGGACTCACCGTGAGGGCGATCCGGAAAAACCCTTCGCCCGCGGGGCCGAATCCGCTCCCGGCCATCACCAGCGCTCCGGTCTCCTCGAGCGTCCGCCGCGCGAACGGCCCCGATGCGACCCCCGCGGGCAGCGGCACCCAGAGGTACATGGCCGCCTTGGGCGCCTCGAGCGTGAACCCGGCCGCGCGAAGCGCGGCGACACCCGCGTCCCTCCGGCGCTCCAGCTCCGCCCGGATCGGCGCCACGATCGCCTCCGCGTTGTCGAGCGCGGCGACCGCCGCCTTCTGGATGGCGAGGAACGGCCCCGTGTCCACATACGACTTGACGCGCGTGAGCGCTGCGATGAGCTCCGGGCGTCCGACCGCGAACCCGATGCGCCACCCGGTCATCGAGAAGCTCTTGGAGAGCGAGAAGAACTCGATCGCGACATCCCGCGCTCCCTCGATCTCGAAGATGCTCGGCGCCCGGTAGCCGTCGAAGGTGAGATCGCAGTAGGCGTTGTCGTAGGCGAGGAGGATGTCGTGGCGCCGGCACGCGGCCACGGTCCGCTCCAGGTATGCGCGCGTGGCCACGGCAGCGGTCGGATTGTTCGGATAGTTGACGAACGCGATGCGGGCTCGCCGCAGCACGTCGGCCGGCAGCGCGTCCAGCTCGAGCAGGAAGTCATGCCCGGGGCGAAGCGGGACGATGTACGGCTCCGCGCCGGCCAGGAGCGCTCCGCCCAGGTA
>JAICUF010000099.1 GCA_025935995.1 Gemmatimonadales bacterium
AAAACTTGAGGTCTCATGCCGCGGGCACTTCGGCCCGCGATGAGATAGCTCGGTGCCGAAGGTGGATGGGCAGCGCGGACGGCCGTATCGCCGCGCTTCCGCTTATCGGGTGTCGGAGGATGCGGTGAGAACCACCCACTCGCCGGTGCGCGAACTGCGCGCGCCGGAGACACTCGGACTGGAGAGCCGGTCGGATTTCCGTCGGGCCGGGATCGAGCTGCTCGAATCGCTGCCCGAAGGCGACGGGAGCCTCGTGATCGACCTGACCGCCACCCGCGCGGTCGATTCGGCCGGCCTGGGCGCGCTGATGCTCGTGCAGCGGCGGGCCGGCGAGCGCCGCCAGACGGTCGTCCTCCGGAACGCGAACGAGGAGCTCCGCTTTCTCCTCGCCCTCACCAAGCTCGACGACCTCTTCCGCCTCGAAGTCTCCTATCGCTGAGCGCGCCGTGCGCCGGGTTCGGCCGGAGTTCGGGATGGACGCTCCCGGCGGGACGGGTTAGTGTACGCTGTTCGCGCCGCAACAGGACTCCGGATGACTCAGCCGAAAACGCGCCGGCGCGTGCTCATCGTCGAGGATGAGCCGGCGCTGCGTCTCAGCTATGAGCGGTACTTCCGCCCCCGCTACGATCTGGTGCTCGCGGGCACCGGCGCGGAAGCGATGGCGAAGCTGGAGGAGACGCGCCCCGATGTCGCGGTGCTCGACATGCGCCTGCCCGACACCGACGGCGTGGCGCTGCTCCGGCGGATTCGCGCGAGCCAGCCCACCCTGCCCGTGATCATCACCACGGCCTACATGAGCATCGAACCTCAGCTCCAGTTCCTCGACCTCCCCTACTCCGGCTACATCATCAAGCCGTTCCGCCTCGACGAGCTCGGCGCACGGATTGATGCAGCCGTATGACGGCCCGCTCCTAGCCGCCACCGATCTGGCCCGCTCGTTCGGGCCGCACCGCGTGCTCCGCGGGGTTTCCCTGACAGTCGCTGCCGGCGAAACGCTCCTCGTGGCCGGCCCCAACGGCGCCGGCAAGACGACGCTGCTCCGCATCCTGGCGGGCCTCATGCGCCCCGCCGCCGGGGAGGTCCGGGTCCGCGGACGGCGCCTTGCGCACGGCGACCCCGACGCGCGCCGGCCCATCGGCCTCGTTTCCCACCAGTCGCTCCTCTACGACGACCTCACGCTCGCGGAGAATCTCGCCTTTGCCGCGCGGCTCTACGGCATCGCACGGCCGGCGGAGGCGGCGCGCCGGGCCCTCGCGGCGGCGGGCCTCGCCGACCGCGCCGGGGCGACGCCGCGCCAGCTGAGCCGCGGCCTCCTGCAGCGCGCGGCGATCGCGCGCGCGCTGCTGCACGAGCCGGGAGTGCTGCTCCTCGACGAGCCGTTCACCGGTCTCGATGCGCGCGCGTCGGCGGCGTTCCGCGATCTGCTGCGCGCGCGCGCCGGCGAGGGCCGCGCGCTCGTGATCGTCACCCACCAGCTCGCCGAGGCCTGGGAGCTGGCCTCGCGCGTCGCGGTGCTCGCGGGGGGCCGGTTCGCGCTCGAGCGGCCGCGGGCGGGGGAGCTCGCGGCCTTCCTGCCGCGCTACGCGGAGGCCTGCGCTGGGTAGGGCGCTCCGGCTCGCGCTCGCCATCGCGGGCAAGGATCTCCGCTCCGAGCTCCGCAGCCGCACCGCGCTCCTCTCGGCGGTGGTCTTCGCCGCGCTGGTGCTCGTCATCGTCAACTTCGCGCGCGACCCGACCGCGCTCCCCGCGCTGGCGCTCGCGCCGAGCGCCCTCTGGATCACCTTCGCGTTCGGGGCGGTCGTGGCGCTCAACCGGGCCTTTGCCGTGGAGCGCGAGCACGGCGCGCTCGACGGCCTGCTCCTCGCACCGGTGCCGCGCGAAGCGCTCTACCTGGGCAAGCTGCTCGCGAACCTCGCCTTCGTCGGCATCGTCGAGGCGGTGGCGCTGCCGCTCTTCGTCGTGTTCTTCGACGTGCCGCTGGGGCACGCGCTCGGCGGGCTGCTGGCGGTGACCGCGCTCGCGACGACCGGCTTCGTCGCGGTGGGCACGATCTTCAGCGCCATGGCGGTGCGCACGCGCTTCGCCGAGTTGCTGCTTCCCGTGCTGCTGCTCCCGTTCATGGTGCCGCCGCTCATCGCCGCCGCCGGCCTCACCGCCCGGCTCCTCGAGGGCCGGCCTTGGAGCGAGCTGCACGGGATGCTTAGGTTGCTCATACTCTATGACATCGTCTTCGTCACGCTCTCGACGCTGCTCTTTCCCGCGGTGATGGACGAATGAGCCCGTCCTTTGCCGCGGCGCGGGCGGCCGTGCGGCGCGGCCGCGCCGTCACCCTCCTGGCACTCGCCGGCATGGCGCTCGTCTACCTCCTCGCGCTCCGGTACACACCGGTCGAGCTGCACCAGGGGCTCGCGCAGAAGATCTTCTACCTGCACGTCCCCGCGGCGTGGACCGCGCTGCTCATCTTCTCCCTCATGGGGATCGTGAGCATCATCTTTCTCTGGCTGCACGACGAGCGCCTCGATCTCTTCGCGGAGGCGTCGGCCGAGGTGGGGCTCATGTTCAGCGCGATCATGCTGACGACCGGGCCGATCTGGGCCAAGCCGATCTGGGGCACCTGGTGGCAGTGGGACCCGCGGCTGACGCTCACGCTCTTTCTCTTTTTCCTGTATGTGGGCTATCTCGCGCTCCGGAGCTCGATCCACGATCCGCTCGAGCGGGGCCGGTTCAGCGCCGTCGTGGCGATCCTGGGCATGCTCCTCGTGCCCTTCATTCACCTGAGCGTGTACCTCTTCCGGACCCTCCACCCGAAGCCGGTGGTGCTCAAGCCGAGCGCGCCGTCGCTGCCGCCGGAGATGCTCCGGACGCTGCTGATCGCCTTCGGCGTCTGTCTCGCGCTCTATGCGGGACTGGTGATGATGCGGTACGGGGCGGGGGCGGCGGAGCGGCTGCGGGAGGCGGGGGGCGAGGGAGGGGAGGTGCCGGATGGCGCCTGAGCCGCCCGCCAACGGCGGGTACATGACGGCCGCCTACGTCGTGGCGGCCGTCATCTACCTCGCGTACTCGTTTCTGCTCTGGCGGCGGACCCGCCGCGCCATCGGGGACTGAGCCCGGCTCAAGCCGCCGGTTCTTCGGTGAGTGGCGGCAGCAGCACCCGATCCCAGAGCACGCCCGCCACGGCGGCGCCGATCAGCGGCCCGATCCAGTAGGCCACGTGTCCCACCCACACCCCCGACACGACCGCGGGGCCGAACGCGCGCGCCGGATTCATCGCCGCGCCGGTGAGCTGGCCTGCGAGCAGGATGCAGGGAAAGATCGTCAGGCCGATCGCGAACCCGCCGACGCGCGGGGAGTTGGCGAGGATCGCCGTGCCGAACACCACCGACGTGAGGAAGAAGGTGAGGACCGCCTCGATGCCGATCGCCTGCGGCAGCGTGACCGTGCTGGCGATGAGCGGCGTGCCGTAGGCGACGAGCCGGGCGACGCCCGCCGGAAAGAACAGCTTGAGCGCGAGCACGCCCAGCACCGCGCCGATGCACTGGACCACGATGTACCCTGCCGCGCTCTTCATATCCAGCCGCCGTGCCACCAGAAGCCCCACCGTGATCGCCGGGTTGAGGAGGCCGCCGGAGATCGCCATCGTGGCCGTGACCATCACGGCGAGCGCCACGCCGTGCGCCAGCGCGATCGACGGCACGCCCATGGTCGCGCCCGGGTAGGCGTTGGCCACGACCGCGCCGCACCCGAAGAAGACGAAGCCGAACGTGCCAAGGAACTCGGCGACGAGACGCCGTGTCAGCGTGGGCATGCGGGTCCTCTGGTTGGGAGACGCGCGAATCTAGGCGTCTCTCAGGCGCGGCGGAAGAGCAGCGAGGCGTTGATCCCGCCGAACCCGAACGAATTGCTGAGGATGTAGTCGGGGGACGCGTCGCGGCCGGTGCCGGTGAGATACGGGAGATCGCACGCGGGGTCGGGCTCCTCGAGGTTCACCGTGGGCGGGAGCCAGCCCCGCCGGCTCGCGAGGGCGCAGATGGCCGCCTCGATGGCGCCGCTCGCGCCGAGCGCGTGGCCGTAGTAGCCCTTGGTGCCGCTGATCGCGAGCCGCTCGGCGTGCTCGCCGAAGACCTGGCGGATCGAGCTCGTCTCGGTGGGATCGTTGAGCGGCGTGGACGAGCCGTGGGCGTTGATGTACCCCACCTCCCACGGGCTGACCGACTCCTCGGCCAGCGCCTTCCGCATCGCGAGGGCCGCCTTCGTGCCGTCGGGACGCGGCGCCGTCATGTGGTGCGCGTCGTTGGTGAGCCCGTAGCCGCAGATCTCGGCGTAGATCGGCGCGCCCCGCGCGAGCGCGCGGCTCCGCTCCTCCAGCACGAGCACCGCCGCGCCTTCCGCCATCACGAAGCCGTCGCGGCTCCGGTCAAACGGCCGGCTGGCGTGCGCCGGGTCGTCGTTCCGCGTGGACATGGCGCGGATGATGGCGAAGGCGCCGAAGCAGAGCGGCGCGAGCGGCGCTTCCGCCCCGCCGGCCACCATGACGTCCGCATCGCCGCGGCGAATGGCGCGGTAGCCGTCGCCGATCGCGATGGTACCCGACGCGCAGCTCATCCCGTTGGTCGAATTGGGTCCCGTGAACCCGAACTCGATCGCGATATTGCAGCTGCCCGCGCCCGCGAAGACCGAGAGTGCGAGCGACGGATCCACCGCGCGGATCCCGCCCTCGACGAAATTCCGGTATTCCCCCTCGCCGCGTGCCACGCCGCCGAGGGCGGTGCCCATCATGGCGCCCACGCGGTCGCCGTCTTCCCGGGTCGCGTCGAGCTCCGCGTCCGCCAGGGCGAGCCGGGTGGCGGCGATGCTGAACTGGGAGTAGCGGTCGAGGCGGCGCACGCGCCGCTCCTCGATGTGGTCGGACGCGTGGAAGTCGTTCACTTCGCCCGCCATGCGCGAGCGGAAGGGCGACGGGTCGAAGCGCGTGATGCCACCCACGGCCGAGCGGCGGCGCCCGAGGCCCTGCCAGAAGGCGTCGACGCCGGTGCCGATGGGCGTGATGGCGCCGATGCCGGTGATCACGACTCGACGTGCCTCACTCATTCGGACGCTCCACGGCGGTCCGGATCCCCGCGAGGGTCCGTGACGCGATGCCGTGCACGAAGACCGGCCCGATCACCCACTCCGCCGCCGGGCGGCCCACGAGGGGCCAGGCCGGCCCCGTCCATTCATGCACGATCGTCACGTCACTTCCTTCCCCGGCGGGTTGAATCCGCCATTCGACATCCATGCCCGCCGTGATGCCGCGAATGTGCCGGTAGCGGACGGTGTGCGCCGCGGCATCGATCCACATCTCGGAGACCCACCACGCGGGATACCTGAACCGGCCGAACGGCCGCCAGGCCGCCATCTCCACCACGCCCCCGTCATCGCGGCGCTTCAGCATGCGCACCCACCGGTAATGCGGGAGGAGCGCGGGCCAATGTTCGACGTCCGACGCCGTCCTGAAGACACGCGCCGGCGGGGCGCGCATCGCGAGCCGGTCCACCGTCCGCATCAGCGGGCCGTCCGCCAGCTCGCGACGAGGCGGAAGCCGGGCCGCCGCTCGACCCGCGCGTCGACCCCCGCGGCCGCGAGGAGCCGGGCCAGCTCGGCGGCGGTGAAGCCGCGCCGGATGGAGGTCACGCCGTCGAGCCGGGTGACGGGATCGAACCCGAGTACCCGTGCGCCGAGCCTGAAGCCCGCCGCCGCGAGCGCGGAGCGGCGCAGGTCGGCGATCACGACGCCGCGCCGCGCGAGCCGGCCCACGCCGCGTGCGAGCTCTCCGAGCGACTCGTGCGCGAAGTGGTGCGCCACCTGGCTCAGGAGCACGATGTCCACCGATGCCGCCGCCACGGGCGGCGCCGCGACATCGGCCACCGCGGTCGCGACCCCCGCCCGACGCGCGAGCGCCGCCGCCACCGCGCTCAGCTCCAGCGCGAGCGGCACGATCTCGAGGCCCCGCCGCCGCCCCCAGCGGACCGCGGCGCGCGGCACATCCCCCCGGCCGGTCCCGATGTCGAGGAGGGTGATGCGGGTGCCGCGCGGGAGCCCCGCCGCCAGGCGGCCGATCCCGTGCAGCGCCGCGCGGGTACCGCCGAGCCAGCGGTTGGCGACGGCGATGTCGCGGAGAGAGGCCTCGACGGTCCGCGGATCGGCGGCGGGATCGTCGAGCAGCTCGTCGCCGAGCGGGCTCACGGCGAGCGCACCGCTCATTCGAGCGCCCCGTAGCCGCCGCGGTAGTAGAGCAGCGGCCGTCCCTGGCCCGGGGCCCCGCCCGTCACGCGGCCGATGACGATGGTGTGGTCGCCGGCCTCCACGAGCTGGTGGCGGGCACATTCGATCCAGGCGTGCGCGTCGTCCAGCAGGACCAGCCCCTGGTCGCCGGCGCGATAGCCGATGCCGTCGAAGCGGTCCGGATGCTCGCCGGCAAAGCGGCGCGAGATCGCTTCCTGCGACTCCTCGAGGATGTTGACCACGAACGCCGGTGCGGCGAGGATGGCACGATGGATCGCGGCGGCGTGGTCGATGCACACCGAGACGAGCGGCGGCTCGAGTGAGACCGACGCGAGGCTGCTCGCCGTCATCCCGATCGGGGTGCCGTCGGCCGTTCGCGTGGTGACCACCGCGACACCGGTGGCGAACCGGCCGAGGAGCCCGCGGAAGACCGCGGAATCGACGCCGCCGGCGCTCACAGCACCATGCGCGCGAGAAACCACGGATTGAGCACCGCGTGCGCGGGGACGAAATCCCCGGTCACGCCGATGAGCGTGTGCGCGAGCCCGCGCCGCTCGAGCCGGGCGACCGCGCGGTCGAAGAGCCGGGGGAACCACATCCCGTATCCGATCATCCGCTCGACGGCCCACTTCCCGGCGAAGGCGCGGCGGCGCGCGGCGCGGTACGCCGCCAGCCGGCGGGCGCGCACCGGGCCGGGCACCTCGAGCGCCGCCGGCAGTATCGCTGCCGCCAGCTCGGCGCCGCGGAGCGCGGCGCAGATCCCCTCGCCGGTGAAGGGATCGAAGAAATCGGCCGCATCACCCAGGAGGAGCGCGCCGTCGGCGGTCACGCGCGACGCGCGGGCGGCGAAGGGGCCGCTCACCAGGACGCGGCGAACGAGGTCCGCGGGACGCAGCCGGCCCCGGACGCCGGGGAAGCATTCGAGGGCGTCGAAGAAGAACGATTCCGCGCGTCCGGCCGCCGCCCGCGCCCGGGCCGCCGGCACCACCAGCGCCACGTTCGCCAGTCCGGCGCCGATGTCGTTGAGTCCCGCGTACCCCTCGGTCCCGACGTGCATCTCGGCGGATCCGCTGAGGTCCGGCACGTCCGCGAGGTGCGCGACGAAGCCGACGCGCCGCGGGTGCGAACGCCGCTGCGTCCCCAGCCGCCGCGCGACGACGGAGCGAAGCCCATCGGCGCCGACCGTCACGCGGGCGTGGATCGATCGCCGGGCGCCGCCGGCGTTCCGCACCACGGCGCCCGCCACAGCGCCCCGATCGTAGAGGAGGTCCTCCACCGTGTGCCGCTCCAGCAGCGTCGCGCCGGCCGCGACCGCGCCGGCGGCGAGCCGCGCGTCGAGGATCCGCCGGGCGATCGAGAGACCGGTCGGCCGGAAGGGCGCGTGGCCCGCCGCGGCAAAGGCGCCGTCCAGTCGGGCGCCGCGCGGCCCGGTGACGGTGGTGCCGTGGAGCGGCGCCCCCAGCGGCAGCAGATCGTCGAGCGCGCCGAGCCGGTCGAGGACGCGGAGCGCCTCGGGGCTCAGGTACTCGGAGCAGGCCTTGTCGCGCGGAAAGGTGGCGCGCTCGGCGATCGTGACCGAGAGGCCGGCCCGGGCGAGCAGCGTCGCCAGGGCGGTGCCGCCCGGCCCTGCGCCCACGACGAGGACGTCGGACTCAGCCGACACGGGCGTATTCGTTGCCGTCGAGCACGAGCCGGTCGGCCGAGAACGCGGCGAAGGCGACCGCAAAGGTGGCGGGAAGCGAGCCCTCGAAGGTGACGGTGACCGCGTTGAGCGCCGGCGTCCAGGTGCAGTCGCGGGTCGTGGTGCGCGGGATGCCCTCGCTCGCGAGCTCCGTGGTGGTCGATTGGCGGCAGGTCTCATCGGCGGCGAAGTGCCAGACGGTGGTCGAGGTCTGGAAGTCGCCGCCGACGGGAATGATGGTGACGAGCTGCCAGTCGCCGACCAGCGCCGCCGAGCCGGTGCCCGATCCCTGTGCCGGCGGGTCGGCAATGAGGATGCCTCCGTCCTCGCCCGGCCCGGTCTGCTCCGGCGCATGGCAGCTCACGAGGACGAGAGCCACCGCCACGCCGCCCAGCCAAGCAGGGCGGCGGTGCCGGTTGCGATCGCATTCACTCCGTCGTTGGTGAGCCACCGCCAGCCTCCTTCGTGCCGCGTTCGCGTGCCGCAGCGGTGCCGCGGCCATTCGCTGGGCGCCGCGCAACGGGGACAGCGGAACCGTGCCTGCACCGTCGCCCCGAGCGCGGAATCGAGCAGCATGCCGCCCATTCCTATGATAGTCCCGACCGGCAGCAGACGGCTGTGACCCGTGAGCGCGGCCGGGAGCGACACCAGCAGCGCGCCCGCCGCCGCGCCCGCAGTGCCGATCCAGGTGACGCCGCCGCTGGTGCCCGCCGGCACGCGGGCGCCGCTCAGGAGATGGCGCGGCGCGCGCGGGCTCAGGGCGCCGACGGACGTAGCCCACGTGTCGGCCGCGGCGGCGGCGAGCGAGGCGGTGAGGGACCAGAGCGCGGCGCCGGGGGAGAGGACGCCGAGGAGGGCCAGGAGGGACGCCAGGGCGGCGAAACCGCCGTTGGCATACACCTGCCGCGCGTCCCGCCGGTGGCCCCTGGGGTCGAGCGGGGTGGGGAGCGCCGGCGGCAGATGGGAGACCGCGCTCGCGAACACGAAGAAGCAGAGGAGTGCCGCGCCGCCGGTCCAGCCGCCCGCCGCCAGCACCAGCGTGCCGACGCTCCACGCGGCGACGGCCGCCGGTCCCTCGAGCGTCCGCGCGCCCCAGGCCACCAGCGCGATCGCGGCCGCGATGCCGGCCGCGACGACCGGCGACACCTAGCTGCCGCCGCCTCCGGTGCGGAGTGCGTCGGCGATCCTGAGGCGCAGCGGGTCGGGGCAGCGGACGTCGCTCGCGGGGGCGCGAAGCAGCGAGAGGAATCGCTCGGCGTAGCGCATCTGGCTCAGGCAGGGCGCGCAGGCCTCGACGTGGGCCCGCACCCGCTCGGCCAGCTCGGGGGTGAGCTCGCGCTTCAGGTAGTCGTCCAGCTGGGCGAGCGCCGCCTCGCAGTCGAAGTCGCTCGCGGCCGTCGTATCGGGGGTCACCGATCCTCCCGGGGCTGGATGTATCCCATTTCCACCGCGTGATCGTAGAGCTGCTTCTGGAGCAGGCGCCGGGCGCGGAAGAGGCGGGACTTCACCGTTCCGATCGGCACCTCGAGGGATTCCGCCACCTCGGCGTAGCTCAGGCCTTCCATGTCGCTCAGGATGAGGGCGTCGCGG
>JAICUF010000220.1 GCA_025935995.1 Gemmatimonadales bacterium
AGAGCCGCGCGTTCTCGATCGCGATCGCCGCGTGCGCCGCGAGCAGCTCGATCAGCTTCTGGTCGGAGACGGAGAACTCGTCCGCGTCCTCCTTCTCGGTCAGATACAGCGCGCCGATCACCTCGCCCCGGGCCACGATCGGCACGCCGAGGAACGAGCGCATCTGCGGGTGCGCACGCGGCCACCAGCCGCGGAAGCGGGGATCGGCGCGGATGTCCTCGGTGCGATGCGACTCGGGGCTCTCCAGCATCGCGCCGAGCATCCCGTGCGTGCGCGGGAGCGGGCCCATGGCGGCGATCAGCTCGTCGCTCATGCCGGTGGTGATGAAGCGGGAGAAGTTGCCCTCGCCGTCGGGGATGCCGAGCGCGGCGTAGCGCGCGCCGGCCAGCTCGCGCGCGGAGTCGACGACCTGCTGGAGCACCGGCTCGACCTCGTGCTCGGCGGCGATGGCCAGCACGACGTCGCTCAGGGCGCGGAAGGCGGTGGAGTCGCGGGCGGCCATACCGTGGCGGGAACGTTACGCGCGGCGCGCCGCCGAGCCCATCGGACCCTGGCCCTAGGCCGAACGGCGGATGCCGGCCAGCGCCTCGGCCTCCAGCGCCGGAAAGCCCTCGGCGCGGGCGTAGCGGGCGAGGATCGCGCACAGGAACAGGGCGAGCACGCGGCCGCGCAGCAGCTGGTCGTCCGTCACGGGGTAGGCGGCGCGGAAGTCGTCGCGCGCGGCGGGCGTGAGCAGGCACCAGTACAGCGGGAGGTCGATGCCCGGATCGCCGACGCAGACGTCGATCCAGTCGATGACCGCGGTCGGCGCGCCGGCCTTGTCCACCAGCAGGTGGCGCAGGTGCAGGTCGCCGTGCGCGAGCCCGCCCCGCGCGGGCGGCGGGAGCTCGAGCGCGGCGGCGAGGATGTCCTCGGGTGCCGGCTCGCCCAGCTCCGCGAGCCATTCGCGGAGCATCGGCACCCGCTTGGCCATGTCGCCGCGCCCGATCGGGTCGACCGGCAGCCCCTGCCCGGGATGGTGGGCGTGCAGCGCGCGCAGGAACTCACCGAGCGGACGCCCGAGCCGGTCGCGCTGCGCCGCGCCGAGCCCCAGCGGCTCGCGCCCCGGCAGGAACCGCGCGCCGAACCAGGGGAACGGGAAGCCGTGCGCCGGCTCGCCGATCAGCTCGGGCCGCGGCACGGCCAGCGGCAGCTCGAGCCCGGGCAGCACCGCGATCTCCCGCCGCAGGCCGGGCACGACGACCTCGCGGCGCGGGAAGCGGAACACCCAGCCGCCCGAGCGCCAGACGGTGTTGTCCCAGCCCTCGGAGAGCAGCTCCAGGGGCGCGTCCGCGAAGGCGGGGAATTGGCCGCCGACCAGCCGCCGGGCGAGCGCGGCGTCCACGACCACCTCTGCGGCCCACTCGGGTGTGGTCACTCGTCGTCTTCGCAGGCCACGTTGACGTAGCCCGAGCGGAACGGCGTCGCCGCGTGCGTCTCCGGGTCGTAGGCGTGGCGCCACACGCAGCCGGTGTCGTTGGTCAGCAGGTGGATGGAGACGGATGTCTCGGGTGACGTCG
>JAICUF010000184.1 GCA_025935995.1 Gemmatimonadales bacterium
AGGGACCTTGCCGGGGAACGGTTCGAACTCGGCCCGGCAAGGTCCCTCGCTGCGCTCGGGATGAAGCGCGGCGCTCGGGATGAAGCGCCCCTCGCTCCTGCTACTCGACTTCCCGCCCCGCTACCGGCGTCGCCACCGAATCGGCGAGGGTGCGCGCCGTCTCGACCAGGCCGATGAACTCAGCCCGGTACCCCTGCTCGTCGTCGCCCCGGGCCCCCCGCGCAAGCGCGAGCGCCTGGTCCCAGCTCGCCGTCCCCTTGAACTCCGAGTCCCGGAGCAGCATCGCGAACTCAGCCACGGCCGATTGAAACCGCAGGTCCTCGGATGCCGCGGCGATGTCCCGCTGCCCGTCGCTCCGGTCGGCCACCGCGGTCTCGAGCAGGCGGCTGGTCGAGCCCTTCGGGTCCTTGTAGCGGAGCCGCACCGTCATCAGCTCGCCACTGTGTTTCCCGCCCGGTCGCAGCGAGGTCTGCTGGTAGGTGAGGCTGTCGTCGGCCATCGTGACCGCGCGGGCGCCAATGGGCACGACTTCGTACAGCGCCGTGACCGAGTGGCCCGAGCCCAGCTCGCCCGCGTCCTTCCGGTCGTCCTTGAAGTCTTCCTTCTGGAGCATGCGGTTCTCGTACCCCAGCAGCCGGTACGCCTGTACCCGCGCCGGGTTGAACTCGACCTGGATTTTCACATCCTTCGCCACCGTGAACAGCGTGCCGCCGAGCTCCTGCACGAACACCTTCCGCGCCTCGCCGAAGCTGTCGATGTAGGCGTAGTGGCCGTTCCCCTTGTCGGCCATCTGTTCCATCTTCGAGTCCTTGAGGTTGCCGGTGCCGAAGCCGAGCACGGTGAGGAACGTGCCTTCCTCGCGGCGCTGCTCGATCAGCCGCACCATCTCCGCGTCGCTGCTCACGCCGACGTTGAAGTCGCCGTCCGTGGCGAGAATGACGCGGTTGTTCCCTTCCGGATTGAAATGCTCCTTCGCCACGTCGTACGCCAGCCGGATGCCCGCGCCGCCCGCGGTCGAGCCGCCCGCTTCGAGCCGGTCGATCGCCGCGAGGATCGTCGCCTTGTCGCCGCCGCTGGTCGGCGGCAGCACGAGCCCGGCGGCGCCCGCGTAGACCACGATGGCCACGCGATCCTGCGGGCGCAGCTCCTGGACGAGCGCCCGGAACGCCTGCTGAACCAGCGGCAGCTTGTCGGGCTCGTTCATCGAGCCGCTGACATCGATGAGGAACACGAGGTTGCTCGGCGGCAGCCTGTCGCTGGCAAGCCGGCGCGACTGCAGGCCGATGCGCACGAGCCGGTGATCGGGCGCCCACGGGCACGCCGCGAGCTCGGTCGACACGGCGAAGGGCGCCGACCCGGTCCGGTCGGGATACCGATACGGGAAGTAGTTCACCAGCTCCTCGAGCCGCACCGCATCCTTCGGGGGTAGCGCGCCCTGGTTCAGGAATCGCCGCACGTTGCTGTAGCTGGCCGCGTCCACGTCGATCGAGAACGTCGACAGCGGGTTGGAGCCCGCGCCGAGAAACCGGTTTTCGTTGACCACATCGTAGGCTTCGGTGTTGAAACGCTCCGCCGGGGCCGGGTATGTCGTGCTCATCGCGCTCGTCACGAGCCCGGCCGTGGCCTCGTCACGGACCGCGGCCTGATTCACCTTTTCAGGGAGGGGTCGCGCGAACGCCTTGCGGGCGATATCGCGCTCGGCGTCCAGCCGCCGGTCCATCCCCGCCGCGAGCGTGAAGTTGAGCCGAAGCGTTCCACCCGCGCGCACGGTTCCGACGAGCTGCGCGGAGGCATACCCGGCGCGCGAGGCGCGCACGGTCACGCTGCCGGCCGGCACTGCCGGCAGCACGTACCCACCGATGCTGTCGCTGAGTGCCGAGAGCGCCGTGCCGGCGACGGTTATCCGTGCGTGAACGACGGGCATCCCGGCCCCGTCGCGGACGGTTCCCTCGATCCGGCCGGTGGTGGGCGCCACGCTGACCGGCGCGGCGGCGGTCGTGGCGAGGGTAAGACAGAAGATCGCGCCGAGGCCGAGGCTTGGAAGCGGGGCCGACATCGTCTCCTCCGGGTGCGGGATGGTCCTGGGAATCGCACGTCCCGGAAGGGACGCAGGCGGGAGATGCGCGAAACGGGGGAGTTGCACACCGCCGCCGCTCGATCTCCGGAAGAGGCCGACACCCGCTCCAGTTTGACGGGCAATGGCATGGAGCCCGCCGCCCGGGCTACACTTCCGCCATGACACCCTCCGTGCTCGGTCTGCACCACGTCACCGCAATCGCGGGCGACCCCCAGCGCAACCTCGACTTCTACGCCGGCGTGCTGGGGCTCCGGCTGGTGAAGCGCACCGTCAACTTCGACGACCCGCAGACCTACCACTTCTACTTCGGCGATGAGGTCGGAACGCCGGGCAGCATCATGACCTTCTTCCCCTGGCCCGGCGCGCGCAGCGGCCAATCGGGACGGGGCCAGGTCGCGGTGACTTCCTTCGCCATCCGCCCGGCGGCGGTCGGGTTCTGGATCGAGCGGCTGCTGCGCCACGGCATCCGGTACGATGGCCCGGCGAAGCGCGGCGCAGGCGGCGACTCGGAACAGGTGGTGGCGTTTCGGGATCCCGACGGCCTGATGCTCGAGCTGGTGGGGCACCGGGGCGCGGAGGCTCGGCCGATCTGGGGAGGCGCGCCAGGGATTGCACCCGAGAATGCCATCCACGGCTTCCACGCGGCGACGCTCTGGGTAGAACGGTGGGAGCCCACGGAGCGCGTGCTGGTGGAGACTCTGGGCTTCCGGCTCGTGGCGGAGAGCGAATCTACCCGCCGCTATGCCGCGGGCGAGGGCGGGCCGGGCCGCGTGGTGGACGTGCGCGCGGTCGGCGGGTTCACCCCCGGAGCCTCAGGTGCGGGAACGGTGCACCACATCGCCTTCGCCGTGGCCGACGACGAGGCGCAGCTCGCGGTGCGCGCGCGGGTGGCGGAGGCCGGCCTCGATCCGA
>JAICUF010000164.1 GCA_025935995.1 Gemmatimonadales bacterium
AGTACGCCAGGTGGGGATTGATCAGCAGCAGCGGGTGGCCGCTCGCGCTGCGCGACGGGCCGACCACCCAGCCGTTCGAGCCCACGTTGTCGGTCAGCCCGGGATCGCGCGCGGCGACCGCAAGCTCCTCAGGCCGGATCCCGGTGGACCAGACGAATCCCTGCTGGAAGTAGTTGAAGCGGATGAAGGCCAGCGGATACCACGGCTCGAACCGGGTGAGGAGCCGCGGGTGCACGTCGGGATGCGTGGCCAGGAACCAGTTGAGCCCGGCCGCGAACCCATCGCAGATCGCCTTCATCCGCGGCCCGAGCCGCCGGTACTCGGCCCGGGCGAGCCGGGGAATCTCGAGCGCCCGGTTGAGGCGGTCCTGCCGGAAGGCTGCGGAGTCGAGCTCCGCCTGCCGGCCCAGCGCCTGGATGTAGTTCAGCTCGATCCGCGCGAAGTAGTCCTCCGCCTGCGCGTACGCGAACCCGAAGGCGGCGCCGGCATCGGTCCGGGCGAAGACGTGGGGAATCCCCCAGCGGTCGCGGTAGATGGTGGTTTGTGCGGCCAGCGCGGGTCGCGGAACAGTGGCGGCCGATTGCGCGGCGAGTGGCGTGGCGAGCAGGAAGATGGGCAGCAGGCTATGGCGCATGGTCGTCAGCTCCTTTCCTCTTCAGCTGCGGCCGGCGAAGGCGTGCATGTCGGCCGCACTGGCCTCGATGGGGACGGATGCCGGGTTGCCGGCGCACCCGGCGCCGAGGAGAAGGACTACTGTCCCCGTCCCCGCCGCCAGGCGATGCCCAGGAGGACGAGACCGAAGAGCAGCATCGCGCCGCCCCACCAGAGGTTCATGTTGATGCCGAGCGAGCGCGCGTAGACCGCGGGCTCGGCGGACGTGCGAAGGCCGTAGCCCGCGAGCAGGGCGCCCACCACCGTGAACAGCCCGCCGATCGGAAGCCGGACGTCGAGGCCGTCGGTCATGAGGCGGCTTCCATCAGAAGAAGATGAGGTTGAGGGTGAGCGTCGCGGCGAGCACGATCACCGCGAGCACCGCCGGCCGCTCGAGCAGCGGCAGCGCGCCTTCCCGCGGCCGCGGCGTGAGCGACCAGACGAGCCCGGTGAGCTCGCCCGCGGGGCGCGGGCGCGTGCCGAGGCTCACCGCGATCGTGACCACGAAGCAGGTGGTCCATGCCGCCACGGCGGTCCAGAAGGTCTGCGCCAGTTCGCTCGGGTAGGTCGTGACGACGCCCAGGTACCCGCCCTTGAAGCCCGCCGCCGCACCGGCCGGCAGCGAGAGCCCGTGGTGCACCGCCGCGCCGAGGATCCCCGCGGCGAGCCCGGTGAACGCGCCGTGCCCCGTCGCCCGCCGCCAGAACATGCCGAGCGCGAAGGTGGCGAAGAGCGGCGCGTTCACGAAGGCGAAGACGAGCTGCAGCACCTCCATGATGTTGTTGTACGACGCCGCGACGTACGCCGCCGCGAGCGAGAGCGCGATGCCCGCCACCGTGGCGACGCGGCCCATGTTGAGGTAGTGCCGGTCGGAGGCGCCGGGGCGGATGTAGCTCTGGTAGAGGTCGTACGTCCACACCGTGTTGAACGCCGTCACGTTCCCCGCCATTCCCGACATGAACGACGCGAGGAGCGCCGTGAGCCCGAGCCCCAGGAGCCCGGTCGGGAAGTAGTGGAGGAGCATCGCGGGAGTCGCGAGGTCGTAGTCCACGATCGGGTGGCCGCGCGTGTCGCGCTCGAGATGTCCAGCCACGTCGCGCTTCACCGGCACGATCCCCTGTCCCATGCCTGCGAGCGCGCCGGCGCTCGCCTCGGCCGGGGGCACCGGGCTGGCCGAGCGATCCGGCGTCGCCGCCACCGCGATCATGCCCGGCAGGATCACCAGGAACGGAAAGAGCATCTTGGGAAAGGCGCCGATGAGCGGCGTCCGGCGCGCCGCGCTCATCGAGTCGGCCGCCATGGCGCGCTGGACCACGAGGAAGTCGGTGCACCAGTACCCGAAGGAGAGGACGAAGCCCAGTCCCATGAGGAGCCCGAACCACTCGACGCCGACGGGGTTCCGCGACGCGTGGTCCATGTACGTCCAGGCGTGCGTGTAGGCGCCGGCCGGAAACCCGTTCGCGGTGGCGAGCCCCGCGAGGCGTGCGCGGAGCCCGTCCCACCCGCCGACGTCCCGGAGCCCGAGAAAGGCGAGCGGCAGGAAGCCGAACACGATCAGGAAGAACTGCAGCACCTCGTTGTAGATGGCGCTCGTGAGCCCGCCCAGGAAGGTGTAGGCCAGCACGATCGCGGCGGCGAGCAGCATGCTGCCGTCGAAGCTCCAGCCGAGGAGGAGATTGAAGAGCTTGCCCATGGCGTACATCGAGACGCCGCTCGAGAAGACGGTCATCACGGCGAACGACACCGCATTGAGCGCGCGCGTCTTTTCGTCGAAGCGGAGCTTGAGGTATTCGGGGACCGATCGCGCGCGCGAGCCGTAGTAGAACGGCATCATGAAGAGCCCGACGAAGACCATCGCGGGGATCGCGCCCACCCAGTAGAAGTGGCTGGTGGCGATCCCGTACTTGGCACCCGACGCGCCCATTCCGATCACCTCCTGCGCGCCGAGATTGGCCGAGACGAAGGCGAGGCCGGTGATCCAGGCGGGGACGGAGCGCCCCGAGAGGAAGAAGTCGGTGCTGGTCCGCATGGAGCGGCGGAGTGCCACGCCCACGCCAAGCACGAAGACGAAGTAGATGCCGATGATCGCGTAGTCGAGCCAGGTGAGCACGGCGGCGTGGGGCATGGCCGATACGCTACCACCCGCCGGCGCCCGCCGCCAGCGCCCGCGTTAGATTCCGGCATTCCCATGCGACATTCCATCCTCGCCGGAGCCGCCGCGCTGGCCCTGGCCGCCGGCTGCGGCGGGAGCGCGGGGGCGCCGCCCGTGTCTCCCGACGCCGCGCGTCCGCCCGATCGCTGCGCCACGCCGCCCGCGGTCGCGCCACGCGACACCGTCACCGTCGGCTTCGATCGCACGGTGGACGCCGACCGCGCCGTCGCGCGCCAGCTGCACACCGACGCGGGCGCGGCCGACTGCGCCGGCACACCGCGCGACAGCGGCGCATACGATCTCGTCCGCCTCCGCGACACGCTCTTCGCCGTGCCGCGCGTGCCCGGGCTTCCGGTGCTCCGGATCCGGCCGGGCGCGACCGATGCCCGCGACCTGCTCGACGGCGGCGCCGACCTCGTCATGACCCGCGACCCGCGCGCGCTGGCCTACGCGGCCGGCCGCGCCGGATTCGTCACGGTGCCGCTCGCCTGGGACCGTACCTACGTGCTCCTCTCGCCGGCGCCCCTGCCGGTGCCCGGCCTCCGCGCCGCCGTCCGGAGCGATGCCCGCACGCCCGAGCCGCCCTTCTGGTGGCTCGACACGACCGTCTGCCGGGGCGACGACTTCTCCGGCACCAATCAGGCGCGCCGCCGGCTCCTCGTCCCCGCGGGTGATCCCGTCGCGCGCGACCTGGCTGAGCGCATCGCGGCGAGCCGGCCGGGAATCGTTGTCGCGCCCGCCGATTCCCTGTCGTTCGCCGCGGCGCTCGACCGCGGGATGGACGCGGGCTACGTCGTGCCGCTCCCGCGCGCCGCCCCTGCCGCGTGCCCCACCCCGCGCTGGCCCGCCGGCTGGAGCGCGGCACCGCTGGCCGAAACGCGCGCGTGGCTCATCCTCCGCTCGGGCGCGCTCCGGGTCTCCACCGACGCGGACGGGCTCTTCCGCGTGATCCCGCCGCGCCCGTGAGCTTCCGCGCCCGGCTCTTCCTCGGCTTCCTCGCCGGCATGCTGGTGCCGCTCGCCGTGCTCGCCATCGGCGTGCGGCGCGAGATGACGCGGCAGGTCACCGCGCAGTACGACCGCCGCCTCGGCGCGCTCGCCGGCGTGGTGCAGGCCGACCTCGCGGCCGACGCCGAGCGCGTGGGCCGCGTGGTGTCGTCGGTCGCG
>JAICUF010000207.1 GCA_025935995.1 Gemmatimonadales bacterium
AGGGCGCGGAACCGGTCGGGCGGAATGTCACCCAGCATCCGCTGCAACTGATTGTTCAAGGGCTCGATCGCGCCCGCGAAGTCGTTGTACTCCTGGGTCGAGGCCACGTCCTTCGTGTCGATTTCGAGCCGGAGCGTGAGCCACGCGTACTGCTTTGCGGTCCGCCGCGCGAGCGAGTCCCAGGCGGCGAGCACGGCGTGGAGCTCGCGCGCGGTCCGGGCCTTTCGGCCCTCGCTCACGAGCGCCCGGCCCCGCGCGACGATGGCGGCGCGCTCCTGGCGCGCCGCGTCGTTCGAGGGATAGAAGTTCCGCCTGAGGTCGAACTGGTACCTCGGCGCGGTGCCCCCCGGGAACGGGTCGAACGCCGGGGCCTGCGCGGCGCCGCGCTGCGCGCAGGCGAGCCCGGCGATGAGAAGAAGTATTCGACCGGACATTCGTCACCGCCTCGATCAGTGGCCTGCGTTGGGCTTGAGCTCCCACAGCACGTTCACGATCACCCACCGCCGGTTGAATTTGGCCATGTGCATGTAGTCCACCCAGCCCGACATCGTGCTGCGCACGCTGGCGGCGTTGCCGAAGATGTCGAGGATCCGGATCTCCTTGTCCTGCTTGTCGGCCGGGGTGTCCTTGCCGCCGCCGGCGCGGGTCCCCTGCACCAGTCCCATCGCGCTCATCTGCGAGAGCCGGCTCCGGCCCAGGCTGTCGCTGATGACGATCCGCTTGGCCAGGTCGGGGCTCAGCGCGCGCTCCATCCGTGCCGCGTCGCCGGTGTACCAGCCCTCCACGTAGTCGAGGGCCGTGGCGCGGATGGCGGCGGAGTCGGCGGCGCTCTGGGCCCGGGCCGGCGCGTGGGCCAGCGCGAGGGCGGCCAGGGACAGGACGGCTGAGCGGAGCAGGGCAGGGCGGCGCATCGGGCGATCCCGGGTAGGAGGAAGCGCCAAGATGCGCCGAAGGCGCGGCCCGGTCCAGCGTGGCGGGACGGCCGGGCCCCTGCCGGGGACGAACCGGCCCGGGCGCAACCACCGGCGGCCACCGCGCATCAGAGAGGAGTCGCGCCTTCTCCACTTTCCGAGGTTTCCATGCCCCGACTTGCTTCCGTCGCCCGCGGGCTCATCATGGCTCCATTGATGCTGGCCGCGCCCGATGCGCCCACGATCCGCCTCACGAAGCCGCTGGCCGAGTTTCCCGACACCTTCGATCAGCTGAACAGCGTCCTCGAGCTCCGGGACGGCCGGCTGGTCGCGACCGACTTCGCCGGCCCCACCGTCCAGATCATCGACTTCGCGAAGGGCAGCCACACCACGCTTGGCCGGAAGGGCGCCGGTCCCAACGAGTACATGATGCCCGACCGCCCGTTGCCCGGCATCGGCGACACCATCTTCGTGGCCGACGTGGGCCAGAACCGCTTTGTCCGCGTGACGCCTGACGGCCGCGTGGCCGGCTCCTTTGCCTGGCCCGCGTCGGCCGCGCTGGGCGGGCAGTTCCGCGGCGCCGACCGGCTGGGCCGCTTCTACTATCTCGGCAGCCGGTACGGGCAGGACGCGGGCGGCGGCGTGAAGAAGGCGACGTCGATCGACGCCGCCTTCGCCGGCGTCTCCGACTCCGCGCCGCTCATCCGGTGGGACCGCGTGAAGAACCGGCTCGACACGCTGGTACGGCTGCATCTGGCGCCGCTCGCGAAGCCCGGATCGGGCGGGGCGGCGGGTCACCAGGTGATCATGTCGCGCCCGCAGCCGTTCGGCGCGGAGGACGACTGGGCCGTGCTGCCCGACGGACGCGTGGCCATCCTCCGCGTGACCGACTATCACGTGGACTGGATCGGCCCGGACGGGAGGAAGCTCGCCACGCCGCCCAACGCCTATCAGCGCGAGAAGGTGACCGCCGCCGACAAGGCGCAGATCCTCAAGCCGGTGCAGGCCATGCTCTCGGGCGGAGCCAAGTTCACGGTGGCGGCGCCGAAGGAATCGGACTTCCACTGGCCCGCGTACAAGCCGCCCTTCATCGCGCATTTCACGATGGTGACGCCGGAGGGCCGGATCTGGGTCCAGCGCTCGGTGGCCCAGGGC
>JAICUF010000004.1 GCA_025935995.1 Gemmatimonadales bacterium
CGGGGCGTACAGTCGGCTGTCCGGCCACCTCGGGAGGAAAATAGCATGGTTCGCGGCATCGTTGGCTTCTCGCTCTTCGCAGTGTTCTCGATGGTCCTGTTGAAGGTGATCTTCGTGCTGCTGTTCGGGGTGCTCGGCTTCCTCGGCGTCGTGCTCAAGCTGGCACTCTGGGGCTTCATCATCTATCTGGTGCTCAAGATCTTCGCGCCCGGCACGGCGGCGCGGGTCCGTGAGACGATCACCGGAAAGCCCGCCTGAGCCTGGCGGACGCAGGGAAGCAAGGCAAACGAAACGCCCGGCGCTCTGCCGGGCGTTTCGTTTGCTCCTGTTGCCTGCCGGCCGGCTCAGCTCGCGGCCCCCGCCTCCACGCCGGCGGGTTCGACCTGCGCCGCCGCCGCCCGCGCGGGGACCGGCGTCGGAAGGCGGAGGCGCCCCGCTTCCCGCCAGAGCTCGCGCGCTCCAGCCCACGCCTCGAGCCGGCTGGGCCGAGGCCGCAGGTCGTGTCGCTCGACCACCGGCATCGACTCGATCCGCCTCGCATGCCGAGACGCGCGCCCGAGGAGCTCGGCGTTCGCCGCCCAGCCCTCGGCGGCAAGCATCGGCGGCTTGCCCTCGCGGAAGGCGTTCCGGAGGGTGACGAGCCGGAATGCCGCGAACCCCGACACGAGGTCGTTGACGCCGGGGATCCGCACCCGCCCGCGCAGCAGCATCGGCGCAAAGCGGCGGAGCATGCGGCGGCCGCGGGACGATTCCCCGCCGAGGGAGCCCTCCGCCACGACCATGTCCGCGCCGCTTTCGATCCGCCGCACCAGGTCCGGGAGGTAATGCGGAGCGTGCGCGAAGTCGGCGTGCATGAGGATGGCGCAGTCGCGCCTGGGCCGGTCGGTCCGGTCGGCCGCGAAGCGGAGCAGCTCCTCGATGGTGCGGCGGTAGCCCTCGCGGTGCTGATGCGTGAGGACGGTGAGCGGCAGGACACGGGCGTACGGCGCGAGCACTTCGGCCGTAGCGTCGGTCGAGCCGTCATCGGCGACGACGAGCTGGTACTCCCGCGGGAAGCCGGCGAAGACCTGCCGGATCTTCCAGAGGAGGAGGCCCACGGTGGGCGCCTCGTTATGACTGGGAATGCAGACGTAGATCATGGGCTGTCGGTGCGAGTGTGGCTGAACGATACACCGGCCGCCTCCGCGCCGCGCCGGCTCGCGACGGTGGCGAGGAGGGTCCGGAGCTCGGCCAGACTGAAGGGCTTGTGCAGATAGGGGCGGTCCAGAGTCTCCAGGAACTCCAGGGTGTCGCCCCGGACGGTGTCGCCGGTGCTGAAGACCACGCGCGGCGCGGCGGAGGGATCCACCAGGCGAAGCTCCTCGAAGAATTCGCGCCCTCCGAGCCGCGGCATCCGGAGATCCGAGATGATGAGATCGAATCCACCCGCGGTCGCGAGCCGGAGCCCCTCCGCGCCGTCGCCGGCGACTTCGACCTCATGTCCCCACGCTTCGAGGGTGGCGCGCATGTAGTGCAGGATGTGGGGCTCGTCGTCGACGACCAGCACGCGAAGGCCGGCGGCAGGCCCGCGCACGGCAGCGCGCGCCGGCTCCCGGCGCTCGGAGGTGTCGCCGCAGGGGAGCTGGATGGTGAAGGTCGCGCCCTCGCCCTCGCGCGTGATCAGCGTGATGCGCCCGCCATGCTCCTTCACGATGCCCTGGCTGATGGAAAGGCCGAGCCCGGTGCCTTCGCCCTCACCCTTGGTGGTGAAGAAGGGCTCGAAGACCTGCTCCGCCAGCGCGCGGGACATGCCGGGGCCGTCGTCCGCGACGTCGATCGCGACACCGTCGAGGAGGCGCCGGACCGTGATCGAGACCGTACCGGGCCGGCCGGTGGACGCGATCGCCTGCGCCGCGTTGTTGATCAGGTTCACCAGCACCTGCTGCATCTGATTCGGCTCGAGCGACACCATCGGCAGGTCGGGCTCGAGCGACACGCCCGCATCCACGTGGTACGCGAGGAGCTGGTTCCGGAGGAGCGCGAGCGTCGATTCGATCAGTGGCGCCAGCGTCACGGGCCGTCGCTGCCGATCCTGCTTCCGCGCGAAGCCGAGCAGGTTCTTCACGATGTTCGAGGCGCGCTCCGCCTCTTCGCGGATCACGGCGAGGGGCTCGCGAAGGCCGGCAGGGACGTCGCGCGCCTCGCTCAGGAAGTCGGCGAATCCCACCACCGACGCGAGGGGGTTGTTGAGGTCGTGCGCGATCCCCGCGATCAGCTGGCCGATGGCGGAGAGCTTCTCCGACTGGATGAGCTGGTCCTGGAGGCGGCGCCGCTCGGTCTGGTCGTCGAAGAGGAGCACGGTCAGCGACGGATCACCCTGGCTGATGGGGACGGTGCTCAGGGAGTAGCAGCGCTCGCCGGTCTCGAGCTCGGCGCCCGCGGTCGCGCGTTCCGCGAGGGCCCGGCGGATTTCGGGGACCCACTCCGGCGGCACGAATGCCTGCCAAGGCCGTCCGATGAGGGAAGCCGGCGGGGCGTCCACCAGCTCGGCAAAGGCGCGGTTGGCACGGCGAATGCTGCCGGACCGGTCCACGATGCAGAGGGCCAGGGCGATGGCATCGACCACTTCCTGCCAGGATTTGCGGCCGTCGTCGTGCAGATCGACCAGCCGGACGCTCTCGAGCGCGATGCTCGCCTGCGCCCCCAGCCCCTGGAGGAGGGGGAGCACGGTGGGCCCGAAGCCTCCGGACGGTGAGCGGATCGCTATGGCGCCTGTGACGTGCTCCCGCGCGAGGAGGGGCGCGAGGGCCCATGTTCCGGAGACATCATCGGGAACCGGAAGGCCTTCGGCAGCGAGGTGGGCGGCGAGGGAGTCGGCCAGGAGGGTCGGGCCGTGGCGGCTCGCGAGCTCCAGGACGGGCCGACGCTCGCGACCCGCGGCGGGCCAGATGTGCAGGACATCGGGGTCGTCGGTGTCCTTGTTGAACAGGATCACCGCTATCTCGACGGGCGAGAGTCCATCGCGGACGTGCTCGATCAGCAGGTCCACGATGGAGGTGCGGCGCAGGGTGCCGGCCAGTTCATGCGCAAAGGCGGTCAGCCGTCCGACGAGGAGCTCGGCGCTGCCCGGAACCTCAGAGGGAGATGCCATGATTCGCGCCGATGTCCGTGGGCGGCTCACCGGAGCCGATGTCGAGCTGATGATCCTGCTCCTGAGCCGGGGGTCGGCCACTCGGCGACAGACGCTGGAACGCCGGCTCGCGGCGGAAGGCCCCGATGCCCTGCTCGACACGCCCGAGCTGCTGGAGCGTCTGCTCGAGGTGCGGACGATCCTCGTGCCGTCGGAGACGCTCTTCTTCTATGTCCTCGTCCGCCACACCCTGCGCCACGCCGGGCTCGACGACCGCGACCTCGCCGACTACCTGGCGGCGCTGGTGGTGGACTTCGGGCGACGCGACCGGGCCTGGCGCGTCGACTGGAACGACGACGAGCAGCACCGGTACCTGGTCGACATCCTGGCCGATCTCGGGTCGTGCGAAGGGGAGCGTCGCTTCCGGGTGATGGCGCATCTCGGCAATTACGCGCTCTGGCTGGCCGGCCTCTTTCCCGACTACATCGCCGCGCGCCGACTGCGGAAGGGCGGTCCGGACCTGGCCTACTACGACACGATGGGCCGGCGCGGTTTCGAGCTCGCGTCGGATCACGCGCTCGCCGGCCAGTACGGCCTGACCGACGTGTTCCGCTCCGCCGCCGAGCGGTTTCCGCTCGTTCGCAGCGCGCTCAACGGGATGAGTGACCGGGTCTTCTTCGCGGGCCACTGCTCAGCCGACCGCGTGCTCCGGGACCTCGGCGCGCACTGAGCGCGCGCCGCGATCCGCCTCCGCCAGGAAGGCGCGGAAGAGCCCGCTGTCGGGCGCCCCCGCCTGCGTCGTCATCTCCTCGGGATGCCACTGCACCGCCACCAGCCAGCCGCCTTCCTCCGGCTCAACGGCCTCGACGAGCCCGTCCGCCGCCCACGCCACGGCGCGGAGTCCGCGACCCAGGTCCCGCACCGCCTGATGGTGGAAGGAATTCGCGTCGAACTCGAGCCGGCCGAGCGCCGCGGCGGTGCGCGTTCCCTCGAGGACGCGGATGCCGTGCGCGCGGGCATCGCGTGGTGTCCGCGGATTGTGGTTGAGGATGCCGCGGCGCTCGGACGGGAGGTCCTGCCACAGCGTGCCGCCGAAGGCCACGTTGACGAGCTGGATTCCCCGGCAGATGCCCAGGACGGGCAGTTCCCGCTCCCGCGCGGCCGCGAGCAGCGCCAGCTCGAAGCGGTCGCGCTCGGAGGAGACCGTGCCGAGGTGCCGCGACGGCTGCGCGCCGTAGAGCGCAGGGTCGACGTCCTCGCCACCGGTGAGCAGCAGGCCGTCCAGGCCGTCGAGCGCGCCGGCGGCGGCCTCCGCGCCCATGAGCGGCGAGAGCACCAGCGGGACGCCGCCGGCTCGCACCACGCTCGCGAGATACGCCGAGTTGACGCCGCTCCGCGAGGCACCATCCCACTCGCGCACCACGCCGCTCACACCGATGCGCGCGCTCACCGGACGAGTACCGAATCGGGGAAGAAGGGACATGCGGGATCCTCGAAGCGTCTGGGGTCGGTCTGCACACCGATCAGCGGCACGGTGGCCGACCCCATCGTGACCGAGCCGATGCGCGGGGCGCGCTCGACGGGGAGTCCTTCATAGAGCATGATGCCCCGCGCCTTCGCGCCGGTGTCGAGCACCAGCACGCCGTAGCCGAGCTTCACGTTCGGCGGGAGGGTGCCGTCGACGCCGATGACCCAGAGCGAATCGTTGGGCGGGCGGCCGGTCACCGCGCGATACGCCGGACCGGTCGCGAGCCGTGCCGCCAGCTGCTCGGGCAGGGTAGCGGGCGGCGAGCCGAGCGTCTGATTCCGAACGCCGAACTCGCTGATCAGCTGGGCCGGTCCCGCCAGCGCGGCGATGCCGCAGGCGGCGCGGGAGGAAGTTCCGCTCCGCCCGCACGCGGTTGCCGCGGCGAGGAGCAGGAGGGGCGCGTGGCGGATCATGAGGCCTCCGGGACGCGGGGGACAGGAGTCCGGACCCCGAAAGCTAATGACGTGACTCGCTTGACGCTCCGCCGCGGGACGCCGTAACATTCCCTGACTTCCCGATGTGATTCCCCCAGGAAAGGATGCCTTCGCGTGTTCGACGGGTTCCGCGCGCGATTCGACCGGATCTTCGACGAGCAGGGCGGTCGAGTGGACGGCCGGGCCTACGTCGCCGGCCTGCGGGACGCGGTGGTCGAGGCGCGCGCCGCCGTCGCCGCGATGCGGGACGGCATCGTCGCGACCGAACGCGAGCTCGCGGCCGAGCGCCGGCAGCTGGACGACGCGGAGCGCCGGGGACGCCTGGCGGCGGAGCTTCCCGATCCGGAGACGGTCGAGGTGGCGGAGCGGTTCGCCGCGCGGCACCGGGAGCGGGTCGGCGTCCTGGAGCGGAAGCTCGCCGTCCAGCGCGACGAGGTCGGCATGGCGGAGCGCGAGGTCGAGGAGATGACGGCGCAGCTCCGGCAGGCGCAGCAGGGGGTCGGTCCCGCGTCGGCGGCGCGCCCCGTCGCCGACCCCGGGGCCGACCTGGAGAGCGACCTCCTGGCAGCGCGCGCCGAGCGCGCGCGACACGAGGCGGCGGTCGAAGCCCAGCTGGCCCACCTCAAGAAGAAGCTCGGAAAGGATCAATGACCAACGACAGCTCCGACCGCCCGGGCGGTCCGCTCGCCGATCCGCTGGTCGATCACCCGCGGCCGGCGCCGGGGGCCATCGGCGCGCTGGAGCGCGGCTTCTTCGGCCATCCGAAGGGACTCTCGACCCTCTTCTTCACCGAGATGTGGGAGCGCTTCAGCTACTACGGCATGCGCGCGTTCCTCATCCTCTACATGGTGAACGCCCTCAACTTCGACGACAAGCACGCGGGCTCGATCTACGGCACCTACACGGCGAGCGCCTGGGCCGCGGCGATCTTCGGCGGCATCATCGCCGATCGCTGGCTGGGGCAGTACAAGAGCGTGCTCATCGGCGGGATCATCATCACGCTGGGCCACTTCACCCTCGTCTTCCACCCGCTGCCCTTCTTCTACGCCGGCCTCGCGCTGATCGTGATCGGCACCGGGCTCCTCAAGCCGAACGTGAGCGGTATCGTCGGCTCGCTGTACGACACGGCCGACACCCGGCGCGACGCCGGGTTCTCGATCTTCTACATGGGCATCAACCTGGGCGCCGCGCTGGGCCCGTTCGTGGCCGGCTACTTCGCGCAGCGGGTGGACTGGCACCTGGGCTTCGCCTGCGCCGGCATCGGGATGACGTTCGGCATCATCCAGTACGTGGCCGGTCGCCGGCATCTCCAGCCGGCCATCGAGCGCCTCGCGGCGCAGCGTCGCGCGGTGCCGGCGGCGCAGGTTGCCAGCGCCCCCACCTCGCGCGGCTTTACCCGCGAGGAGTGGAAGCGGCTCGGCGCGATGGCGGTCTTCTTCGTCTTCGCCGCCATCTTCTGGGGCGCGTACGAGCAGGCCGGTTCGACGCTCAATCTCTTCGGCGACCGGTTCAGCCGCACCGAGATCCTCGGATTCAGCTTCCCCTCGAGCTGGTTCCAGACGGTGCAGGCGATCTTCGTGATCCTTCTGGCGCCGGTCTTCGCGTGGCTCTGGACGCGGCTCGGCCGCCGCGAGCCCTCCACGCCGGCAAAGTTCGCCTTCGGCCTCTTCTTCACCGGGCTCTCGTTCCTGTTCCTGCTGCCGGCGGCCGGCTACATCCAGAACTCGAGCCTGCCGGTGCGGGTGAGCCCGTTCTGGCTGATCGGCTGCTACTTTCTCCAGGAGCTGGGCGAGCTCTGTCTCTCGCCCGTGGGACTGTCGGTCTTCACCAAGCTCTCGCCGGTCAAGATCGTCGGGATGATGCTCGGGGTCTGGTTCATGGCGGACGCGGTCGGGAGCAAGGTGGCGGGGTCGGCGGCGGGCTTCATGTCGACGGCGCCGCTCACCTCGATCTTCGGATGGGTCGCGGGGGTCTGCCTGGGTGCATCGGTCGTGGCCTTCCTCCTCATTCGCCCGGTGCGACGGCTCATGGGAGGGATTCACTAGGGCTCAGCCCGATGTCTTGAAGATGCGGAAGAGATAGAAGAGGGACGGGACGAGCACCACGGCGCCCGCCACGAGGCCCAGCGCGACGAAACGCAGGGTGGTGGCGGGCGCCGCTGCGTTCATCACCGAGAGGTCGGGCGGCACCAGGAGCGGGAACTGCGCGACCGCCCAGCCCCAGATGACGAGCGAGACGAATGCGGCGGCGCCGACGCGCGCGACGCCGAAGCGCCGAACCAGGAGCGCGCCGATCGTGCCGGCCAGAGCCGCCGCGGCGCCGGCGTGGAGCGGCAGGGCCCAGCGCGACGCGGTGAGCCCCGCGTGCATCATCGGCGCGCCGCGGCGCGCCATGAGCAGCGCTCCGGCCGCGATGACGACGGCCGTGGCGGCGGCGCCGACGGCGCGGCGGCGGAAATCATCGGCCAGCTCGCGATCGTCGCCGGCTTCCACCGTGAGGTACACGGCGGCGAGAAAGGCGAAGAGGGCGAGCGCGAGGCAGCCCGTCGCCAGCGTGAACGGTGTGGCCCAGGGCCGGATGAAGCCCGACGCGAAGCTGCCGGCGGGCGGCCGGAGGCGGCCGGTGGCGAGCGCGCCGACGGCGGTGCCGAGAAGGAGCGGCGTGATGATGCTCGCGCCCGAGAAGACGGCGCCCCATCGCCGCTGCACGGCGTCGCGGCGGCTGTCGTAGGAGCGGAAGGTGAAGGCGGAGCCGCGGAGCACGATCCCGACGAGCACGAGCGAGAGCGGGATGTGCAGCACGATCGCGATCCGGGCAAAGGCCGCGGGAAAGCAGGTGAAGAGGAGCACCACCGCGAGGATGAGCCAGACGTGGTTCGCCTCCCAGATCGGCGCGATCGCGTGGGCGATCAGGTCGCGCTGTCGCTGCCGCCGCGGCCCCGACGCGAGCAGGTCCCACACGCCGCCGCCGAAGTCGGCGCCGCCCAGCAGGGCGTAGGCGTTGAGCGCGAGCATGATGACGCCGGCGAGCACCACGGCCAGCGTATCGTCAGGCATGCGGCGGCGCGGCCGGCATCCGCACGATCTGCCGGTAGAGGAGCCACGCCACGGCGGCGGCGAGTCCGATGTAGAGGAGGGTGAAGAGCGCGAAGGGCACCGCGATCCCCGGCATCGGCGTCACGGCGTCGCGGGTCCGGAGGATGCCCGAGATGATCCACGGCTGGCGGCCCACCTCGGTGACGACCCACCCCGCCTCGATCGCGAGGAAACCGCACGGTCCGGCAGCGGCGATCGCGCGCAGCAGGCCGCGGCTCGAGTCGATCGTGCGTCTGCGCCACGCGCGCCACCCGATCGTGAGGGACAGGAGCGCGAGGAAGGTTCCGAGCCCGACCATCACCTGGAAGGCGATGTGCACGATGGCGACCGGCGGCCAGTCGCCGCGGGGGACCTGATCGAGGCCGGCAACGCGCGCGTGCGGATCGTGAAAGGCGAGGAGCGACAGTCCGGACGGGATCCGGATGCCGTATCGGACCGTCTGACCGGCTTCATCGGGCAGGCCGCCGACGGTGAGCGGCGCGCCCCGGGTCGTGGTGAAGAGCGCCTCGACTGCCGCGAGCTTGGCGGGCTGCTGCCGCGCCACGGCTCGCGCGCTGATGTCGCCCGAAATCGGCTGGAGCACGGCGGCGGGGGCGGCCACGAGGAGCGCGATGCCGAGCGCCGCGCGGTGGAAGGGATTCCCCGGATCGCGCAGCAGGAGCGCCGCGTGGATCCCCGCCACCGCGAATCCGGTCGCCACGAACGCCGCGAGGGTCATGTGGAGCGTCTGCTGGAAGGCGGCGGGATTGAAGAGCGCGGCGAGCGGGTCCACCGACACCACGCGGCCCGCGACCATCTGGAAGCCGGCCGGCGTGTTCATCCACGCGTTGGCCATCACGACGAAGATGCCCGAGGCGGCGCCGCTCACCGCCACCGCGACACCGGCGAGGAGGTGCGCCCGCCGCGGCACGCGTTCCCATCCGTACAGGTAGATCCCGAGGAAGATCGCCTCGGTGAAGAAGGCGAAGCCTTCGAGCGAGAACGGCATCCCGATGACCGACCCTGCGAAGGCCATGAACCGCGGCCAGAGGAGTCCGAGCTCGAAGGAGAGGACCGTGCCGGAGACGGCGCCGACCGCGAAGAGAATCGCGGTCCCGCGGGCCCACCGGCGGGCGAGCTCGAGATAGACCGCCTCGCCGGTGCGCTGCCAGCGCCGCTCGGCCAGCACCATGAGGACGGGCATGCCGATGCCGACGACGGCGAAGATGATGTGGAAACCCAGCGACATGGCCATCTGGCCGCGCGCGGCGAGGAGATCGCTCATCGCACCCCCGGACGGCCGGGAAGGTACGCACCCCAGCGCGCTTGCCGCCAGCGCGGGGGAGCCATACAATCCGCCCGTGACTTCGCCGATCGCCCGTTGGCTCCGTGCATCATGGGGTCTGGTCCTCACGGCCGGCCTGGCGGGCGGCTGCGCCTCGCCGCCGGCCTCGCGCGGGGCGCAGGACACGGTCGCCTTCGCGCCGCCCGCCGACTCCCTCATCCCTCATGACGCCGCCGGCCGCTCGATCCTGCGGGGGCGCGCGCTCCTCGCGCACACGCGCGACAGCCTCCCCGCGCACGTCGGTGCGGCGCTCCAGTGCGTCAGCTGCCATCCGCAGGATGGCCGCCAGGCGGGCGCGATGCCGTGGGTGGGCGTCTATGCGCGGTATCCGCAGTACCGAAGCCGGAGCGCGTCGCTCTCGCTGATCGAGGATCGCGTGAACGACTGCTTCCAGCGCAGCATGAACGGCAAGGCGCTCGATCCGGCGAGCGCGGAGATGCGAGACATCGTCGCGTACCTCGCCTTCCTCTCGCGCGGCGTGCCGGTCGGCGCGCGCGTCGCGGGGCAGGGGCTCGTCCCGCTCAAGGTCGCGCGGGGGGACAGCGGCCGCGGCGCCACGCTCTTCCAGGTCAACTGTGCGCGCTGCCACGGCGCGGGCGGGGCAGGGACAGCCGCCGCGCCGCCGCTCTGGGGCGACGCGTCGTTCAACATCGGCGCCGGCATGGCGCGGGCCCGGACGGCGGCCGCCTTCATCCGGCGCAACATGCCGCTCGACCGGCCGGGGTCGCTCAGCGACCAGGAGGCCGCGGACGTGGCCGCGTACATCACGTCGCAGCCCCGTCCCGATTTCCCCGGCAAGGAACACGACTGGCCCGAGGGCGGCGCGCCCGCGGATGTTCCCTACCGGCTGCTCAGCCAGCCTGCCCCGCCGCCGCGGCACTGACCGCGATCACCGCGTCGTCGGCGATCACGTAGACCCGGTCGTCGGGCCGGGCGGAGATCGCGAGCGTGCCGGTGAAGCTCCCGAAGGCGGGGAGGATCGCGCCGCGCGCGCCGATCACGAAGCAGGCCAGCCGTTCCCGCTGCCGTGCGGGACCCGCCATGACGAAACCCGGGTGCAGGTGGCCCGCCAGCGCGTAGGCCCCGCCGCCGGCAGGCGCGGGCTCATGCTGCAGTGCAAAGGGCGCGACATGATGCGGTGCGTTCACGATCGTCATGCCAAGCTCGCCGGGCGGGTCGCCGGCGCGGCGGTCGTGGTTGCCGCGCACGAGCAGGACGTCGAGCGCCGGGTGGGCGGCACGCCAGGCCGCGACGGTGGCCAGCGTTGCGCCGGACCGGCGCCCTTCCCGCGCGTGGAAGAGGTCCCCCAGAAGAAAGAGGCGACGCGCGCCGGTGCGCCGGAGCGCGCGGTCGAGCCGCGCGAGGTCCTCGGCCGTCGTGCCCGGCGGCAGCGGGACGCCGGCGGCGCGGAAGGTAGCGGCCTTGCCCCAGTGGAGATCGGCCACGACCAGCGCGTGCTCGCGCTCCCAGTAGATGGCTCGCTCGGGCAGGAGCCGGACCGGCTCACCCGCGAGGGAGATTTCCTGATCGCTCATCGCGGCCGCGCGGAGCGGAGGTTGGCAAAGCGCGGAATCGCGGGCACGTCCGGGCCCGCGGCCCGTTCAAGCGGATCGGCCATCCGCCGCACCCGGTCGGAGAGCTTTTCGCTGCTCAGCTGCTCGCGCAGGCGGTCGACCAGAAGCGGGAAGGCAAACGGCGTGGGCCGCTCCGTCTCGACGATGGTCACCGTCCCGCCGCCGAGCCGCGCCAGGGTGCGGCCGAGGCGGCTCTGTTCCAGCTGCCGCTCGAGAACTTCGCGCTGGGCCTGGCGCAGGAGGAGGTTCTCGGGATCGTACTTCGCAAAGACCTCGTAGATCAGTCCGCTGGATGCCTGCAGCTGCTTCACCGATTTTGCCTGCCCGGGAAACCCCTGGAAGATGAGCCCCGCCACCCGCGCGACTTCGCGGAACTGCCGCCGCGCCATCTCGGCGGCGTTGAGGCTGGCGGGGATGTCGTTGAAGAGATATTCGGTCGAGAGGAGCCCGGCTTCCAGTGCCTCCTCGAGCGGCGCCCGCTCGGCCGACAGCAGCTCGAGGCCGTAGTCGTTCGCGGCGAGGGTGAAGGTGATCGGCCCGAGCTGCGAGATGCGATACGCGAAGAGCGCCGCCAGCCCCTCGTGCACCAGCCGGCCCTCCACCGGATAGACGAAGAGATGGTGGCCTTCGCGGCTCTCCGTGCGCTCGATGAGGAGCTCATCCGGCTTCGGGAGCAGTGACCACGCGGCCTGCAGCTCCAGGACCGGCCGCACCTTCTCCATCTCCGGCGCATCGAAGATGCCGCGCCGGGCCTCATCGAGCTTGACGCGCACCGCGTGCGCCAGCTCGGGCGAGAGCGCGAGGCGAAGGCCCGACCACTTGGGCACGGCGCCCTCGGCACTTGGTGCTTTCCGGACCCACGCCGTCATGTCGCGCACCCGCACGAATTCGAGCGGCTGCCCGCCGAAAGTGAAGCGGTCGCCCGGGCGGAGGCGCGCGATGAAATTCTCCTCGACGGTGCCGAGGGTGCGGCCCCGCACGTAGCGGACCTTGAGCGAGGATTCGCTGACGATGGTGCCGATGGACATCCGGTGCCGCATCGCGATCATCCGGCTCGTCACGCGATAGACGCCGTCTACCAGCGCGACCTTCGCGTATTCCGGATAGGCCCGCAGCGCCTCGCCGCCGCGGGTGATGAAGTCGAGCACCCACTCCCATTCATCGCGCGGCAGGTCGCGATAGGCGTGCGTGGTACGCACCTCGCGGTACAGCTCGTCCGCGTGGAACCCGCCGCCCAGCGCGACCGTCACCGCGTGCTGCGCGAGCAGGTCGAGCGGGCGCTCGACCGGCGGCCGGGCTTCGATCCTTCCCGCCTCGAGCGCCGTCCGCGCGGCCGCGATGTCCACCAGCTCGAGTGCGCTGGTGGGAACGCAGGTCACGCGGCTCATCGCGCCGGGCCGGTGCCCGCTCCGGCCGGCGCGCTGCACGAGGCGGCCGACCGCCTTGGGGCTGCCGACCTGCAGCACCCGATCGACCGGCGAGAAGTCGACGCCGAGATCGAGACTGGACGTGCAGACCACGCAGCGAAGCTCGCCGCTTCGGAGCCCGTCCTCCACCCGCTCCCGTTCGGCGCGATCGAGCGAGCCGTGATGCACGCCGATCCGGTCGGCCCACGACACCCCGCTCAGCGCCAGCGCCTGGTACCAGATCTCGGCCGTCGCGCGCGTGTTGGTGAAGACGAGCGCGGTGCCTCCCTCTTCGATCGTGGCGATGACCTGCGGCAGGAGGGTGAGGCCGATCTGCCCGGACCAGGGGAAGCGCTCGATCGTCTCCGGAAAGAGCGAGTCGACCCCGATCGCCTTGGGCACGAGGCCGCGCACGAGGCGGCCCGGCCTGGGCTGGCCCGCGCCGTCCATGCCCAGCAGAGTATCGCGCGCCGACTCGAGGTTGCCGAGCGTCGCGCTCAGCCCCCAGGTGCGCAGATCCGGGCGGAAGCGGCGAAGGCGGGCCAGATCGAGCTCCGTCTGCACGCCGCGCTTGCTCGCCATGAGCTCGTGCCACTCGTCCACCACCACGCACTCGAGGTGCGCGAACAGCTGTGCGGCATTCTCGCGCGTGAGGAGGAGGGACAGGCTCTCGGGCGTCGTGACGAGGGCGGTCGGCAGGCGGACACGCTGGCGCGCGCGTGCGGCGGGGGTGGTGTCGCCCGTGCGCGCTTCGAGCGTCCAGGGAATGCCCAGGTCGATCAGCGGTGCCCGGAGCGCGGCCTCGGTGTCGGCGGCGAGGGCGCGGAGCGGTGTCACCCAGAGGACGCGAAGCGGTGGCGCGCCGGCGCGGCGGGTGGCCGCCGGATAGTCACGCAGCCACTCGAGGAGCGGGCCCATCCATGCGGCGTAGGTCTTGCCCGTCCCGGTGGCGGCGTGGATCAGCCCGCTCTCGCCGGCCCGATACGCGTCCCACACCTCCTCCTGGAAGGCGAACGGCTCCCACTCATGCTCGGCGAACCAGGCGCAGACCGCCGCATCGGGATCGAGCGCCGCGTATTTCCTGAGCGCGCGCCGCGCCCGGCGATCCTGCTCGAGTGGCGCGGTCGCGGTGCGCCGCCGCGGATCGGCGCGGCCGGCCGCCTTCTTCTGCGCCGCACGCGCCCGGCGCAGCTCGCGTGCAAGCGACGACTGTCCGGTGGACGGCTCCCCGGCTTCCTTCGGCGGCACGAGGTCCACAAAGGGCGTGCCCGGCTCGACGGGCCGGCCCAGCGAGTAGCGGAGGCGGCGCGGCTCGTCCGTCATCGCGCGTTCACGGCATCGATCAGGCCGCGCACGGTCTCGAGCGTGTCGGCGTCCGCGGCGGCCTTGTCGGTCCGCCAGCGCGCCATGCGGGGGAAGCGCACGGCGACACCGCTCTTGTGCCGGCTCGAGTGCTGAATGCCCTCGAACGCGAGCTCGAATACGAGCTCGGGCTTCACCACGCGCACCGGACCGAACTTGTCGAGGGTGTTGCGGCGGACGAAGGCGTCGACCTGGCGGATCTCCTCATCGGTGAGTCCCGAGTACGCCTTCGCAAAGGCGACGAGGCGGTCGCCGTCCCAGACGCCGAAGGTGTAGTCGGTGTAGAGCCCGGCGCGGCGGCCGCTGCCGGGCTGCGCATAGATCAGCACCGCATCGACGCTCAGCGGATCCACCTTCCACTTCCACCAGTCGCCCCGGCGGCGACCGACGCCGTACGCCGACTCGGCGTGCTTCAGCATGAGCCCTTCGGCGCCGCGGTCGCGGGCGGCGAGGCGGGCATCTGCGAGCGCCGGCCAGTCGTCTCCCTCGACGACCGGCGAGAGATGAATGCTCGCGCCCGTTGGCAGGGATGCGACCAGCGCTTCCAGGCGGCGCCGGCGCTCGCCGAGGGGACGTGTGCGGAGATCCTCGCCACCCTCCTCCAGCAGGTCGTAGGCGATGAGCGCGACGGGCACCTCCGCGAGGATCCGGCGGTCGAGCTTCTTCCGGCCGATGCGCCGCTGCATTTGCGCGAAGGGAAGAGGCCGGCCGTCGCGCCAGGGAAGGAGCTCGCCGTCGATGACCGTTCCGGACGGCAGAAACGCCGCGAGCTCCTCGACCTCCGGGAAGCGTCCGTTCAGCAGGTCCTCGCCGCGCGACCAGAGAAAGGTCTGTCCCGCGCGGCGGATGAGCTGCGCGCGGATGCCGTCCCACTTCCACTCGACCTGCCAGCACGTGCGATCGCCCAGCGCGGAGGGCGGTTGCTCGAGCGCGTGCGCGAGGAAGAACGGGTAGGGGCGGCTCCAGTCCGCGTCACGGGTGTCATGCGCCGTCAGCCGCTCGTAGAAGCCGGGGCCGGGCTCCCACGCGCCCATCAGCCGATGCGCGATGACCTCATCGGACAGCCCGCTCACCTCGGCGAGCGCGCGGACGACGAGGCGCTGCGACGCGCCGACCCGGAAGGCGCCGGTGATGAGCTTGTTCCAGACGTAGCGTTCGCGGCCGCTCAGCTCCCGCCAGCTCGCGATGAGCGACACTTCCTGCTCCGCCGGCTCCAGGTCCCGGAGCGGCAGCAGCCGCTCCTCCACCCACCACGCGAGCGGGCGCTCCTCGGCGCCCGCGCCTTCGGGGAGGAGGAGCGCGATGGTCTCGGCAAGGTCGCCCACCGCGTGATACGACTCCTCGAACAGCCACTCCGGAATCGCCGCTGCCAGAGCGGCCCAGCGGCGGAGATCGCCGGCCCGGATCAGCCGGCGCGGGCGCCATCCGCTCAGGAAGTGGACCGCCCACGCCGCGTCGGCCGGCGGCGCCGAGCGGAAGTACGCGACCATCGCCGCCACCTTCTGATTGGTGGCAGTGGTTTCGTCGAGCGCCGTGTAGAGCGCCGCGAAATCCTTCATTCGACTTCCACGTCGTCGTCCCGCTCGCCCTCGAAGCGGGTGGCGAGGGCCCGCGCCTCGAGCCCTCGCTCACCGAGCCAGCGGGTGACGGCCGCGGTGAAGCCGTGCGTGACCCACACCCGGCCCGCGCCGGTCGCGTCGATGGCCGCGAGCAGGGCGGGCCAGTCGACGTGATCCGAGAGCGTGAAGCCGCGGTCGAGCGCGCGGCGACGCCTCGCGCCCCGCACGCGCATCCACCCGGAGGCAAAGGCGGCGGAGAAGGGCGCGAACCGGCGGGTCCAGGCGCTGCCTTCCGCCGACGGCGGTGCGAGCACGAGCGCTCCTTCGCGGTCGGCCTTTCGCGGCAGCGCCGCGGCGTGCGTCGTGGCCGGCAGCGGAATGCCGGCTTCGCGATACGCTGTCGTCATCCGCTCGACCGCCCCGTGCGTCAGGATCGGGCCGATCGACGGGTCCAGGCCGGCGAGGAGACGCTGCGCCTTGCCGAGCGCGTAGCCGAAGAGCAGACTCGTCCGCCCCTCCGCCGCGTTCGCCCGCCACCAGGCATTGATCTCCGCGAACACCTCCGTCTCGGCGGGCCACCGGTAGATCGGGAGGCCGAACGTCGATTCGGTGATGAACGTGTCGCACCGGATCGGCTCGAAGGGGGCACAGGTGGGATCGGGGTCGGTCTTGTAGTCTCCCGAGACGACCCAGACCTCGCCGCCCATCTCGAGCCGTACCTGCGCCGAGCCCAGGATGTGCCCCGCGGGGTGGAGCGAGACGCGGACGCCGCCGAGGGACACGGGCTCGCCCCAGTCCAGCGTCTCGATCACGGCATCGGGGCCGAGCCGGAGCGCCAGCACGCCCCGGCCGGCGGCGCTCGCGAGATAGCGGCGGCACCCCCAGGTCGCGTGATCGCCGTGGGCGTGCGTGACGACGGCGCGATCGACGGGAGCCCAGGGATCGACGTAGAAGTCCCCGGCCTCGCAGTAGAGGCCCCGATCGGTGAGCCGGAGCAGCGTCATGCCGGAATCTGGCACCGGTCACTCCCCTTTGCCCGTGACGTGGTGCACCTTACGCCCACTTCGACCGGTGAGCATCGTGACCGACGTCGTTGCCATCGAGTTGCCGGGTCGGCCGTCCCGGCGCGCGCTGCTGCAGCTCCCCGAAACGCCCCGTGGGGCGCCTCTCCTCGTCATGCTTCACGGCGCCGGTGCCACGGCCGCGTTCGCCGAGCAGCAGACGGGCTGGGCGGCGCGGGGCCGGGCGGAGGGCTTTGCCGTCGTGCTCCCCGAAGGGACGCCGCGCGACGCGACCGCGGCCCCCGCCTTCCGCCTCAATCCGCAGCTGTGGAACGATGGCTCGGGCCGCGGGCATGTGGCCCGGCGCGGCGTGGATGACGTGGGTTTCGTCGTCGCGCTCGTCGAGCGTCTCATCGGCGAGCAGGGGCTCGACTCGCGCCGCGTCTGGGTCACCGGATTCTCCAACGGGGGCTCGCTCGCATTCCGCCTGGCGGCGGAGCGGCCGGATCTCGTCGCCGCGATCGCACCGGTCGCGGGACACTGCTGGATCGAGCCGGGCACACTCGAACGCCCGGTCCCGCTGCTGCACCTCGCCGGCGGCGCCGATCCGCTGAATCCGGTTCCCGGCGGCGACGTCGAAACGCCCTGGGGACACCGCGAGTACCACCCGCCGGTGCGCCGCTCGGTGGAACGGTGGGCGGCGGCTTGCGGGTGCGACGGCATCGCGACGCGCACCGACGACGCGGGAATCGAGTGGACCGGGGGAAGCGGGTGCGGCGGGCTCCCGGTGCGGCAGGCGGTGATTCCGGGCCTCGGTCACGTCTGGCCCGGCGGGCCGCGGCTTCTGCCGGAGCGGCTCGTGGGCAGGGCAAGCACGCTGCTGTCCGGCACCGACGTGATCCTCGAGTTCTTCGAGAGATGCTCGCCCTGAGCGCTCGCCTGGAGCGCTCGCGCTGCGGAACCGAGAACGAACGGTTGCAGGCCCGCCGGGCGGGGCTTGCGATCGGGCTGGGGACAGGACTTACTGGAAGCTCATCCGCCGGTCCCGACTCGCTTCGGAGTCTGATGTGATACGCAGACGCTTGTCCCTCGACGGCACCTGGCAGTTCGCCACCGACCCCACCGATTCGCTCGCCCCCGACACCCTCGCGGCCGCCGAGCTGCGCGACATCCAGGTGCCCGGACCCTGGCAGGCGCAGTTCGACGATCTGCGGGACTACAGCGGCGTTGCCTGGTACCGCCGTGCGATTCCGCTCGGCGCGCCGGCGTGGGGCGGGGCACTGCCTCCCGATCCGGTCTACATCCTCCACTTCGGCGCGGTGGACTATCACGCCACGGTGTGGGTCAACGGCACCCTCGTCGGTGCGCACGAGGGGGGATATCTCCCGTTCGACCTGGACGTATCGAAGGCGCTGCGCGTCGACGGAGCGAATGAGGTGGTGGTGCGGGTGGTGGATCCGGGCAACGACCCCGACACGGTCCCCGAGTTCCCGTTCGCGGAGATCCCGCACGGCAAGCAGAGCTGGTACGGCCCGATCGGCGGCCTCTGGCAGAGCGTCTGGCTCGAGGCGCGGCACGCCACGCACGTCAGTCGGCTCCGGATCACCCCGGATGTCGCGGGCGAGCGGGCCCGGGTAGAGGTGTTCGTCAATCGCCCGTCCGACGCACCGGCCCAGCTGATCCTCCGCCTGCTGGACCCCTCGGGCGGGGCGGCCGAGTCGCGGCATCAGATCCCGGCGGCGACGGAGCGCCTCGATCTCCGGCTGCCGGTGCCGGCGCCGATGCTCTGGGACACCGACCATCCGAATCTCTATACCGTGACCGCCGTGCTCGCGGGCAGCGACGGCGCGGAGCGCGACTCGCTCGATGGCACCTTCGGGATGCGGACGATCGCCACGTCACCCACGGGGCACCTGCTCCTGAACGGTCACATTCTCTATCTCCGCGGCGCGCTCGATCAGGACTACTATCCCGAGCTCATCTACACGCCCTTCTCCGACGCCGAGATCACGGAGCAGTTCGAGAAGGCGCGGCACATGGGGCTCAACTGCCTCCGCACCCACATCAAGATCACCGATCCGCGCTACTACGATGCGGCGGACCGGGCGGGGCTCCTCATCTGGACGGAGCTGCCCAACTGGCAGGAGCTCACCGACAAGGCCAAGGAGCGGGCGCACGACACGCTCGTGGGGATGGTGGAGCGCGACTGGAACCATCCGAGCATCGTCATCTGGACCATCGCCAACGAGAACTGGGGACTCGACCTCGCCGTCAACGCGAGCCATCGCGCGTGGCTCGCGGACATGTTCGCCGAGCTGAAGGCCCTCGATCCGCACCGGCTGGTGGTCGGCAATTCGCCCTGCTTCACCAATTTTCATGTCGTCACCGACATCGAGGACTTCCACAACTACTACGCGATGCCGGACCATTACCGCGCCTGGCGCGACTGGGTCCAGACCTTCGCGAGCCGGCCGCCCTGGACCTTCGCGCACGTCTACGAGAGCATCGACGCGTGGCGCGAGTACATCCGGGATCCGTGGAACGCGACGGCGCCGCGCCGGCCCGCGCCCGAGGTGAAGCGGCTGGGAAGCGAGCCGATGGTCGTGTCGGAGTTCGGCAACTGGGGACTGCCCGACGTCGCGAAGCTCCGCGAGTGCTATGGCGGGAAGGAGCCGTGGTGGTTCGAGACCGGTATCGAGTGGGGCGACGGCGTCGTCTATCCGCACGGGATCGAGCAGCGCTACAAGGCCTACCACCTCGACCGCGTCTTTTCCACGCTGTCCGATCTGTCGGCGGCGAGCCAGCGGATGCAGTTCACGGCGCTCAAGTACGAGATCGAGCAGATGCGCCGGCACCCGAGCATCGTCGGCTACATCATCACCGAGTTCACCGACGTGCACTGGGAGAGCAACGGCCTGCTCGACATGTGCCGGAATCCGAAGGCCTACTTCGACGTCATCCGCGACATCAACGGCGCCGACGCGATCATCCCGGTGGACTGGGAGCGGATCGCCTACTGGGAAGGCGAGCGCTGCGAGGTGCGGATCGCGCTGTCGCACTTCTCGGAGCACGACCTGAGAGGCGCGCGGGTGGAGTGGCGGCTCGATCTCTGGCCGGCGATCCACGGCGCCTTCGAGCAGGTCCCGGCGCAGCGGGCGCAGCTGAGCCAGATCGGCACGGCGGTGTTCGAGGTTCCGCCGCTCGAGCAGAGTGCGCGGGGCCGGCTGGACATGCAGCTGCTCGATGCGACGGGACACGTCGTGGCCCGGAACCACCACGAGATGTACTTCTTTCCGCGCGTCGCCGAGGCGCCGGAGCACACGCGGATCGCGGCGCCGGGCCTGCCGCGCCTGGCCGCGCGGCTCGCGGCGATGGGGTACGAGATGGTGGAGGCGCTGCCGGAGGCCGATCTGGTCGTCGTCGAGACGATGACGGACGAGCTCCGCTGGCACGCGCAGAACGGGGGACGCGTGCTCTGGCTCGCCGAGTCGAGCGAGTCGCAGCAGGCACACCTCGGCACGCTCGGCATCGCCCAGCGGCAGGGGCGCTCGTGGCAGGGAGACTGGGCCAGCAGCATGAGCTGGCTCCGGCAGGACAAGATCTTCAAGGACATCCCGAGCGGCGGCACCGTGGACTTCGCCTTTGCCGATCTCACGCCGGAGACGGTGATCGTCGGCCTCTCGCCGCGTGATTTCGCGGGCAACGTGCACGCCGGCCTCTTCGTGGGATGGGTCCACCATGTCGTCGCGCTCGTGGCCGAGCGGCCGGTGGACCGCGGGCGGATCATGGTGTGCACCTTCCGGCTCCGCGAGCACCTCGGCACCCATCCGGTCGCGACGCTCATGATGCGGGACCTCGTCGCGCGGACCACGCGTCAGCCGGCCGCCGGCGCCGGCGGACCGACCGAGCCGCTGCCGTTCGCGACGACCGGCATGCCCCCCGGCGCCGCCAACGGCTGAGTCTCAGGGCAGAGCCGCGCGCGCCTCGGCGAAGGCCGCCGCGTAGTCGCCGCAGAGGACGCGGTCGAGGCCGCCCGGCCCCGCGACGCAATCCCACAGACCACTGCGGTGCCAGTGACCCGGATCGTCCCAGTCGGGGCGGTCGATGATCGGGTAGAGGCACACTCCCTCGAGCGGCACGCCCGCCGCTCTCGCCGCGCGCGCGTCGGCGGCGATCTCCCGGATCCAGGCCGCGCGCCCGCTCCCCACGTGGCTGGTCTCGCCGATCACGATCGGCCGGTTGTAGCGGTGAAAGAGATCGATCAGCAGGCGGCTCAGCGGCTGCCAGCGGTCGTCGCGCGGCGAGTCATCCCAGCGCAGCCGCCGCTCGGGATGCTCCCACTCGTTGGTGTGGTAGAAGTTGGCGCCGACGATGTCGAGGAAGCGCGGGTGGCCGCCGAGCTCCGGCCGGAATCCCCCCGCGAGCATGTCCCACGCCTCGAACTGCGCCTCGCGGCGGTCCGCCGCGGTCCGCGCGAGATCGGGGCGGTCGCGCGGGGGCACGACGTGGATCAGCGGGTCGGCGTGAACGAACCGCGCCCGGGCGTCGACGTCGCGGATCGCCTCCATGCCGGCGATCGCCGCGCGGACGAGCTGTTCCTTCACGCGGCCGCCCGCCCCGCGCGCGTGGGGATAGATGTACCCCGCCTCGCCGGCCGCCCAGGCGAAGAAGGAGATTTCGTTGATCGGCGAGTAGACCGGCACCTCATCGCCCAGGTCGGCGATGAGGCGCGCCACCGCGGCGCTGTAGCGCCGGAAGCGCTCCACGAAGGCGGGGGCGAACAGGTTCACGTCGTCGGGCCACCCGTAGTGGCACAGGTTCCACACGACCTGCACGCCGGCTTCGCGCGCGGCGCGCGCCACCGGCAGCGCGGAGCTGAAGTCGTAGCCTCCGCCGCGATCGATCAGGTGCCAGCGCATCCCTTCGCGCACCGTCTCGATCCCGACCGACTTCACCAGCGAGAAATCCTCCGCCGCCCGCGCGTCGTGCTCGGTCGCGCAGATCATGTCGAGGCGGCGGGCCGCGCCGTTGATGTGGCAGGCCGACTCGAAGCCGCCCCACCAGAACGACCGGAACAGCCCGCTCACCCCGCCTCCGGCGTCGCGAGGCTCCCCACCGCGCTTTCGGGATCGGCCACGTAGCTCCGGAACTGCTCCACCAGCGGCGTGGGCGACCACCGCGGTCCGGCGCCGAGGGTGTAGAGCCCGAGCTCCAGGCGATACTCCTCCACGGGGCCGCGGCCGAATCGGTAGCGCCAGTCTACCATCGTGAAGAGCGGGAACCAGGTGTACCCGACCACCGGCACCCCGCGGGAGCGCAGCTCGCGAATCGCCGCCACCGAGGCCTCGAGCCAGCGGGCGCGCACTTCTTCCGGTCCGCGCGCGCTGGTTTCAGTCACGATGATCGGCGTGCCGTAGCGCCGGTAGTAGGCCTCGATCAGCGCGACGAAGCCGGAGCCGTCCTGCTCGACGGGCCGGTACGCGAGACGTCCCCGCCGGTCGATGTAGAGCTGCGTGGTGGACCACTGCGGATAGAAGTTGAGGCCCATCAGGTCGAGCGGGATGCCCGCCGCGGCGATGTCCGCGAGCTCGTCGGGCGAGGCACCGCTCCGGATCAGCCAGGGGAAGAGCGGATGGTCGGGGCTCACGCGTCCCGCCAGGAGGTCCCACGGCAGGAAGCTCCGATCCTGCTCCTCGGCGGCGACGGCGGCGAGATCCTCGCGGGCGGTGCGGCTGAGCCCGCTCGCGTCGACGTGCACCAGCGTGCACGCGGGATCCACGGCGCGGAGCGTCTCGCAGGTCCGCTCGATGCCGCGGATGACCTGGAGCAGGATCCGTGTGTAACCGGTGTCGCCGCGCAGGTAGGGCGGCCAGACGCCGCGCTTGCCGCAGAAGAGCGCGGTGACGATCGGCTCGTTGAGCGGGGTGTACCAGCGGACGAGGCCGCGATACCGCGTCGCGAAGGCGCCGACGTAGCCGGCCACCGCCTCGGGGTACTGCGCACTCGCGAACTCGCGGCGGAGCCAGAAGGGGCAGCCGTAGTGCATGAGGTCGATGATGGGGTTGAGCCCCAGCTCCTCGACCATGTAGGGGATCACGGCGTCGGTCCAGCGCCAGTCGAACTCTCCCTCGAGCGGCTCGACGCGGTACCAGGGGATCCCCCACCGGATGGTGCCGACGCCCAGCTCGCGCGCCAGCGCGAGATCCTCGCGCCAGTGCTCGTAGTGGCCCATGAGCTGGTATTCGTCGAGGGCGCGATGCCCCGGGCGGGTCTGGGGGACGAAGGTATCCTCGATCCCGGTGGCCCAGAGGAAATCCTCCGGCCGCCGCCGGAGCAGCGCGTCCGACACGGTGCCTAGCGCCCGCCGGCCGCGGCGGGACGCACGTCCTCGGCCGCCTTCTTTCCTGCGAGGAAGGCGTGATCGGAGTTGTAGTACTCCCATTCCGCGTACCGGCCGGCCAGCACGATGTCGTGGTCGGTCAGCCACTCGCGGATGAGCTTCACGTTCTTCGCGCGATCGTGGTCGTAGACGACGTACGCGACCGGCATGTCCACCTGATTCGCGCACCAGATCGGATCGCTCGCCCGGAAGATGCCGACCCGGATGCAGTCCTCCACGCAGCGGCGGATGAGCTCGTCGCCGTGCGCCGGAAGCGGCTTGGCATCGGAATAGGTGATCTCGCAGGTGAGGCCGAATCCGCCGGGCGCATTGCAGTAGGGGCTCGCGTTGCCCTGCACGAAGATCCGGTGGAAGACGGTGTCTTCGGGGTAGTAGATCCAGTGCTTCTCGGTCAGGTTCTCGCGCCCGACGCCGATGTTGACGCACCGCACGGAAACGTGGCGCAGGGCGGCGGCCGCGGCGCGGATCCGGGCCGGGGCGTCGCTTCCGATCGTGGCCACGAGCTGCGGCAGCGGCATCGTGCTGACGAGCTGCTCGTAGTGCAGGACCGTGCCGTCCGCGAGCGTGGCCGTGTGCGCGGCGGGGGAGATCTCCGTGACCTCGCTGTCGAGGCGGAGCTGGCCCTTGAGCAGCGGCAGGAAGCCGTTCATGAGCGCCTGGAAGCCGCCCCGCAGCGGATAGCCGAAGCGGGCGTTCGGTCCCATCGGCCGGCCGACGGGGTGCAGCGCTCCGGAGATCATCTCCTCGAGATCGGGGAGCGGCACCCGGCCGCCCAGCCACGACGTCTCCATTTCCGCCAGCGGGACCGCCCACAGCTTGCGATTGTAGGGAATCGCGAAGTGCTTCGCGATTCCCGTCCCCCACACCTTGTAGATGAACTCCTCGAAGTTGCGGGGCGGACCCTTGTACGGCACGGCACGCCGCCGCTCGATGCCGTTGTAGCTGCTCCGGCGCACTCCGGCAGCCGGTTTTCCCTCGGCAGCGCCGTTGTGCATGAGCGGCTCGAACATCCCGCGGCGGTCGGGGCCGGTGTAATCCACTCCCGTTCCCGCCGGCGCCTCGGGCGGCACCTTGGCGGTGAGCGGGCCGAAGCGCGCCTCGATCGCCCCCACGATGCACTCCTTGATCACATCCGGCGGAAGGCCGTACAGCGCGCCCTGAAAGGGATAGCGGGTGTAGACCTGCTTGCTGTAGATCCAGGCCTCGCGATCCTGCCAGTGCACGTTGTCCCCCAGCAGCAGCTGGTAGAGCTGGTGCACGTAGGGATCGTTCGAGAACATGATGTGACCGGCGTAGTCGAAGGTGAAGCCGTGGTCCTCGATCGAGCGGCACCAGCCGCCGACGGTCCGGCCCCGCTCGACCAGAAGCGCATCGCGGCCAAGATGGTAGGCGGCGCTCAGGCCCGTGGGGCCGCCACCGATCACGATCACGGGTGGCGCGGCCGGCGGGACGAGCCGCGCCGGCGTCACGCGGCGCACCTGGCGTTCGCTCATCAGCCGGTCCTCGCCGCGGGCCGAAGCCGTCCGCCGATCGCCTCGCCGATCAGCCGGTCCATGTCGGCGGCGGTACGATCCCACGAGGTGCGTTCGAGCACCCGCCGCATGAGGAGCGCGCGCCGTTCCCGCTCGTCCCGCCCGCTCGCCAGCGCCGTCTCACAGGCGTGCACGAACTCGTCGGGGGAGGCGCCGAAGTAGACGATGTCCCGATACGGTCCCGCGACATCGCGGATGGGCGTGCTCACGATCGGCCGCTCGGCCACCATGTACTCGAGGGTCTTGGTCGGGCTGATGAAACGGGTCGCGTCGTTCTGCGCGAAGGGAAGCAGCGACACGTCCCACCCCGCCAGGTACGCCGGAAGCTCCGCGTAGGTCCGCTGGCCGGTGTAGAGAATGTTGGGGTGACGGGGCAGGGCCGCGGGATCGATCTTGACGACCGGACCCACCATCACGATCCGCCACTCGGGGTGCGCCGTCGCGAGCCGGTCGAGGATCTCGCGGTCGAGCCTCTCGTCGATCACGCCGTAGAATCCGAGCCGCGGATGCGGCAGGGATGCCTGATCGGACGGCTCGGGGATCAGCCCGGTGAGCGCCTGATGGAAATGCGCCGCGTCCACGCTGCTCGGGAAGCAGTGGACGTTCGGGTGCCGGCCGCGCCGCGCTTCGTACAGGCTCGGGCCGCCGGTGAAGACGACGTCCGCGCGGTCCATCAGCTCGCGCTCGCGCGGCAGCAGCTCGGGCGGCGCGCCGAGGAACAGCGAGAGCTCGTCCATGCAGTCGTAGACGAGGGCGGCCGGCGCGAACGCCTGCGCGAGCGGCAGCGCCATCGGCGTGTAGAACCAGGCCACGGTTGGCCCCGACGCTTCCCGCCGCACCAGATCCGCCACCATCGGTTCGAGCAGCTCGAGCTGGCGTGCGCTGAAGCCGGTCTCCGCCACCGGCGTGCGGGGGCGGCAGACCAGCACGCCCGCGGCGGGCCTGCTGCATTCCCAGAAGCTGCGCGCCGAGTCGGTCGCGACCGGCTCCTCGATGAAGAGCACCGGATGCCGCGCGGCGAGCCGGGACAGCAGGTGCTGCGGGCGCTGGAGGACGAAATCCCAGCGGAGGTGGGAAAACACGACGAGGGTGTAGTCCAGCTGCATGCCAGGACTCCTGGACGGCAAGATGCGCGCGCTGACGGGTGTCACGGTACCGGCGCCCCAATCTGCGCCGACGGAGCGTGCATTTATGTGAGGCGCGTCACGGGTAAATCCGCGCGCAAGCGGCACCTTGCAGTTCCTGACGCGACACGGAGCAAGCGCATGGCAGTCGAACGGAATCGGCCGCGGGTCGTCGTCGCCCTGTTTCACGACCGCGACGCGGCGGAAAACGCGATCCGCGCCCTGCAGGCGGCGGGATTCAGCCGTGAAGGGATCGGCGTGGCGGTCCGCGACCGGAGCGCCGAGGGCGCCCTGATCGGCGACGGCGAGTCCCGCGCGGCGGAGGGAGCGGCCACGGGCGCCCTGAGCGGCGGTGTGCTCGGCGGCATCGTCGGTCTGCTGGTGGGCGTGGGCGCACTCGCGATTCCCGGTATCGGGCCGGTCATCGCAGGGGGAGCGCTCGCCACGGCGCTCGGCATCGCCGGCGGCACCGCGGTGGCCGGCGCGGGCATCGGCGCCGCGACCGGCGGGGTGCTCGGCGCGCTCGTCGGCCTCGGGATTCCCGACGCGGAGGCGCGGCATTTCGAGCGCGGCTTCCGCGAGGGAGGCACCCTCGTCACCCTCGAGGCGGGTGCGCGGGACGACGAGGCGCGGCGGATCCTGCGGCGGTTCGGCGGGGACCTCGGCACGGCCACGGTGGGTGAGCCGTCGCCCGTCGTCATGGCGGCCCCGGTCCCGAGTTACAGCACGACGAGCGGCGCGATGACGGGCGGCGCGCTTCCGCCGCCCGCGGAATGGGGCGGCATCGAGCGGCGGGACCTGGCGGCGCGCGGCCGGCGCCGGACCGATCGCTGAGCGCCGCCATGGGACGCAACACATTTCTGGCGGGCGTCGTCGCCGGGGCCGGCGCGATGTACCTCATGGACCCCGAGCATGGCATGGAGCGGCGCCGCCGGCTCCGCATCCGCCTGGAGCGGATCCGCGGCGGGCTCGAGAGCGGCGCGCTGCCGGATCTGCGCTCGCTCGGACGCGGTGACGCGCCGGCGCGGCTGCGCGCCGCGGACGATCCGGAGCTGGACGTCGCCGATCTCCGCTCCGGCGGCCTCGATCTCGGGCGTCTCCGCGCGACGAGCGCGCTCGTGGGCGTCGCCGGCGGCGCGCTCGCGGCCTACGGGTTCACACGGCGGGGACGGCTGGGCGGGGCCATGCGCGCCCTGGGCACCACGATGCTCGCCTCCGGGCTCCGCGATCTGGAGGGCGGGACACACGGCATGCTGCGCGAGCGCCGGCGCACGCTGCAGGCACGCCGGTCGATCCACATCGCGGCCGATCCGGAAGCCGTCTTCGGCTTCTGGAGCGATGCCGCCAACGCCCCGCGCTTCCTGGCGGGTGTGACGGCCGTCCGTGATCTGGGCGAGGGGCGCAGCCAATGGACGGCGGCGAGTGCCGCGGGCGTGCCGGTGAGCTGGACTGCGCGGGTCGTCGAGCAGCTGCCGGGCCGCCTGCTCGCCTGGCGCAGCGACCCGAACGGCGCGGGCGAGCAGACGGCCACCTTCCGTTTCACGCCGGCCGGCCGCGGCACGCGGGTGGACGCCCGCGTCACCTACACGCCGCCGCCGGACCAGAGCGACAAGGCCGCCGCCGCGGTCTTCGGCGACGACCCATCCGCCCGTCTGAGCGCCGAGCTCGAGCGCGCCAGGACGGCGATCGAATCCGATGGAGGACGATGATCATGGCCCGCAATCTCGGGAAGACCTTTGCCACGATGGATGAGGACGACCGCAATCGCCTGGCGGGCGCGGGCGGCGAGCAGGACGAGGGCGGCGCGCTCGCCTTCGACGATCCGCGCGATCCCGATCGCATGGGCCGGCACTACGCCGCCCCCGCCGACGAGACCGCCAATCCCGAGGCCCGCGACGGTACCGCGGCCGACCTCGATGATGCCGCACACGATCGCGCGGTCAGCCGTCGCCGCGCTCAACGGAAGAAGTGAGGAGCACTGCCATGGCGTCACGCACGATACTCTCGTCCGGGGTGAACGTCGGGCGCACCGAGCGGATCGCGTCCGGCGTCGCCGGCGCCGCGCTGGTCGCGCTCGGCCTGCGCCGCCGCGGGCTGCGTCCCTTCCTCGTGCCGCTCGGCGCGGGGCTCGTGGCGCGCGCGGTCACCGGTCGCTGCCCGGTCAATCGCGCGCTCGGCCGCAACACGGCGCTCGAGGATGACACCGTGAGTCCGGTCGCGAGCGTCGGCCGGGGCCAGGGAGTCAAGATCGAAAAGGCGATCACCATCGAGCGCCCGGCGCACGAGCTGTATGCCTTCTGGCGCGATTTCGAGAACCTGCCGCGCTTCATGGAGCACCTGGAGAGCGTCACGGTCATCGACGCCACCCGGTCGCACTGGATCGCGCGCGCGCCGGTCGGCCAGCGCGTGGAGTGGGACGCGGAGATCCACAACGAGATCCCGGACGAGCTGATCGCGTGGCGGTCGCTGCCCGGGTCGGAGATCGCGAACGCCGGCTCGGTGCATTTCACGCCGGCCGGCGACGGGGCGACCGACGTGCGCGTCGTCCTGAGCTACGAGCCTCCCGCCGGCCGGGTCGGCGACGCGGTGGCGCATCTCTTCGGCGAGGCCCCGGCCCAGCAGGTGCAGGACGATCTCCGGCGGTTCAAGCAGGTCATGGAGGCGGGGGAGGTGCCGCTCCGCACCTAGCGGCTGCCGATGGCCTGGGACTGCATCATCGTCGGCGGCGGCCCGGCGGGGCTCAGTGCGGCGCTCACGCTGGGCCGCGCGCGGCGCCGGATACTGGTGATCGACTGCGGAACGCCGCGAAACCACCCGTCGCTCGCGATGCACGGCTATCTCACGCGGGACGGCATCCCGCCGGCCGACTTTCTCCGGATCGCCCGCGAGGAGCTCGCGCCGTACGACAGCATCGAGTGGCGGGATGACGAAGCCGTCGGCGCGGAGCGCAGCGCCGGCGGCTTTCGCGTGCTCGCGGGCGGAGAATGGCTCGAGAGCCGCACGCTCCTCCTGGCGACCGGCGTCGTGGATGACGTGCCCGTGCTCGACGGGATCCAGCGCTTCTACGGCCGGACCGTCCATCACTGCCCGTACTGCGACGGCTGGGAGCACCGTGACAGTCCCATCGCGGTCTACGGCTGCACCGAAGCCGCGGCGCGCTACGCGCTCGCGATGAAGGTGTGGAGCGAGGATGTCGTGCTCTGCACCGACGGGTATCCCGGGATGGCGCCCGAGCTCGGGGCCGAGCTCGCGGCGGGCGGGGTAGCGGTGTATCCCCAGAAGATCGTGCGGCTGGAGGGAGAGGGGGACCGGCTCCGGCGGATCGTGTTCGAGGACGACAGTACGCTTGCCCGGACGGGGCTCTTCTTCTGCACCGGCCAGCGTCAGCGGAGCGGCCTCGCCGCCGCGCTCGGCTGCCACTTCACCGAGACGGGCGCGGTCGCCACGGGCGATGCCGAGGCCACCGACGTCCCCGGCCTCTTCGTCGCGGGGGACGCGTCGCGGGATGCCCAGCTCGTGATCGTCGCCGCCGCCGAAGGCGCCGTCGCCGCCGTGGCCATCAACACCCTCCTCGGCCGTCGCGTCCGCGAGGCCGAGGCCCCCTTCTAGAAGAGCAGCTCGAATCCTATCCGGGCGATGCGCGGGGGACCGTAGGCGAAGATCGGCTGCGTGTAGTCCCGGGCCGCGGCCTGGTAGAGCGGCAGCAGCTCCGCCTGGCCCTCGATGATTCCGTCGCCGTTGAGATCGGCGTCCGCGCGGTACCTCGGCGATTCGTACGGAATGCCCTCGGGGTGCGCGGTGTATGCGGCGCGGGCCATGACCGCGATGATCGTATCGCTCGCCATGGGCGAGCCGGTATCGCGGCGCACCGCGACCACGTTCCGGCGGTTGAGCAGGTTCCGCGCGTCCAGATACACGCTGCCGGCCACGCCGCCGATCCGGAGCGGCCGCCGTACCAGGAGATCGATCGTGGAGGTGGCCGGAAGGCGCGAGCCGTTGGGCCCGCCCAGGAGCGTGTCGGTCCCGAAGTCGTGCCGCGTGTACGGCAGGCCCGAGAGATACCGGCCGATCACGGCGGCCTCGAGGCCGGCCAGCGGGCGCACGCCAAGGAGGCGCGGGCCCGCCACGGGAGTCGTCTGGCCGCGCAGTACCAGCGTGAGGCTGTGGCGCCGGTCGTAGTCGAGGGGGAACTCGACCTTGGCCGGGAAGGTCGTGTCGTGCGTCAGCGGATCCACCGTGATGGTGCGGCGAAGCAGGAAGGCGCTGGTCGAGGTGGCCTGCGCGCGCTGCAGCGCGTACGACACCTTGATCCCCCACCCGTCCTTCACCTCGCGGTCGAGCAGGATTTCGGCGCCCTGCACGGTGCCGACGTCGTCGTTGCCGAAGAACGACGAATCGGGATCGGTGCCGAGCGGCACCGACGACACCAGGTTCTGCAGCCGCTTCACGAACACGCCGCCCCGGAGCGAAATGCCCGCGCGCGGCCGGGCGCGAACGCTCAGCTCGTACTGCCACGACCGCTCGAAGCCGAGGTCGGGGTTGCCCTGGCGGAAACGTCCGGTGCGGGTGGTATCGTCGAAGGCGGCATCCACCAGGTACTGGTAGTCGGGCGGCTGCGTGAAGCTGCCGATGCTGGCGACGACGGTCGCTCCCTTGAGCACCGTGGACACCGCGACGCGCGGGTTGAGCTTCTGCGACGCCCCGCCGGTGCGGCCCGGCAGATCCGACCGGGTGTCGAAGCGGTCGTAGCGGACGCCGGCAGTGAGCGCAACGTCGCTCGCCCGGAACTGGGTCTCCACGTAGCCGGCGGAGGCAAGCGGCGTGAAGGTCGAGGCCGTCGCCGCGGGCACGCTGTCGCTCACCGGGAGGTATCCCAGGACGCGCTGGAAGGTGCGCACGCTCTGCCGCACCACCTGCCCGCCGAAGAAGAGGTCCGCGCGCGATCCCAGACCCAGCGTGAAGTCGAGCTGGCTTCGGAGCTCGCCGAACCGGTTCCACGCCACGTCGCCCCGCGAAGCGCCGCCCAGGAAGAAGGCGGGCACGCCCCACGGCGAATTGTCGCTCGATTCCGGCCGGCCGAAGCCGGCGATGCCGCCCCGCGCGTCCGCGGTGTCCTGCGCGCGCGCCACGTCCTCCCCCACGAAGTGGAAGGTGCTCCCGGTGAAGGCCCCGGCCTTGAAGTCGGGCTGCTCGACCAGCTCGCCCCGCAGGAACTCACGCTGGAACCACGCGACCCGGAGGTCCGCGACGAGCGGCGTGCGGGCCGACGGGCCACTCGTGTGCTGGAGGTGAACGCTCCCCAGCGTGCCGGCCGTCCGGCTGCCGGGCGCGAACGATTCGTCGTACTTGAACGCCGGATCGTAGAGCAGCCGCTGCTCGATCGACCGCAGGCCGAAGAGCCGGAGCGTCTCGTGGCCGCCGAACGGAATCGTGAGCTTGCCGGCGAAGTTGAGCTGCTCACCGCTGTTGTGCGGCAGCATGTGCGGGTTGTCGTTCCTGGGGTCGAGCGGATCGGTCGGCGCGGGCGCGTTGACCGGATCGGCATCCAGTCGTCCCGTGAGATCCACCGAGGCGAGCGCGGTCACGCCGCCGGCGATCGGCCCGTCGGCCTCGAGGACGACGCGGTCGAGACCGAGGTCGAGCGACTGGCCGAACGGGCGGTCGGTCTCGTACGCGGCGCGTCCCGCCCACCGCCGGCCCCCATCCTTGGTGACGACGTTGATCATGCCCGACAGCGCCTGCCCGTAGCGCGCCGAGAACCCGTTGGTGACGAGCGACGCCTCGGTGAGGATGTCGGGCGGGATGCGGAGGCCGAGGCCGCCGGTCGAGGCGTCGAGCTGATTCTTGACGCCGAGTCCGTCGATGATGAACGACTCCTGTCCGAGCCGGCCGCCCCGATAGCTCTCGCCCACGGCGCCCGCGGAGAGGGCGACCGCCTCCTCGAGGGAGCTCACGGGGAGCTGCCGGAGATCCTGCGCCGTGATCGTCTGCTCGGTGGCCGTGGCCAGGGGATCGAGGATCGGATCCTTGCTGGCGACCACCACGGGCGCGAGCTGCACCGTCTCCGACCGGAGCACCGGATCGAGCACCGTCGTCTGGCCGGCGAGGACCGAGACGCTGTCGCGGCTGAAGGGCTGATATCCGATCGCGCGCGTCTCGACCCGGTAGGTCCCGCTTCGTAGCTCGCGGATCCGGAAGGCGCCGCTCGTGTCGGTGGTGGCGCCGCGCCGGCCCCCTTCGACCGTGACGAGTGCGTTGGCGATGCCGCGGCCGGTCGAGGCGTCGCGCACATGACCGCTCAGGGCGCCGCTCGCCTGCGCGGCGAGCGGAAGCGGGGCGGCGGCGAGGGCGGACAGCAGCAGGACGCGGACACGGGTCATCGCGAAGCTCCGGGCGTTCACGGGAGGTCGAACAGCCACAGGTCGGGCCGGTGGTTGATGGCGGTGAAATCGGACTGCGCCTGCTGATGCACGGGCACCCGCGGCGACGCCTCGACGACGAAACGGCTTCCGTCGGGCGCGATCGCCGGTCGCCGGAACAGCGTGGGGTCGAGATGCACCATGCTCACCGTGCCGGCGTCGAGGTCCACGATGGCGAGATCGCCGCCCTCGTCGCGCTGCACGAATCCGTGCGCATCCTCGTAGCCGTAGAGCACGCTGCCGTCGATCACTGCGACGAGATGCCTGCCCGAGACCTGCGGGTCGCGCACGATGTGGCCGGCGCCGAAATCGAAGAGCACGTCCCGGGCGCCCGTCGCGAGCGACTGGCGGTACACCCGGGAGTCGCCGCCCAGGGTGAAGTAGATGACGTCCGGATCGGCCGGGTCCACGCCGACTCCCGACGCGTAATCGGTGCCGGGTACCACGGTGAGCGCCGCGGCCGGACCGCGCACGTCGCCGACCACGACGTCCAGCCCGGTGTAGAAGGTGTCGGGAAGAAAGGTCGACCCCTCGTAGAAGAGCATCTGGCCCAGGTAGACGATCCGTCCCGGTCCGGCCCAGCTGATCTCGGAGATGGACGAATGCGTGCGGCCGTTGCTCGCGAAATAGGGAATCGGCGAGATCTCGCGGGCGCCGGCGAACGGCTCCGCCACGGTCCCGAGCACGAGCGCCTGACGGGGGCCCTTCTGCAGGCCGATCCACGATCGCGCGAGCGTGTAGACGAGGGCGCCGTCGGGGCCGGCCGCCGGCGACTCGTAGCGATCGGTGCTGTCGTCGAGCGCCACCGACTGGAGATTGCAGGTGCGCCGCGTGATCGTGCCGCCGGTCGGCGGCAGGAACTCGAGGCAGCGGTCGTGATCCCGCCGGTTGAGCTGCTCGCTCGAGTAGATGATGGCGCTGCCGTCCGGCAGCCAGCTCGCCGTGCGGTCGTCGCCGGTGCTGTAGGTGATGCGGGCGGGGGAGCCGGCGGTGAGCGGGGCGACGGTGTGCTGATCCGCCGGTTCGAAGGGGCGCGCATGATCACACGCGAGCGCGCCGGCGACCACGAGCGCGAAGACCGGAGCGGCGCGGGGGCCGGCCGTCACTGAAGGGGGAATTTCCACAGCGTCGGCACGCCGGTGACCGCGGTGTCCGCGTGGGCGACGCCGCCCGACGTGAACGACACGATCGACAGAGCGGAGCCTTCCGCCACGACGCTCGCGCCGTCGGGCGCCAGCGCGGGATTCCGGAACACGGTCGCGGGAATGGCGAGCTCGACCGTCGTCCCCGCGTCGAGGTTCACGACGAAGAGGCGGCCGCCGGCGTCCTGCTGCAGCGGCGCGCCGGAGCCGTCGTCCAGGATACGCACCAGGCCGCCGGCGACCGCCACGAGCAGGTTTCCCGCCGCGTGCACGTCGCGCACGACTCCCTCGGCGCCGAAGTCGTGCACGACGGTGGCGCCGCCGCCGAGCGGCGCGCGGAAGACCTGGCTCGCGCCGGCGACGGTGTAGAAGACGTCCGTCGAGCCGGGCACCGGCGCGACCGAGCTGGCCCAGTCGGTGCCGGGCACGGAGACGACGCCGGGGCCGCCGAGATTCGCGACGAGGACCCGGCGGCCGCTTCGCACGAGCACCGGATCGGAGAGGCAGAGAGGCGGATCGGGACATTGCACGCTCGTGTCGACGAGCCCCAGCATCACGATCTGCTGCTGGGTGAGCCATCCAAGATCCGCCGCCGCGACGAAGAAGCTGCCGTCGTCGCCCTGGAACGGCAGCGACCGCAGCACCGTGATGCTGCTGGGCGAGGCCAGCGGCGCCGTGACCAGCGCTGCCCGCTGGTCGGTCGTGGCGGCGCGGGGGCGCGAGGAGCGCACGTAGGCGATCGTGCTGCCATCCGGCGACACCGCGGGCCACCCGAAGGTGTCGGTCGAGTCGCCGCTGAAGGGATTGCGGTTGCAGATCTCGGCCGTCAGCGTGCCGCCGCCGGCGGGCATCACGCCCAGACACTGGTCGCGGTCGAGGCGGGCCTCGGGATTGCCGAACGCGTATGCGAATGCGGAGCCGTCCGGCAGCCAGGCGGGCGTGACGCTGCCGACCGGATTGTAGGTGAGACGGGCGGGCGTGGCGGCGACGAGCGGGCCGGAGCTGCTCGGGTCGTGCGGCGCGAAGGCATCGCTGTGCGAGCAGGCGGCAAGGAGCGTAACGCAACCGGCGAGCGCCAGTCTCATCATGGGCGGTCCTCGTCGTGGCCGGAATGTGTCGTGGGTGACGCCGCGGCGGGCCGAGCACGCACAACGCTCCCGATAAGAAGCCGCCGATTCCGCCCCGCCGCAAGCAGCGTCTTGCCGTTCGCCGTGGCGGGTTAGATTTGTCCGACATGATCTTCCGCCGATTCTACGACGCGAAGCTGGCGCAGGCGAGCTACCTCATCGGGTGCGCGCGCACCGGTGAAGCCCTCGTCGTCGACGCCAATCGCGAGTACGAGCAGTACGTCGAGGCCGCGCGGGTCGAAAACCTGCGCGTCTCGTGGGTGACCGAGACGCACATCCACGCCGACTTCGTCTCCGGCAGCCGCGAGCTCGCCGCGCACACCGGGGCCCAGCTCCTGCTCTCGGACGCCGGTGGAAGCGAATGGCGGTACAGCTACGCGACCGAGGCGGGGGCGCGGCTGCTGGCCGACGGCAGCAGCTTCAACGTCGGCGCCATCCGGATCGACGTGCTGCACACCCCCGGGCACACCCCGGAACATCTCACCTTCCTGGTCACCGACACCGCCGCCGGCGACCAGCCGATGGGTGCCCTCACCGGCGACTTCGTCTTCGTGGGCGACGTCGGCCGGCCCGACCTGCTCGAGCGGGCCGTCAAGGTCGCGGGCACGATGGAGCAGTCGGCCCGGCAGCTCTACACCTCGCTCCAGCGCTTCCGCCAGCTGCCGGGCTACCTCCAGATCTGGCCGGGGCACGGCGCGGGATCCGCCTGCGGCAAGTCGCTGAGCGCGGTGCCGCAGAGCACGCTGGGCTACGAATCGCTCACCAACTGGGCCTTTGGCGTCGACAGCGAGGGCGAGTTCATCGGCATGGTGCTGCAGGGGCAGCCCGACCCGCCGACCTACTTCGCGGTGATGAAGGCCCTCAACCGGATGGGGCCGCCGCTCCGCGGAGCGCTGCAGCATCCGCTCCGCGTGAGCGTCGAGCGCCTGGCCGACGCGGTCACGGGCGGCGCCTTCGTGATCGACACGCGCCCGGCGGCGGCCTTTGCCGCGGGCCACCTTCCCGGCTCCGTCAACATCCCGCTCGACCGCAGCTTCAGCACGTGGGCCGGCTGGATCGCGCCGTACGACCGGGACATCTACCTCATTGCCGACGAGCGCGGCCGCGCCATCGATGACGCGCTCCACGATCTCTCGCTCATCGGCCTCGATCGCATCGCCGGCTACGCCGGGAGCCAGGAGCTCGAGCGCTGGGCGGCCGGGCATCCGGCCGGGACGGTGCGGCAGGTGACCGCGGCCGATTTGGCCGAGCGGCTCCGCGCCGGTGATGTGCAGGTGCTCGATGTGCGGGCGGAGCACGAGTTCGCCGGGGGGCGGGTGCCGGGCGCGCTCAACATTCCGGTCGGCCAGCTGCCCGGCCGGCTCGACGCGGTCCCCCGCGATCGCACCGTCGTGGTGCAGTGCCAGTCGGGCGGGCGCTCGGCGATCGCGGCGAGCGTGCTCGCGGCGAGCGGATTCCGCAACGTCGTGAATCTCGCCGGCGGGCTCAACGGTTGGAAAGCCGCCGGGTTTCCGGTCGCCTCCAGCGCCGCCTGAGCGGCGCCGCGCGGCCATCCTCAGGGGAGGAGGGTCCGATGCTCAAGGAGTTCAAGGCGTTCGCGATGCGCGGGAACGTGCTCGACCTGGCCGTGGGCTTCATTCTGGGCGGCGCGTTCGGCACGATCGTGAAGTCGCTGGTGGACGACGTCATCATGCCGCCGATCGGACTCGCGCTGGGGCACGTGGACTTCAAGAACCTCTTCGCGGTGCTCAAGGCCGGGAAGACGCCCGGTCCCTACGCCTCGCTGGCCGACGCACAGGCCGCGGGCGCGGTGACGGTGAACTACGGGCTGTTCATCAACAGCATCATCATCTTCCTCATCGTCGCGTTCGCCGTCTTCCTGATCGTTCGCGCGGCCAACCGGCTGAGCCCGGCGGAGGCGGTCGCGCCGACGACGAAGGATTGCCAGTTCTGCCGCCGGCCGATCCCGATCGGGGCGGTGCGCTGTCCGGAGTGCACGTCGCAGCTCGCGGCCTGAGCCGGTCCGGCGGGGCGGGAGGGGCCGGGGCTTGCGCGGGCGCCGCGTCGGCTTTACAGTATAAAGTGACTATGGCGTCCCCCCGTCCGCTTCCGCCCCCCGTCGATCCGCCCGCGCTCCACGCGCGGGCGATGGACAACCTCACGTTCATCCGCGACGCCATGGAGCGCGCCACGGCCTTCACGGCGGTGCCGGGCTGGGGTGCGGTCGTGATGGGGGTGAGCGCACTGGCGGCGAGCGCGCTCGCGGCCGGCCGCGGCGGGGACCGCTGGCTTGGCGTGTGGCTGGCGGAGGCACTCGTCGCGGCCGGGATCGGAGCGGCGGCGGTGGTCCACAAGTCGCGTTCCGCCCGCACCGCGGTCCTCTCACGGCCCGCGCGGCGGTTCCTCCTCAGCTACCTCCCGCCCATCGCGGTCGGTGCGCTGCTCACCGCGGTGCTCTACCGCGGCGGGCTCTGGCGGATGCTGCCGGGCACCTGGCTTCTCCTCTACGGCACCGGCGTCGTCACCGGCGGCGCCTTCTCGGTCCGCGTCGTCCCGATCATGGGCCTCTGCTTCATGGCGGCCGGCGCGGTCGCGCTCCTGCTTCCGGCCTGGGGCACCGCGTGGATGGCGTTCGGCTTCGGTCTCCTCCACATCGTCTTCGGCCTCGTGATCGCGCGGAGGTATGGTGGCTAGGGCCGGCGCCGCCCGGCGCGAGGGCGAGCAGCCGGCGCGCGGCTCGGCCGCGCCTCCGCTGGCGGGCGTGGCCGGCGGCGGGGAAGGGGCCGCGCTCGACCTCGATCGCCTGATCCACGAGCGGATGCGGCTCGCCATCGTGAGTGCGCTGGCCGTGAACGAGTCCCTCGCCTTCAACGATCTCAAGCGCCTGCTCGAGACGACCGACGGCAACCTGAGCGTGCACGCGCGGAAGCTCGAGGAAGCCGGGTACATCGCCTGCGCCAAGTCGTTCGAGGGACGGCTGCCGCGGACCGAGTACCGGCTCACGCGCGCCGGCCGCACCGCGCTGGCCCGTTACCTCGACCACATGGAGGCGATCATCCGGGCCACCCGGGATCGCTGAGGCGCGCTCTTTTTTTGGGGAGTTACTTTACAATGCAAAGAACTTGGCAGGAGCCCGAAGCGGCCGGCCTGCACGTCGGGGTCATCATGGACGGGAACGGCCGCTGGGCCACCGCGCGCGGGCTGCCGCGCGCCGCGGGCCACCGCGAGGGCGCCGACGCGGTGCGCCGGCTGGTCGAATCGGCGCCCGCCACCGGCATCGGCACGCTCACGCTCTTTGCCTTCTCGAGCGACAACTGGCGCCGGCCCGGCCGCGAGGTGCAGTGGCTGCTCCGGCTCTTCCGCGAGCACCTGCGGACGGAAACCGCGCGCTGCGTCGTGACCGGCGTCCGCCTGAACGTGATCGGCCGCCGCGACCGGATGCCGCGATCGCTCGCCGCCGCCGTCGGCGCCGCGGAATCGGCCACCGCCGCCGGTCGCCGTCTCCACCTCCGGATCGCCATCGACTATTCCGCTCGCGACGCGATTCTCCGGGCGGCGCAGTGCCTGCCGCCGGACGCGGTGCCGAGCCGGGACTCCTTCGCCCGGCTGCTGTCGATCGTGGACCACGCCCCGCCGGCCCCGCCGGTCGATCTGCTCATCCGCACCGGTGGAGAGCAGCGCCTCAGCGACTTCCTGCTCTGGGAATGCGCCTACGCCGAGCTCCATTTCACCCCGCGAATGTGGCCCGACTTCGACCACGCCGATCTGGCCCGTGCACTCGCCGACTTCCACGGCCGCGAGCGGCGCTTCGGCGCGCTCCCCGGCACAGCGCCAGACCTTCAACCCATCGCCGGGAGGATCTGATGCTCGAGCAGTCGCTTCGTCTTCTCGGACTCGCGGGATTCCTGCTCACGGCGCTCGTCGTGACGGCGGGTCTCGTGGTGTCCGTCTTCGCCGCGTTCAGTGGCCGCCCGCGGCTCCTCATCGTGACGTCGGTGGTGGTGACGTCCTGGCTCGCCTGCTACGCGATGGCGCTCGTGCTCGGACCGGTGCTCACCGCGCGCCAGGCCCTCGCCCGCGGGGAGGAGCTGCACTTCTGCGGCCTCGACTGTCACCTGCACGTCTCGATCGTGCGCGTGACGCGTGATCACGACCTCGTCGTCACCATCCGCTTCCGGAGCGACGCCAAGGCCGCTCCCGAGTTCCCCTCGCACCTCAGCATGCGTATCGTGGACGCCGACGGGAAGGAATACGCGCCGGTGACGGTGCGGTCATGGCCTCCGCTACCGGCAGGCGCGTCGTACGAGCGCGACGTTCGCTTCGCGCTGCCGCCGAACGCCGGGGCGGATCGCCTGATCGCCACCTGGGGCGACTGGCAGGATTATCTGGTGCCCGGACCGGAGAACGCGCTGGTGCAGCAGCGGCGCGCGCTTCGCCTCGATCTCAGCGGCCGCCCCGCATGACGCCCACCGGACGTCAGGCCCTCCGCCTGTTCGGCGCCGCGCTCGCGCTCGGCATTGTGCTGGACGTGCTGGCCCATACCGTTCCCGACCGCCTCAAGCTCGCGATCTGGATCCTCGCTGCGCTCGGCGTCGCGCTGGTGCTGGTCCGCACCGGGACCGTTCGGGTGCCGCGCGCGTCCTATCCGCTGGCCGGTGCGGCGCTCCTCTTCACCCTGGCACTGGTGGGCCGGGATGCGGAGCCGCTCTTCGCCTTCAACCTGCTGGCGGTTCTCACGCTCGTGGTCCTCGCGGCGCCGCGCGCGGTGCCGGCGGGATTCCGGACGACCGGGATCGCCGATCTGGCGCGCGCCGGGATCGAGAGCGCCGTCTGCACCCTCGGCGGTCCTCTCCCGGCCGCGGCGATGGACATGGACTGGGCCGGCGCCGGTAGCGCCGGCCGCGGGCGCCCGTTCGCGGCCGCGGCGGCGGGGATCCTCGCGGTGCTGCCCGTGCTGATCCTCTTCGGAAGCCTGCTGAGCAGTGCGGACCCGCTCTTCGGCCGGATGCTCCGATCGCTCTTTGCCTTCGATCTGAACGTCGTGGCCGAGCACGTGGTGACCATCGCAGCGGGAAGCTGGCTCGTGGCGGGCTTCATCCGCTGGGCGTTCGTGGCGCGGCCCCATGAGCGCCCCGCGGTGCCGGCCGGCATCGGGATCGGAGTCCCCGCGGTGGCGGCCGGGCTGGGTGCGGTGGCCCTCCTGTTCGCCGCGTTCATTGCCGTCGAGCTGCGGTATCTCTTCGGCGGCGACGCGCTGGTGCGGAGTCTCACCGGTCTGAGCTACGCCGAGTACGCGCGGCAGGGCTTCTTCCAGCTCACGTGGGTGGCGGGTCTCTCCGTTCCGCTGCTCCTTGCCGCCGACTGGCTCGTAGGGACGCGTGATGCCGCCGCACTGCGAACCATCCGTCGCCTGAGCGGCGTGGTGCTGCTGCTCATCGCGGTGATCCTGGTGTCGGCGATGGTCCGCATGCGCCTGTATGTGACGGCGTACGGACTCACCGAGCAGCGATTCTACGCGACGGCGATCATGCTCTGGCTGGGCGCGGTCTTCGTCGTCTTCGCCTCGACGGTCCTGCGCGGTCGGCGGGAGCGGTTCGCGAGTGCCGCGCTCGTGGCGGTGCTGGCTGCGGTACTGACACTCAACGCGGTGAATCCCGATGCCGTCATCGCGCGAGCCGACCTGGCGCGGATCGGCGGCGCGGGACGGTTCGATGCCGCGTATCTGGGCACCCTCAGCGCCGACGCGATCCCCGCCATCGACGCTGCCCTTCCGGCGCTTCCGGAAGCCGACCGCTGCGTCCTTCGCGAGGCGCTTCATCGTCGGTGGCGGAAGGATGCCGCGTCGTCGGAGTGGACGCTGTCCCGCGCGCGGGTCCGATCCCGTCTCGAGGCGATCGCGGCGGTCGCCCCGCCGGCCTGCGCCCCGCGGTCAGCGGCTGGAGTCGGCGGCGGGCGCTGACGGAGCCGTCGCGGCCCCGGGGACGTCGCAACCCGGGTACTCGCCGGCGGTCGCCGCGGGGAGTGCGGCCGCGAGCCCGCGTGCGCGCGTGAGCTCGACGCGGGAGGAATCCAGGTCGCCGCGTGCCGCATGCCAGCCGGCCAGCGCGCAGGCGACCCGGGCCTCGAGTGCGGCGTCGCCCCCACGAACCGCCAGCGAATCCGCGCGGTCGAGCGTCGCCCGGTCTGAGCCTGCATGGCCGGCGGCGCCCTGCGCCGCCTGGAGCAGGAGCGACGCCGTGAGCCGGTCGCTCCGCCTCGCCTGCTCGACGGCGGCGTCGCGCTCGCGCCGCGCCGCCAGCAGCTGGCGCCAGATCGTCGTCGCGCCGGCGGTGACGAGGAGCGCCGCGACGGCTCCCGCCGCGAGCGATGCCCGATGTCGCCGGAGGAACCGCCCGGCCCGATACGTGACCGTCGTGGGACGGGCGTGCACCGGCTCGCTCTGCAGATACCGCCGGAGGTCATCGGCGAAGGCATCGACGCCCGGGTAGCGGTCCGCCGGTCGCTTCTGCAGCGCGCGGGCGAGGATGCTGTCCAGGTCGCCGGCGTAGAGCCGTCCGAGTGCGGCGGCCGGCTTCCCGCGCGCGGCCGCTGCGTCCGCCCGGACCGCGGTGCTCAAGGGCGGCGGCTCCGCCTCCAGAAGGTGGCGGAAGCGGTCGCTCCTGGTCTCCGCCGATCCCGCGGTTGGATGGCTGCCGCTCAGCAGCAGGTAGAGGAGCACGCCGAGCGCGTAGACGTCGATGGCGGTGGTACCGACCTCGCCCGTCAGCTGCTCGGGCGCGGCGAAGTCGGGGGTCAGCGCGCGGGCGCCCGAGTCGGCGAAGGAGCCGTCCGGTCCGGCCTGGGCGTCGAGCAACCGGGCCACGCCGAAGTCCAGCAGCTTTACCGTGCCGTCCCCGGTCACGAGAATGTTGGATGGCTTGATGTCGCGATGCACGACCAGATTGGCGTGCGCGTGCGACACGGCGGCGAGGACGTCGAGGAACAGCCTGATCCGGGCTTCCGGAGGGAGCCGCAGGCGGTCGCAGTAGTCATCGATGCGCTCGCCGTCGACGCACTCGAGGACGAGATAGGGCTGCCCGCCGTCGGTGACGCCGGCATCCAGCATCCGGGCCACGTTCGGGTGGCTGAGCCGCGCCAGCACCGTTCCCTCCCGCCGGAAGCGGCGCGCGCCCGCCGGATCCACCAGCGAGAGATAGAGGAGCTTGACGGCCGCTCGACCCTCGAAGCGGCCGTCGCTCCGTCGTGCGAGCCACACCGTCCCCATTCCTCCGTGGCCGAGCTGTCGCTCGATCGTGTAGCCGCCGAGCTCCTGGCCGGTGGGATCGCGACGGGACGTGAGGGGCTCCAGGCGCTCCTCAAGAAAGCGCCGCGCGTCGAGGCCCGCCTCCGCGGCGAGCATCCGCTCGAGCTCGGCGGCGAGCGGGGCATCGGCGGCCCGGAGCGCCGCGATGCGCTCGTCGCGCTCATGCGCCGGGAGATCGAGCACCTCGTCGAGATGGGCATGCAGTGCCGCGAGGCGCGCCGTCCGGTCGGTGGTCAAACCTCGTCCGGCGCGAGGGCGTGATGGAGGAGGAGGCGGGCCTTCCGCCAGTCGCGCTGGACGGTGCGCTCCGACACGCCGCGAAGCTCCGCGACCTCGGCGAACGAGAAGCCGCAGAAGAAGTGCAGGTCCACGAGCTGGGCGAGCGCCGGGTTCACCTGCGACAGCGCCTCGATCGCCGCGCCCAGTTCCTCCAGCGATTCCGCGGGGACGGCGGCCGGCGCGGCCTCGGCGCCGCTCGAGGTGATGTGGAACTCGCCGCCGCGCTTCTGGGCGCGCTGATGGCGAACGTAGTCGATCATGAGCCCGCGCATGGCGCGGGCGGCATAGGCCAGGAACTGCGGCCGGGTCGCGAACTGGATCCCCTCCCGCTCCGCGATGTTGAGGTAGGTCTCGTGCAGCAGCGTGGTCGTGCCGAGGGTGAGCTGCGACCCGCCGCGGTGCAGCTCGCGCTCCGCGATGCGGTGCAGCTCGCGGTAGAGCGTCGTGAAGAGAGCGGTGACCGCCGCGTCGTCGCCCGACGCGGCGGTGCGGATCAGGTCGCCGATCGCGCCATCCACCGGGGGTTCCTGGGTTCGTTGAAGGGAGCGTGTCGGCGCGAACGCCGCCCGCCACGAACGATACCGCGCGTCTCGAGGGTCGTCAAAGCGCGTCCCGGCGGCGCCGGGGCTGGCGGCAACGGGCCGTGCCGGGGGATTATTGGCGGGTGACCATCTCTCCTCCCGCGCGCCGGGCGGCCGCGCTCGTGACCGGCGGCTCCAGCGGCATCGGCCTGGCGCTCGCCCGGTGTCTTGCCCGCGACCGGCACGAGCTGGTGATCGTGGCGCGGCGGGAGCCGGCGCTCGCCGCGGCGGCGGCGGAGCTGCGCGACCTCGGCGCGGCGGGGGTGACCACGATACCGGCCGACCTCTCGCGGCGGGAGGAGATCCAGCGGCTGCTGGCCACGCTGCACGCGTCGGCGCTCGACATCACGATGCTCGTCAACAACGCCGGCTTCGGCATCTCGGGTCCGTTCGCCGACGCCCGCCTCGATCAGGCGCTCGAGCTGATCGACACCAACGTCACGGCGCTCACGCACCTGACTCGCGCGCTGCTGCCGCCGATGTGCCGGCTCGGCGCGGGCCGCATCCTCAACGTCGCGTCCACCGCGGCGTTCCAGCCCGGTCCCTTCATGGCGGTATACTACGCGAGCAAGGCGTACGTGCTCTCGTTCTCGGAGGCCATCGCCGAGGAGCTGCGCGGCACCGGCGTGACGGTGACCACGCTCTGTCCCGGGCCGACGGCCACCGGCTTCGCCGCGCGCGCCGCCGTGGGCGAATCCCGCCTCTTCCGCCGCGGCGTGGTGCTGAGCGCGGCCCAGGTGGCGGAGGCAGGGTACCACGGCATGCTGAAAGGCGAGCGGCTCGTGGTGCCGGGCGCGGGGAACCGGCTGATCACGCAGGCGGGCCGCCTCGCGCCGCGCGGGCTCGTGACCCGCGTCATGCGCCGCCTGAACGAGCACCGCTCCCCGCCGCCCAGCCCGCCGGAGCCGCCCGCGACCGGCTAGAGCCCGATCTGGAGCCCCACGCGCACGCGGCGCGGTGCGTCCGTGAGGAGCTGCTCGCCCCGCATGGCGGCATACGCCGCCGCCGAGGCGCGCTGCTGTTCGTTCACGTCGAACAGCCGATCCCCGTTCCCGAAGCGCGCTTCGGCCCGCACCAGGGAGATGCAGTCGGGTGCGCCCGGTGCGCCGCTCTGCGTGACCCACGGCGCGCAGCCCGCGTTGCCGGCGCCAGCGAAGGTGAGATCCACCGTGCCGTTGGGGCGGTAGGCGCCGTTGGCCTGTGCCTCGTTGGCGTAGGTGCTGCTGTCGCCGGAGAAGTTGATCTGCGCCTCGAAGGGACTGCTGGTCGTGCCGGTCGCGACGTACACCTGCCGGATATTCCGGAAATTGAGAAGGTTCCGGGCGTCGGCAAACGCGGTCAGCGAGTGGCCGGCCACGTGGAGCGACTGGCTGATGCGAAGATCGAGCTGGCGGAAGGCGGGGAGGCGCGCGCCGCCCAGGATGCTCACCGACGCCCGGCACGGCTCGCCGCTGAGCACGGTTTCATTGCCGAGCGGGTCGCAGCCGGTGTAGCGGAGCCCGCTCGCGTAGCGGAACGTCGCGAGCGCCGCGGTGCCGCGCAGACGCAGCGCCAGCGCCGCGGAGAGTGTGTGGGGCCGGTCGGCGCCGGACACCGCGCCCCCGAAGTCCGATGCGTGCTGATAGGCGTACCCCACTGTCCCCGTCAGCATGCCGGCACGCCGTTCGAGCCTGATCTCGCCGCCCGAGACCCGCAGCGAGTCGAGATATGCGAACTGCCGGATATCCACCCGGGAGCCGTGCCGGGTCGGGTCGGTCAGACCCGCCGACCGGACGACGCCCACCGAGCCGTGCCTCGTGAAGAGTGCGAGATCCAGCGTCGTCGCGCGGCCGAGGCGGTGGCGACCGCCGAGCTCCGCGATCCAGCTCTTCGCCAGGTCGAGATCGCTTCCGAATATCCGACTCGTGTTGGTGATCGCCAGGTCGGTGTTGACTCCGCCGTAAAGCGCGCTGAAGTCGGGAATCCCGGCCTCGCGCGCGTAGCCGGCGCGCAGCTCGGTCCGCTCCGACACGCCGTAGGTCATCCGGAAGCGCGGCAGGAAGGCCGAGTGGCTCCCGTCGCGCACGAAGGTGACGAGCGAGTCGCCGTTGAACGTGCCGGCGTAGCTCGAGATGCGCGGGAAGGGCTGATAGGTGTTGAACGTCGGGCTCGACGCGACCGTGTCGAGGTCGTAGGGGCGGTCGGCGTTGGACGAGAACCGCTCGTAGCGCACGCCGGCCGAGAACATCACGTGGCCGTACTGGAAGACGTCCTCCGCGAACAGGCTCAGCGCACGCGGCGAAGCGATGTAGATGTCGCTGCCCGCCTGGCTCGTGAGCTGGTGCTCGTAGTGATGCACCGTGTACCGGGTGAGCTCTCCGCCCAGCTGGAAGCGGCTGTTGGGCGAGACCTGCCAGTCACCCGCGGCCGTCGCCACCGTGCGCTCCTCGCGCTCGATGGCGAGCGGGCCGATCGGTCCGCCGCTCTCGATGAAGCCCGGGAGGGCGTATGCGTTGGTGAGGTACCGCGAGATGGGAACGTACTGCGACGTGTTCTCGAGGTCGTACGGCGAGCGCCGCGAGCCCGGCGTGTTCTGACGATAGTTCCGGATCAGCGCCGAATCGATCGGGAAGCTCTCGAAGTCATACTGGAAGCCGAGCCGGCCGACCATGAGGCCCAGTGAGGGATCACGGGAGTCGGCCTCGCCGGACGAGGAGAGCGGGCCGCCCAGGAAGTCGTCGCGCTGGCGGGAGAGACTCGCGCGGACCACGCCGTTCCGCCGCAGGCGATGCGCGAACGTCAGCCCCACCAGGTCGCTGGTCGTGCTGGCTCCGAAGGCATTGCTCGGCAGGTAGCTCGTGAGATAGTCGAAGAGCCGCGCCTGGTCCCGGCTCCGGAGTCCGATCACGCCGACGCTCGAGCGGCCGGTCCGGTACTCCGCCTTGAGCAGGACCTGGTGGTTGGACGTGGCGGAGAGCGGTGTCCGGTCGCCGGCGCAGGCGAGGCCGAAGTTGCCCGCGATGCCGGGGTTGACGCTTCCGGCAAAGGAGTCGCAGTCGCCCCGGGCCACCGCGTAGTTGTAGAGATCGACCTGCGCGGCGTCCACCGTGACCGTGGTGTCGACGCCGGCCCGCACGAAAATGGGCGCGAGCCGCGCGCCGAACCCCGGTTCAGCCGACGACTGCCCGTGGAGCGCACCGCCGGCGAAGACGGTCAGGTGGCCCAGCGTCGTCCCCGCGGCAGCCTCGAAGCGGTTGAGGCCGAGCGATGTGGCGCCGAAGGGGCGGTCGGTCTCGTAGGAGAGTCGGGCGCCGCGCATGGTTCGGGTCCGCATGAGGATGGCGCCGGCGGTCGTGTTGCCCAGCGTGGCGCTCAGCGGGCCGGTGAGTACGGTCGCTTCGTCGACCGAGTTGGTGGCGGGCGCGAGGCCGACGACACGGGTGCCCGGCGTGATGGGAATGCCGTCGAGGTAGGTTGCGGTCTGCCCGCCGGGCGCGCCGCGAACGGAGAGGCGCCCGTCAGTCGCGGTGCCGACGCCCGGGATGAGGAGGAGCGCGCCGGTCACGCTGTCGACCGGCAGGTCGTCGATGAGGCGACCCGGCATCACGCCGGCCGCGGCCGCGGTGTCGGCCGGCGCGGGCCGGCCCTGCGCCGAAACCGTCCCCAGGCCGGTCAGGAGCACCACCGCGGCGACCGACGCGCCTCGAAGCATCACATTCGACATCACACGCTCCATGCAAGGGAGGTACGGCTGCGGATCACGCGAAGAAAGCTGCTGGCGGGCGCCGTGGCGGCGACCGGGGCCGCGCTCGCCGATGCGACCGCGATCGAGCCGTTCCGGCTCCAGGTGACCCGGCACGACCTCGTCGTGCCGGGGCTGCCGCGCGGGCTCTCCGGGCTTCGCGTCGCCCAGATCGCCGACGTGCATCTGCCGGGCACACCGGCCGTCGCCGCGGAGGCGGTGCGCGCCATCCGCCGCGAAATGCCCGAGATCGTGCTGCTCACCGGCGACATCGTCGAGCACGCAACCACGCTTCCGGCGCTCGGAGAATTCGCGAGCGCGGTCCGCGGGCGCATCGCCACCGCCGCCGTGCTGGGCAACTGGGAGCACAAGGCCGGGATCACGCCGGACACGGCGCGCAGGATATACGATCGGGCGGGGGTCCGTTTTCTCTGCAATGAGTCGGCCACGCTCACGATCGCGGGTGCCCGGCTTCGCCTCACCGGCTTCGACGATCCGGTGGTGGGCCGGCCCGACGCCTCGCTCGCCGTGGCTGCCGCCGACGCGGACCTCGCGGAGCTCTGGCTGATCCACGCGCCGGCGTGGATCGACACCCTGCCGGCGAGCGCGCGGCGCCCGGCCGCGGTGCTGAGCGGCCACACCCACGGCGGCCAGATCCGTCTGCCCGGCATCACGCTCTTCACGCCGCCCGGCTCCGGCCGCTACGTGAGCGGCTGGTACCGGGATGCCCTCGCCCCGCTCTACGTGTCGCGCGGCATCGGCACGGCGTCGGTGCGGATGCGGTTCTTCTGCCCTCCGGAGCTGCCGATCTTCACCCTGCGCCGCGCCTGACCGCTACCAGGGCTGCGGCTCGCCCTGGTAATCCAGGAAGCGGCCGGCGTCGTCCGGGCCGAGCGAGGCCGCCACGTCGAGCATCCCGCGGACCGATTCCTCGGGCGCGATCGCGGCGTGGCTTCCGCCCATCGCCGTCCGGACCCACCCGGGGGTGATGGCGATCGGCACGATGCCGCGGTCGGCGAGCTCGGCCGCGAGCGCGCGCGTCATGATGTTGAGCGCGGCCTTGCTGGCCGCATAGGCGTAGTCTCCGGGACTCGTCTTGTGCGACACCGAACCCATCAGCGACGACAGGTTGAGCACCCGCGCGCGGCCGGCCTCGAGGAGATCGAGCCAGTGGCGCACCATGAGGATGGGGCCGGCCGCGTTGACGCGATACACGTCGAGCAGCTCGGCGCCGGACACGGTGGCGAGCAGGGTCGCGCGCGGATTCCAGTTCCGGCTCTGATGCGAGTAGAGCCCGGCGTTGTTGACGAGCAGCGAAACCGCTGCGACCCGATCCTCGACGGCGCGGCGGGCGGCGATGATCGAGCTCTCCTCGCCGGCGTCGAGCGTCACGACGATGAGCCGCTCGCCGTGGCGAGCGGCAAGCGTCTCGAGCTCGGGCGAGCCGCGGCGGGTACCGGCCACCACCCGGTCGCCGCGGGCGATGCACTGGCGGACGAACTCGAGGCCGATCCCGGCGCTCGCGCCGGTGATCAGGCTGACCGGTGGCGTCACTCGGTCGCGGCCAGGCTGTACATCGCGCGCCACGCGCGGAACGCCTCGCGGTAGTCGTCGTGGGTGTACTCGACCGTGCGCCCGTCCACCCGCCGCGCGCCCGGGACGAGGACCGCCATCTCGGCCATCCGGGTCCGCGCGAACTCCACCGAAAAGGTGACGGGGCTCGCGACCGTGAACGGCGCGTGGCCGTGCGACAGTGCGCGCTTCACGCCGTCGTGGATCCGCCGGCGCGCCACGGCGGGCGCGACGCTCCGTGCGGCGTGGCGCCCGAGCGGCTCCTTCACCACGACGGCCTCCACCTGCTCGCCCAGGAGCGCCCTCGTCTCGGTCGCGAGTGCGCGATCGCCGCTGACGAGCGCCACCGGCACGCCGAAGCTGCCGGCCAGCGCGGCATTGAGGCCGACTTCGCCGAACGGCACGCCGTTCACGCGTACCTCGTGGACCCGGTCGGTGTAGGTGTGGTCGATGACGGCGTTCGCGGTGCCCGCGCGCGCGTGATAGCCGATGAAGAGCGCGGCATCGAAGCCGCCGTCGATCCCCTCCACCATGCTGTGCACCCGCGGCCCGCCGCTGATGAGCTCGGCGGCCTCGTGCAGCTCGTCGGCGATGATGTTGCGCATGAGCCAGTGGCTGTCGCTCACGGTCACCGCGGTGGCGCCGGCGGCGAGCGCGCCCTCGATGGCGGCATTCGCCTCCGCCGTCATGAGCCGGCAGGAGCGGGCGTACTCGGCGGCGTGACGGGGCTCGGTGGGATCGGTCTGATCCTCGTGCGCCACGCCCGCGATCCCTTCCATGTCGACCGAGATGTACACGCGCATGCAGTCTCCGAGTTGCACGGGTCCGGCCACCGTGCGAGCTTGCAGGTCCAACCTGAAGGGGGCCGACGATGCGTCCGCACCGCTCTCTCGCCGCGCTCGCGCTCGTGGCCGCGTGCACCGGAGCACCGAAGCAGGATGACACGATGGCGCAGGGGCGGCGCTACACCGGCTGGCTCCTGACCGGCCAGCTCGACCAGCTCTACCAGCGCTTCTCGCCGGAGATGCGGCGAAACTTCCCGAGCGTCGCCGAGCTGTCGTCGTTCGTGACGCGCACGACCAACGATCTTGGCGCCGAGCAGGGCGCGCCCACGGAGCGCGTCACCGCGCTGGGTGCGACGCGAGTCTACACGCGAACGGCACGATTCGCCCGGGCCGACCGGCCGGTCGAAGTGCAGTGGACCGTTGACACGGCCGGGCAGGTCACCGGGCTCCTGGTTCACCCGGTGGCCGAGGACTCCGCCGCCGCCCATCCGGACACCGCGGCGCGCTGAGCTTCAGTACAGCCGTCCTCCGAGCGGCACCTCCCGCTCGGGGGCGAGCAGGATCACGGCACCCTCCGCGTCGGGCACTCCCAGCACCAGCACCTCGGATTCGAATCCCGCGATCGAGCGCGAGCCCAGGTTCACGGCGGCGACGACGAGCCGTCCCGTGAGATCGGCTGCCGTGTAGCGCTGCACGAGCTGCGCGCTCGAGCGCCGCTCACCGAGCGGGCCGAAATCGATCCAGAGCTTGTAGGCGGGCTTTCGCGCCTTCTCGTTCGGCTCGGCGCGGACGATGCGGCCGACGCGGACATCGAGCGCGGCGAACGCCTCGGGACTCATTCGGCGAGGAGCGTACCGCGAAGGACGGTCACCGCCCGTCCGCCGAGATGGACCCGGTCGCCCGAGAGCCGGACTCGCACCTCGCCGCCGCGCTCCGACGCCTGATAGCCGGCGAGCTCGTCGCGCCCGAGCCGATCGGCCCAGAAGGGCGCGAGCGAGCAGTGCGCGCTGCCCGTCACCGGGTCCTCGGGGACCCCCATCGCCGGAGCGAAGAAGCGCGAGACGAAGTCGCGACCGGGCACCGAGCAGCGCGCGGTGACGACCACGCCGCGCGCCGGCAGTGCCGCGATCCGGCCCAGGTCGGGGCGCAGAGCGCGGACCACGTCGTCCGAGTCCACCTCGACCAGCAGGTAGCCCAGGTCGTTGGTGCCCGCGAACCGGATCGGCGCACCGAGGATCGAGCTGAGGCCGGCGGGAACGTCCACGGCCCTGACCGGCTTCGACGGCATGTCGAGCCAGATCCATTCGCCCTCCACCCGCGCGCCGAGCACGCCGCTCCGCGTGTGGAAGCGCGCGGCCGCGCTCGACGGGAGGTGACCGTCCTCCCACAGCAGATGCGCGCTCGCGAGCGTGGCGTGGCCGCAGAGATCGACCTCGGTCGTCGGTGTGAACCAGCGCAGGTCGAACTCGGTCCCGCGCGGCACCAGGAACGCGGTCTCCGCCAGGTTCATCTCGCGGGCGACCAGCAGCATCCAGCTCGCGTCGCGCGGCGCGGGCAGGAGCAGCACGGCCGCGGGATTGCCGCCGAATGGCTTGTCGGTGAACGCGTCGATCTGGGAGAATGGCTGTCCGGCCATGGTGCCGGAAGATAGCCTGAACCGGCTACCAGTGAATGATGGTGACCCTGCGGGCGGCGTGCGTATCGGTGGCGCGCGGAGGCCGGTCGAGCACGATCGTCATGCCCGGCAGATCCCGGCGCGCCTGGCCGTGACTGGCACGGCGGCCGGTCGGACGCAGCTGACGCGCCGCATCGATCGTGCGGGTACTGAGGCTGAAGTCGATGACCTGCACGGTGGCCTGAATCGAGCCACTGCCCTGCGCGTGGACGGTCCCGCCGGCAAGGGCCGGGACGGAGATCAGCAGTCCGGCGGCAACGAACGTTCGCATGGTGTCCCTCCGGGTTGCGTGCACGGTGCACCCCGGGGGATGAAAGGAGGATGAAGGAGACCGGAAGAGTCCCAAACACGACCGCCCAGAGGCCGGTGACGCGTGGCCTCTGGGCGGCCGGCACGGTGGACCGGGGTCAGGCATCCTGGTCCGTGTCGTCGTCTACCGCGTCGTTCAGCTTCTGCTGTGCCTTGCCCACACCCTGCTGAACCTTGCCCTTCGCCTGCTGGCCCAGCCCCTTGATATGCTGGCTCCCGTTGTCCGTGGCATCGCCGACGGCGGCCCGTGCCTTGCCCTCGAGCTCCTTCGCGGCGCCCGCGACACGGTTCCTGGTGCCTTCGGCCTTGAGATCCTTGCGGTCGGTCATGGATCACTCCCGTTTCGGTTGACTCGCGGCAGTGCGCGAGTGGCTCAAGATGGGAGGATCGCCGGGGAGGGGCGGTGAGTGGGGTCACGGAGCCGCCTCGATCGCCTCCACGGCCGAGACTTCGGCGTAGTGGCAGGCGGCCAGGGTTCCCGTGATGGGCCGGAGGGGCGGGACTTCGGTGCGACAGCGCTCGTTCCGAAGCGGATGGAAGCAGCGGGTGTGGAACGGGCAGCCCGGCGGCGGATTCGAGGGACTTGGTAGGTCGCCGTGCAGGACGATGCGGCGCCGCTGGGCACCGGGGTCGGGCTCCGGCACGGCCGAGAGGAGCGCCTGGGTGTAGGGGTGCCGGGGGTCGGCCAGCAGGGCCTCGGTCGGCCCGGTCTCGACGATGCGGCCCAGGTACATCACGGCGATCCGCTGCGCGATCTGCCGCACGACGGCGAGGTCGTGGGCGATGAACAGGTACGACAGGCCGCGCTGGCGCTGCAGATCGGCGAGCAGGTTGAGCACCTGGGCCTGCACCGAGACGTCGAGCGCGGACACCGGCTCGTCGCACACGATGAAGACGGGCTCGACCGCGAGTGCGCGCGCGATCCCGATGCGCTGGCGCTGGCCGCCGGAGAACTCGTGGGGATAGCGTCGGGCGTAGCTCGGGTCGAGCCCCACCTCCTCGAGCAGCGCCGCGACCCGCCGCTCGAGCTCGGCGCCCGACGCCAGGCGATGGATCTGCATCCCCTCCGCCACCGCCGCGCCCACCGTCATCCGCGGGTTGAGCGAGCCGTACGGATCCTGGAAGATGATCTGCATGCGCCGCCGGAGCGCGCGGAGCGGCTCACGGCCCAGGCGGAAGACGTCCTGGCCCTCGAAGACCGCCTCGCCCGACGTGGGTTCCTGCAGGCGGAGGATCGTCCGGCCCACCGAGCTCTTGCCGCAGCCCGACTCGCCCACGAGCGCGAGCGTCTCACCGCGGCCGATCTCGAAGGAGACGCCGTCCACCGCCCGCACCGGCGGCTTCCGTGCCGCGAGGAGGCCGCCGGCGTGGTAGTACTTCACCAAATCGCGAACCTGGAGCAGCGGCTCCGCGGTCACGTCTCGCCCTCGGCGAGCCAGCAGCGCATGCGGTGGTCGGGGCCGACGTCGAGGAGCGGCGGCATCGTCTCGCTTCGCGGATGCACGATGGGACACCGCGGCCGGAAACGGCAGCCGGCGGGCCACGCGGTCGGCGGGGGGACGGTGCCCCGGATGGGCGTGAGTCGCGAGAGCGGCCCCTCGAGCCGCGGCACCGAAGCGAAGAGCCCCTGCGTGTAGGGATGCGAGGGCCGCTCGAAGAGCTCGGCCGTCGGTGCCTCCTCGACGATCTGCCCGGCGTACATCACCGCTACGCGGTCGGCGCGGCCGGCGACGATCCCGAGGTCGTGCGTGATGAGGAGCACCGCCATGCCGCGCGATTCGCGGAGCCCGTCGAGCACCTCGAGGATCTGCGCCTGCACCGTCACGTCGAGCGCCGTCGTGGGCTCGTCGGCGATCAGGATCTCGGGCTCCGCGGCGAGGGCGATCGCGATCATCACGCGCTGGCGCATCCCGCCGCTCAGCTGATGCGGATACGCGGTCAGCCGGGCCTTCGCGTCGCCGATGCCCACTTCGCCGACCAGCCGCTCGGCGCGCGCCATCGCCTCGCGGCGCGGGACGTCGAAATGCGCCAGGATCCCCTCGGCGATCTGGTCGCCGACGGTGAAGACGGGATTGAGGCTCGTCATCGGATCCTGGAAAATCATCCCGATGCGCCGTCCCCGCACCTCGCGCAGCGCCTCACCGCGGAGCGCGAGCAGGTCGGTGTCGCCCAGGCGGATGCGGCTCGACGGGTCGATGACGCCGGGCGCCGGCACGAGCTGGAGGACGGCGAGACTGGTGAGGCTCTTCCCGCAGCCCGACTCGCCCACCAGAGCGAGCGTACGCCCGCGCTCGAGGGCGAAGCTCACGCCGTCCACCGGCGTGATGCGCCCGCCGCCGGTGGGGAAGGAGATCCTGAGATCGCGCACCTCGAGCAGTGGCGTCATGCGCTCCGGGGGTCGGCGGCGTCGCGCAGCGCGTCGCCGATGAGGTTCGCCGCGAGGACGGTGAGGGTGATGGCCAGCGCAGGGAAGACACTCGCCCACGGCGCGGTGACCAGCACCTCCCGGGCGTCGAAGATCATGCCGCCCCACGACGGCGTCGGCGGCTGGATCCCGAGTCCCAGAAACGAAAGACCGGCTTCGAGCAGGATCACGTCGCCCACGCCGAGCGTCGCCGCGACGAGCAGCGGGCCGATCGCGTTCGGCAGCAGGTGGCGAAACATAATCCGCCCGCCGCCGCCGCCGAGGGCGCGTGCGGCCGCGACGTACTCGCTCTCCCGGAGCCGGAGCACCTCGCCGCGCACGAGCCGGCTGGTGCCGAACCAGCCCGTCGCTCCCACGGCCACGATGAAGACGACGAGCGGGATCCGCTCCCAGAGCGCCAGGAGCAGCAGGAGGAGGAAGAGCCGCGGGATGGCGAGGGCCGCATCCACCAGTCGCATCGCCACCGCGTCGACCGCGCCGCCCTTGTAGCCCGCGAAGAGTCCCACCAGCGCGCCGACGCCGATCGACATCGCGACCGCGATCGCCGCCACCGAGAGCGAGACCCGCGCACCGCCGGCGACGCGCGCCAGCACATCCCGGCTCAGCTGATCGGTGCCCATCGGATGCGCGAGACTCGGAGGCCGGCCTCCGTGCTCGATGTCGGGCTGCGCGATCGGGCTCGGCAGCACGAACGGGCCGGCAACGGCTCCCGTGATCATTGCGGCGAGCACGACGACGCCGATCCGCCCGGACATACGTCGCCAGACCGCACGGAGCAGCGCGCCGGCGGGGCTCATGCGTGCCGCACGCGGGGATCGAGGAGGGCGTAGAGCAGATCGGCGATGAGCCCGCCCGCGACGACCAGCGCGCTCGCGAGGAGCGCCGTTCCCATGAGCAGCGGATAGTCGCGCCCACCGACGGCGCCGGCGGCCAGGCTTCCGAGCCCGGGCCAGGCGAAGACCTGCTCGACGAAGACCGAGCCGGTGACGAGAATCGGAAGCCACAGCCCGAACAGCGTGATCACCGGAAAGAGCGCGTTCCGCCAGGCGTGATGCCACACGACGCGCCGCTCCGCGATGCCCTTGGCGCGCGCGGTCTGCACGAAGGGCAGGGCGAGGGCCTCGAGCATCGCGGTGCGCTGGTAGCGCATGGTCGCCGCGATGCTCACGAGCGAGAGCGTGAGGGCCGGCAGGACGAGATGCCGGAGGACATCGATCGTCACCGGGACCATCCCGGCGTCGGGACCGAGCAGCACGTCATGCATTCCGCCCGAGGGAAGGATCCGCCACCGCGTGGCCGCGAGCCAGGCGAGCAGCAGGCCGAGCCAGAAGGACGGAACCGAGTATCCTGCGAGCGACGCGATCTCGAGCCAGCGGTCGGTCGCTCCGCCGCGCCGGACCGCCTGGCGCACGCCGAGCCAGAGCCCCAGCGTGAAGTTGAGGAGCAGGACGGTGCCGCCGAGAAGCAGCGTCGCCGGCAGGCGCTCGGCGATGAGGCGCGTGACGGGGCGGCCGAATTCGATCGAGACGCCGAGGTCGCCGCGAGCGGTGCCGCTCAGGAACGCCGCGTACTGCCGGCCGAGCGGCTGGTCGAGCCCGTAGCGTTCGCGGAGCCGCGCGATCTCGCGCGGGGAGATGGGGCGGTCATCGCTGAGGCGGGAGAGCGGATCGCCGGGGACGATCCGCATGAGGAAGAAGAGGAGCGTCGCCGCGACGGCGAGGGTGACGATCGCATGCGCCACCCTGGCGGCGAGCCAGCGCCCCATCGGCTCAGCGGCCGGCGGAATCGGGCCGGGCGGCGTCGGCCGCGGCGGTCCAGCGCCAGACGCGGCTCCACGGCGCGTCGGGCCGGATGTCCACGTCGTGCAGCCGCGTGCTCACGCCGTAGACCGTGACGGGCGAGTACATGAACACGGCCGGCGCGTCGGCTTCGATCCGCTCGATTCCGGTTCGCCAGAGGCTGTCGGCCGGAACGACCGAGGTGATCGCGCGCGTGAGCGTCGAATCCACCGCGGGATCGCAGTAGCGGGCGACGTTCGACCCGCCGCGGCACGACCAGCTCTGCGTGAGCCCGGCCGGCGTCGGATCCTGCGTCGCGCCGGAGAAATCGATGTCGAACCGCCCGGCGTTCCGGCGCTCGCCGTGGACCGGCCCCTCGAGGAGGAGCAGGTCCGCCTGGATGCCGGCCTGCCGCAGCTGCTCCTGCACCAGCGCGGCCATCGCCTTCCGGGCGGCACTCGGCGCGGGAACGTTGATCGACAGCCTGAGCGGCTTCCCGTGCCGGTCGAGGATGCCGTCGCCGTCGGCGTCGCTCCAGCCGGCGGCGGCGAGGAGGCGGCGCGCCTGGTCGAGGTCGCGCGGCGCGGGGGCCGGCGTGAGGCGGGACACCCAGAGGAGCGACGACACGGGCCCGTACGGCACCACGCCGTAGGGGCCGAGCACCGCGCGGACGATCGACGGTCGATCGAGGGCGAGGCCGATCGCGCGGCGGACGCGCACGTCGGACAGGATCGGATGCGGCCGCGCAGTATCGGCGGGATTCCGGGTGTTGAAGAGCAGGTAACCGATCGAGGTCGACGGCACGCCGACCAGCCGGAGCCGGCCGGTGGAGGTGACGCGATCGCCGTTGGCGAGCGGCGGCACGACGGAGGTCAGCACATCGGCCTCGCCGCTCAGGAGCATGTTGAGTCGCGCGTCGGCGTCGCCGGCGGCCCGGATGATCACGCGGTCGATGTGGGGACGGCCGAGGAAGAAATCGTCGTTGGCGGCGAGCTCGATCATGCTGGTGCCGTCGGAGCGCACCCAGCGATACGGCCCGTCGCCTACCGGATGCTGGACGAACGAGGCGCGCGCCAGGCTGTCGCGGCCGACGGCTGCCAGGAGGTGCGCCGGCAGCGGCTGCACCTGAAAGACCGCGTCATAGAACTGTTCGGCATACGGCTGCCGGTAGTGCACCACCACGCGCGAGTCGCCCTCGGCGTACACCGAGTCGATGCGGGCGAGGAGTCCCGCGAGGGTGGGGGAGACGGCGCTGTCCCGCGCGAGCGCGAAGGTGAAGACGACGTCGCGCGCGGTGACCGGCTGCCCGTCGTGCCAGCGCGCGCGGCGATCGAGGTCGAACGCGAGGGTGACGGAATCACGCCGGGTCCAGCCGCTGGCGAGCGAGGGCTCGAAGCCGCTCTCGCCGGAGGTGGCGCCGCCCGGCTTGAGGTCGGCCAGTCTCAGGAAGAGGAGGTCGGCGACGTCATTGTCCGCGACGCGGTTCCGCGTCGCCTTGAGGACCGGCACCGGCACCTGCGACTGCTCGCCCACGGCAAGGACGACGCTGCTCGGGCCGGCCGGGCGCTCGGGGGTGCATGCCGGGACCAGGACAACGATCAGACAGGCGAGAAGGTGCGTCCGCCGCATCGGCGCTCCTGACGCTGGGGCTGTGAAGGGAACTCGTCAATGTAGCGATCAGCGGCGCCAGGTCCAATCGTCGGACGCGAACCGCTCGAGGTGGCGATCGGCACGCGCGAGCACCCCGGCGGGGTCGCCGAGCGGCGACCAGTCACCGATCCAGTCGCGCGCTGCCGCGGCGGCGATTGCCGCTCCCACATCAGCGAATGCGACCGCGTGATCGAGCACGCGATTGAGGGGAATTTCGCCGCCCGCCGGCGCGGTGCCGAGCGTGAGCGCAGCGAGTCGCGACTGATCGTCGTCCAGGAGCACCGAGCCGTGCTGCAGCATGGCGCCGGCGTGCCGCACCTGCGCGCTCCCGACGACCTTCCGCCCGCCCACCAGCACCTCGCCGCCCGCCGGACTCGCGAAGCACGCTCCCGCGTCGAGCGCCGCCGCGCCGCGTTCGGCGGCGAGCGAGGCATCGGCGCCCAGCTCGCGCAGAGCGCGGGCCAGGGTCCGGTGGATCGCGGCGTACGCCGTGGCGAGTGAGCCGAACCGATCCGCGGGCGCGGCCACGGCGTACGTCAGCTCGCGGGCATGCCAGACGGCGCGGCCGCCGGTGGGCCGCCGGACGACCGGCACGCCCTCGCGCGCGATGGCCGCGCGGTCGTAGCGGCGCGCCGCGGGCTCGTTCCGCCCGAAGGACAGGGTGTGGGGGTCCCAGCGGTAGGTCCGGAGAACGGCCAGACCCTCCTCGCCGGCGAGCTCGAGGAGGGCCTGGTCGATCGCCATGTTGGCGGAGCCGGTCCGGGCCTGATCGTCAGGCCACCAGCGCCACTCCACCGCCAATCAATACGCCTCCATCCCGACGCAGGTGCAGACCAGGTTCCGGTCGCCGTAGGCGCTGTCGATCCGTCCCACCGTCGGCCACACCTTGTGGATGCGGTTGGCGGGCGACGGGAACGCGGCCTGCTCGCGGCCGTAGGGATGGGTCCACTCGTCGGCGGCCACGTCCTCGAGGGTGTGCGGCGCGTTCACGAGCGGATTGTCCTCGCGGGGCAGGATGCCGGCCTCGACGGCGCGGATCTCCTCCCGAATCCCGATCATCGCGTCGCAGAACCGGTCGAGCTCCTCCTTCGATTCGCTTTCGGTCGGCTCGACCATGAGGGTGCCCGCCACCGGGAAGGACACCGTTGGCGGATGGAACCCGTAGTCGATCAGCCGCTTGGCGATGTCCTCGACCTCGATGCCGGCGCTCGCCTTGAAGGGCCGGGTGTCGATGATGCACTCGTGCGCGATGAGCCCGTTGGCGCCGCTGTAGAGCAGCTCGAAGTGCCCCTCGAGCCGCCGGGCGATGTAGTTCGCGTTGAGGATCGCCACCCTGGTCGCGTCGGTGAGCCCTTCGCTTCCCATGAGCGTGATGTAGGCCCACGAGATCGGCAGCACGAGCGGGCTTCCCCAGGGCGCGGCGGATACGGCGCCGCTCGGCGCGGTGTAGCCCAGGTCCACCACGGGATGGCCGGGGAGAAACGGCGCCAGGTGCTCGGCCACGCCGATCGGTCC
>JAICUF010000221.1 GCA_025935995.1 Gemmatimonadales bacterium
AAGCTGCGTCAGGGCTTCGGCGACATCGTCATCGACGACGAGATGCTCGACGTGCTGGGCCCCGCCATCAATTCGGCCAAGTCGCTCTTCCTCTTCGGCGAGGCCGGGAACGGCAAGACGCTCATCGCCGAGACGATCGCGAAGCTGCTGGGCGGGGAGCTGTACCTGCCGTTCGCCGTCGAGCTCGACGGCGAGATCATGGTGCTGGTGGACCCGACCTACCACCGGAGCGCCTCCGGTACCGCCGCGAGCGACGATCCGATGGAAGCGCTCTGGCTCGACAGCGGCGCGACCGACCGCCGCTACGCCCGCGTGCAGCGCCCCGTGGTGCTCGCCGGCGGCGAGCTGACGCTCGACCAGCTCGACCTCCAGTACGACTCGTACACCAAGCTCTACCAGGCGCCGTTCCAGGTGAAGGCGAACGGCGGCGTCCTCATCATCGACGACTTCGGCCGCCAGCGGGTGCCGCCGCGCGACCTGCTCAACCGGTGGATCGTGCCGCTCGAGCGCCGCGAGGACTATCTCACGCTCCACACCGGCGCCAAGTTCTCGGTGCCGTTCGACTGTCTCGTCATCTTCGCCACCAACCTCGACCCCAAGGCGCTGGTGGAGGAGGCCTTCCTCCGCCGGATCCACTACAAGGTGCAGGTCGAGGATCCCGACCGCGCCGAGTACGAGGAGATCTTCCGCCGCTGCTGCGCGGCGCGGGGGATCGCCTTCGACGGGTCGGCGCTCGAGTTCATCTACCGCGAGTACTACGGGCGGCTCGGCCTCTCGCCCCGCTCGTGCCATCCGCGCGACCTGACCGACCACGTGCTCGATATCGCCAAGTTCCTGGCCGTCCCGCCCGCGCTCACGGTGGATCTCCTCGAGCGGGCCTGCCACTCCTACTTCCTCGATACCTCGCACCGGCCGCCGGCGCGGGAGGCCCGATGAGCGATCCGACGGCAGTCTCCGGCGACCTCGAAGCGCTGAGCAACCGGATGGCGGAGCTGGAGCTGGAGAACCAGCGGCTCCGGCGCCTCTCGCTCTGGACCATCATCGGCCTCGCGGCGGTGCTCGGGCTCGGCATCGCGCTCGTGGTGGTGGGCGCGCGGCGCGGGCTCCCCGGCACGGTGGCGCGCGAGATCGCGTCGCGGAGCTTCGTGGTGCGCGACGCCGACGGCCACGTGCGCGGCGCCTGGGGCGTCGCCGCCGACGGCTCGCTCCGCTTCACCGTGCAGGATGCGCGCGGGAAGGCGGGCGTGACCATGACAGTGCTCAAGGACGGCTCGTCGGGGCTTACGGTCTCCGATACCCTCGGGAACGCCCGCGCGGTGCTGGGCCTCCTCCCCGACCAGACCACGACGCTCGTCTTTGCCGACGGCGCCGGCCGGAGCCGCGCCGTGCTCGGCCTGGCCGGCGACGGCGCGTCGTCGCTCGCCTTTGCCGACCGGAACGGCGCCACCCGCGCCGGCCTCGCGCTCGACGCGCGCGGCTTCGGCACGTTCACGCTGGCCGAGCGGCCCGGTGCCGCCGCGGCCGAGACGACACCCGACACCACGACCCATCCA
>JAICUF010000038.1 GCA_025935995.1 Gemmatimonadales bacterium
CGGGACTTTCACCGCGAATGTCGACTGTTTTGACCAGGCGAGCAACAGCATCAAGCACGCAGTGGTGACGGGGGAATTCGATGCGGTAGAGGCGCCGTAGCAGTAGCGCCTGGCAGGGCAGGAAACGGGGCGGCGGGCGCCAGGCGCCCGCCGCGTCTGCTTTACCCGAGTGCCTCCCGGATTTCCGCCGCGGCGCTGATGGCGTGGTCCACGTCGCGCGAGAGCGCCCGGGCCTGCTGGGTCGCCATGGTGAGGTCGCCGAGGACGTTGGCGATGCCGGCGGACCGGAGCCGCATCAGGTCGAGCCGCATGTTCTGCATGGCGAGGACGCACTCGTCGAGGCGGGTGGCCACCTGGCCGCGCCGCGTGAGCAGCTCCGCATAGGTCGCGCGCTGGCGCTCGAGGAGGTTGAGCCGCCGCGCGCGCTCCGCGTCATCCGGCTCGCGGTTGAGCGCGGCGATCCGCTCATCCAGCCGCATCAGCGCGTCGGCGTTGGTCTCGCTGTCGAGCGAATGCAGCGTGCGGGCCAGATCGATCGCCTTGTTGTAGAGCCCGTCGGCCGTCTCCTGGATCTCGCCCGGGAGCTGCTTGCGCTCGGAGGGGTCCAGACGATCCAGCGCCTTGACGATGGCGGCGCGGTCGCCATGGACCTGCAGCACGGTGGCGTACTGCGCGCCGAACTCGTCCGGCTTGGGCGGCGGCAGCACCTTCGGGAGCTTCCCGCCCTTGCCGACCGTTCCCGCCTGGATCGCGTCGTGCGCCGGCGGGCGGCTCAGGACGTCCCGCCAGGTGTATCCCGCCTGCCAGAGCTTCGCGTAGTTGTTGAGCAGCCCGAAGCCCATCGCGGCCGCGGGGAAGATGAACCACGGGTGCTCGATTCCGCCGCCCGCCACGTTGATCAGGAAGCAGCCGCCCGTGACAGCGGCCCAGCGCGCGAACTGCGCCCGGACCTTCTGGACGATCTTCGGCTCCCCCGTGTCGGGGAGCGGCGTGTCGCCGCCGGTCCGCCGGGGCTCCCACCGCCGCGCGCGCTCCAGCCGGTCGAGCCGGTCGAAGGCGCCGCGCGGCGCCGGCAGCGGGCGCGGGCTCACCGGCGGCCGCGATCCCGCCGCCGGCCGCCCGGCCTCGCGCACCGGGCGGCGCGCACCGGTCGCCGGCCGCCCACCCGCCCCGCCCGCCGGCGCCCGGCCGGCCTTCCAGCCGAGCCCGGTCGGCTGGTACCCGGTCACGACGCGGTTCTCCAGCGAGCGGCGCAGCGAGTCCGCGCTCGGCCACCGATTCTCGGGATCCTTCTCGAGGCAGCGCGCCACGGCGAGTGCCAGATCCTCGGGCACGTCGGGGCGTGCCTCCCGGATGTCGGGGGCGGGCTCCGTGATCTGCTTCATGAGGATGCCGGCCACCGTCGGCGCGGAGAAGGGCAGCTCGCCGCTCAGCATCTGATACGCGACGATGCCGAGGCTGTAGAGATCGGAGCGGCCGTCGATCTCGCGCTCGCCCGCGGCCTGCTCGGGGCTCATGAACGACGGTGTGCCGATCGCCACGCCCACGCCCGTGAGGGTGGCGCCCGAGCTCGACGACAGCGCCTTGGCGATGCCGAAGTCGGTCACCATCACCCGCCCGCGCGTGCCCTCGAGCAGAATGTTGTCCGGCTTGATGTCGCGATGGATGATGGAGAGGTTGTGGGCGGCGCTCAGCGCGTCCGCCGTCTCCTTCATGACGCGCCGCACTTCCTCGACCGGCAGGCGGCCCCGGCGCTTGATCCGGCCGCCCACGCTCTCGCCGTCCACGTAGCCCATGACGAAGTAGACGAGTCCCTGGCCCTCGCCGACGGTGTGGATCGGGACGATGTGCGGATGGGAGAGCTTCGCCGCCGTCTGCGCCTCGCGGGTGAAGCGCTGGCGGATGTCCTGCTGGAAGGCGAGCTCGGGCGGCAGCACCTTGATCGCCACGCGCCGCTGCAGCCGTTCATCGCGGGCTCGGTAGACGACCCCCATGCCGCCGCGTCCGATCTCGCCCTCGATCGTATAAGCATCACCCAGTGCCTCGCCCAGGCGGGCGGCGAGCGGCTGATCGGCGGGATCGGTCATTGCACCAATTTGCGCTTGCCGCGCGGCTTGGGCAACATTCGATTCAGGGTGGGACGCAGCGGGGCCATATTGGCAGAGTGCCGGGCAGCGCGCGTCATTCCCGCGCCCGGCCGCGGGCAAGGGCGTCTCTTTCGGCATGATATCGCGGCACGGCCGGTGCAAGGGACACGCCGATTCGCGTTGACCTGATCCACGCGCTCCGCATTCGGGAGCTGAAGGAGTCCTGATGTCCGAACGACTGATGCTGCCCGTCCTGCCGCTCCGCGAGGTGGTCCTGTTTCCCGGCGTCACCGCGCCGATCGGCGCCGGCCGTCCCGCCACGCTCCGCGCCATCGAGGCCGCGCTCGCCACGCCGGAGAAGCTGGTCTTCGCCGTCTCGCAGCGGGAGAACGTCGACAACGTCACGCCCGAGACCCTCTACACCATCGGCACCGTCGCCCGCATCGGCCAGCTGCAGCGCGGCCTCGCCGGCATGCAGCTCCTGCTGCACGGCGAGCACCGCGGGATCGCCATCCACTACACCGAGAAGGACGGCTACCTCCAGGCCGTCGTGCGCGAGGCGGAGGAGATGTCGCCGATCAACCTCGACGACCCGGCGTTCGTGGCGCTCCACCGTGAGGCGCGGGCGCGGGCGGCCGAGCTGGGCCAGAAGTCGGGCCTTCCCGAGGAAGTGGTCAATCAGGTGCTCGCCGGCGTGAATGAGCCGGGTCGCTTCGCCGATCTCGTCGCCGGCTACATCGACATCACGCCGAGCCAGCGGCAGGCCCTCCTGGAGACCCTCTCCGTCGAGGAGCGGCTCCGCCGCGTGCTGGTCCATGTGCAGCGTCAGATCGGCGTGCTCGACGCGCAGGAGGACATCAAGTCGCAGGTGCAGGAGGAGCTGGGCGAGCGGCAGCGCGAGATGTTCCTCCGCGAGCAGCTCAAGACCATCCGCCGCGAGCTGGGCGAGGACGAATCGGGCGACGACGGCGACGAGCTCCGCGCCAAGCTCGAAGCCCTCAATCTGCCGCCCGAGGCGCGGAAGGAAGTGGACCGCGAGCTCGCGCGGCTGAGCCGCATCGGCCGCGAGTCGATGGAGTCACAGGTGGTGCGCACCTACCTCGAGAACATCGCGGAGCTGCCCTGGGACATCCGCTCGCCCGAGCACCTCGACCTCGCCGAGGCCGCGCGCATCCTCGAGGAGGATCACTACGCCCTGGGCGACGTGAAGGACCGCGTGCTCGAATTCCTGGCTGTCCGCCAGCTCCGCACCGAGGCCGATGCCCGGGAGCGCGCCGCGCACGAGGCGGCGCCGGGCTCCGACGGCACGCGGCCCGACGCGGCGCCCGAGCGGATCGTGGATCCCGATTCCGGTGAGTCCACCGACACGCCCGTCGCGACCGCCACCGTGCCGGAGCCCAACAAGCCCGGGCTCGGCAACGACGATGACAAGGGCGCGAAGGGCCCGATCCTTCTCTTCGTGGGCCCGCCGGGCGTCGGCAAGACTTCCATCGCGCGGTCGATCGCGCGCGCGATGGGGCGGAAGTACGTTCGCATCTCCCTCGGCGGCGCGCGCGACGAGGCCGACATCCGCGGCCACCGCCGCACCTACGTCGGCGCCATGCCGGGCCGCATCATCCAGGGGATGAAGCAGGCGGGTGCCAAGAATCCCGTCTTCCTCCTCGACGAGGTCGACAAGCTCGGCGTCTCCTTCCAGGGCGATCCGGCGAGCGCGCTGCTCGAGGTGCTCGACCCCGCGCAGAACGACAGCTTCGTCGACCACTACCTGGGCGTGCCGTTCGACCTGAGCGAAGTGCTCTTCATCGCGACCGCGAACTTCATCCAGAACATTCCGGCGCCGCTGCTCGACCGCATGGAGGTGGTGGACTTCGCGGGCTACACCGAGCGGGAGAAGCGGCAGATCGCACGGCAGTATCTCATCCCGCGCCAGTACCACGAGAACGGCGTCACCGCGGAGCAGCTCGAGATCACCGACGACGCGCTGAGCGAGATCATCACCGGCTACACCCGCGAGTCCGGTGTGCGCCAGCTCGAGCGCGAGATCGGCCGCCTCGCGCGGAAGGTGGCGCGGAAGATCGCGGCGAAGGAGGTCGAGCGCACCGCCGTCGATCGCGCGGCGGTCGACGACCTCCTGGGCCGGCCCAAGGTGCATCCGGAGAAGATGGCGCGCGCCGACGAGGTGGGTGTGGCGACCGGGATGTACTACACGCCGACCGGCGGCGACATCATGTTCGTCGAGGCCTCCACCATGCGCGGCAAGGGCGAGCTGGTGCTCACCGGCCAGCTGGGCGACGTGATGAAGGAGTCCGCCCGGGCCGCGTGGACCTATGCGCGCTCGCACGCGGCCGCGCTGCAGATTCCCGACGAAATGTTCGACCGCGACGTCCACATCCACGTTCCCGCGGGCGCCATCCCGAAGGACGGGCCGTCGGCCGGCGTCACCATGGCGACCGCGGTCGTCTCCGCGCTGGCGGGACGGCCCGCGCGCCACGATGTCGCCATGACGGGCGAGATCACGCTCCGGGGCCGCGTCCTCCCGATCGGGGGCGTGAAGGAGAAGGTGCTGGGTGCCGTGCGGGCGGGGATTTCGGCGATCATTCTGCCGCGGGACAACGAGCCCGATCTGGAGGACCTGCCGAAGGAGGTACGCGACACGCTCAAGGTGTCGCTGGTGCAGGATCTCGGGGAGGTGCTCGCGCTCACCCTCCGCGGGTCGTTCAGCGAAGGCCGGCTTTCCTACTCCGAGCCGGTCGAGGAGCCCGAGCTGGCGGCGGTCCGCTAGCGCTTCCCGCCCGCCCCGAACGCGCCGAGGACCGCCCGCGCCGTCGCCACGAACACGGGCGCGGTGCTCCAGTGGCCGGCCACCTCGGCGCCGCTCCGCCCGGCAATCACCGCGCTCCGGTCGTCCAGGACTGCCACCAGCGGGGCGCCAGGCCATGATACAGCCCCTTCCGCCACCCGTTCGACCGCCGCGAAGCCGAGATCCACGTCATCGATCGAATAGAGCTCGAGGGCCAGCCCGCCGGTCGCGGGCCGGCGGAGCGCCGGTGCCAGCACCGGGTACGCGTCGCCCGGAGCCAGGAGCGAGAGCGAGCTCCGGACCCGCGCGATCTCGTGCGAGAGCAACTGGAGCGCGGCGCGGGGCGAGTCGATCTCGAGGAGGGTGGGGGATGCGGGCGCCGCAAGCGAGCTGAGGTCGTCCCCCAGGCGATCGAGCGCCGCCGTCTGATCGTTGGTGATCCGGGCGATCAGCGCGGTGGGCGCCTCGGGACGAAAACGGCGGGGGCGGCCCGCATCGGCGCGAGCCGCCCCCTTGGTCACCAGCCCTTCCAGCGCGCTGTACGCATTGGCCCGAGCCAGCCCGGCACTTCGTGCGATGCTGTATCCCGTCCCGGGCCCGACCGTCAGCAGAACCTCGTACACGAGACTCTCGGTCGGCGTGAACCCGAAGGGGGTGAGGTCGAGGCGAGGCATGGTCGTAGTCTGTGCTACTGTCCCCGCGAAAGCAAGCAGCTTCGGTTCAGCGGTACTCGAGCTCCCAGCCCAGCAGCCGCGCGATGAGCGCGAGCCGGAACGTTACGTCCGCCTCCCGGCTCTCCACCGTCTTCGCATCCGCGTGGAGCGGGAAGTAATGATAGCTGATCCGGTTGGTGGCCTTGGGCATGGACCGGAGGTTCTTCGGCCGCCAGACGCCGTGGTCGTCGCAGTCGTGGAGCAGCCAGCCGAGCACCTTGGTGGCGACCGGCGCCCACTGGAGCGCGCCCAGCCGGGCCAGGAGCTCGATGTAGTGCAGCGCGATGGGGATGTCCTTCGGACAGCCCTTCGAATCGGCCTCGATCGGGTCCCCCAGCAGGAGATGCTGCGGCCTCACCGTCTTCTTCCCGACCCCGATCACGAACGACTTCTTGGGGGCCGGCTGCGCCAGGTAGTGACCCAGCCGTTCGGTGAATCCCGCCCGCTCCCGCCTCAGATTCGGCATCATCGCGAGCATCGCCACCGAATACCAGCTCGGCGGATGGGCGTCGGGGTGCAGCGCGATCTGCTTGCCGGCCTTGACGAACGGCTTCTCGGCGAGCGGGCTCCGGAGGAACTGGGAGACCGCGTTCGCGATCTTGTGGCCCGCGCCCCGGAGTCGAGGATCCTCCGCGTAGCCCGCCTCGGCCAGAGCGCCGCTCGCGGCTTCGCGGATCACCTCTCGCGCCCAGGGCTCGGCGGCCGGCTCCGACTTCACGAGCTTCTGGAACTCGAAGAGCAGGGCCGGGTCCTCGTCCCGTGAGAGGAGCCGGAAGAGGAGCCGGTCGGCCAGCTTGAACGGGCGCGTCCCGCGGGGCCACGCCAGCTGGAGCAGCCGCCGGTACTGCGGGATGGTGCCGACGTCCTTGATGCCCTGCGCCGCCGACGGCGCCAGACCCAGGAGGTTGCCGCCCCAGACGCCGGTGTCCTTCTGCTTCTTGACGACGGCGAGCGCCGTCTTCGACTGGGTTACCGCCTGAAGCGCGGCCTCCAGCATCGTTGCATCCACCGATCCGGCCGGTGCCAGCTCGGCCAGGGTACGGAAGCGGATCGATTCCCCGCCGTTGGCGAGGAGCCAGGAAATAGGTATACGGTGCTGGGCGGGCAGTTCCAGGTGGGCCCCCTTGTCGGCTGTGGGCGCGACAAACGCGCGCAAGATATCATGGGCCCTTGCCTTGCGCTACTTGATCCGGCTCTCCCCGGCGCCGCGGAACTCGGACGTCGGGTTCCAGGTGGGCTGCGCCGGCGCGGCCGCCACGGCCATGGCGGTCCGAACGATGACCCTTACCTGCTGAACGGCTCCATCATAGTTGAACGACGGCAGTACCTCATCGCTCGGCTGGTGATAGCGGTGCCCGGTGTAGTCATCCACCTGCTCCTGCCCCCAACCCTTGGGCCGGCCGACGAAATCCAGTCCAAGCTCCAAGGAGAGGGCCGGCACACCGGCCCGCGCGAACGGGAAGTGGTCGGAACGAAAGAAGCTGCCCTTGATGAGGGCGTCCTCATTTACGATGACGCGCAGGCCCTCCGCGGCTGCGGCGGCCGTGAATGAGCGCGCGAGGGACGACTGGTCGAGGCCGAGGGCGGAGATGTCGCGTGTCCTGCCCGCGAGGTTCACGCCATCCATGTTGAGGACGGCGGCGATCTGCCTCAGCGGGATCGTAGGTGCGGCGGCATAGGCAGTGGAGCCCAGAAGCCCCGATTCTTCAGCGGCGAAGGCGATGAACACAATCGACCTTCCGGGCCGCACGCCAGATTGGCGGAACGCTTCTGCCGAAGCAAGCATTGCCGCCGTGCCTGATGCGTTGTCCTGCGCGCCGTTATAAATCGAGTCGCCATTGACGGGCGCTCCGACTCCGAGGTGGTCGTAGTGTGCGCCGATGATCACGGCTTCGTCGGCATGGGATCCTGCGCCAGGCAGACGACCGACAACGTTGAACGTCTCTGATCTCCTGATGGAACTCCGGACTTCGCCCTCCAGGCGCACGCCGAGCGCCATCGGCTTGAACTGGCGTGTGGCAGCGGACTGCATCGTCGCTGTCAGGTCGGTGCCGGATGGGAAGAGCGCCTTGGCCGCCTCGTCCGTGACCCATCCGGCCACCTTCAGCGTTCCAGCCGGCCGCTCGACCCGCACCTGGGCTCCAGTCCACGACGACGTGACGGCGCTCCAGGGATAGGTCGCGCTCTCGGTCGTGTGGATGAGGATGATGCCGGCAGCTCCGTGCCGCTCGGCCTCCTCGATCTTGTAGGTCCAGCGGCCGTAATAGGTAAGGATCTTTCCCCGAAAGATCGTGGAGTCGCGAAGGCCTGGATCGTTCACCAGCGCCACGACGATCTTCCCCTTTGCGTCAATGCCCCGGTAATCGTCCCAATGGTATTCCGGAGCAACAATTCCGTAGCCGACGAAGACAGCGTCCCCGCCGAACTGGACCAGAGAATCGTTCCGCATCGACCACAGCACGAAATCATCCCGGAAGCGGAGGGCACCGGGATTTCCCCCATTCACGACGCGAAGGGTTGGACTCGGCGTGAGTGAAATGATCGGAACTTTCTGGTAGTAGCTGTCACTATCACCTGCCGGGAGCAGGCCGATCCGCTCGAACTCTGATCGGATGTAGCTGGCTGCGATCAACCCGCCGCGCGTTCCCGGTGCCCGGCCCTCGAGGGCGTCATCCGCGAGGAATTCGAGGTGCGCCCGGATGGCGCGCGGAGAGATCTCCCGAGTGACGAGTGTGGCCGGGCTTGCCGGCCTGCCCTGGGCAGCGAGAGGGGTCGGGACGGCGATCAACAGTGCCGCAGCCGGGAGCAGGAAGGTACGCATGCGCGATTCCATTCGAGGTGATCGTCAGTTGGCGGGACAGGTAACCACGGCCACCGATCCGGGCTGGACGAACGCCCGCTCGGCGGTGAGCACCAGCCGGTCCGCCTCGAGCCAGGCGACTCCCTCGCCCTGAAGCTGGATGCCGAAGGTGTCGCAGGCTCTCGGCGGGTTGCCCGGAATGAGCCGGTTCCGGTCCAGCCGGAGGAAGAAGACCTCGCGATACGTTCGTACGGCCACGTGCACCCCATCGGGTGACAGCGAGGCATCAGTCACGAGTCTCAGCGCCGCTGATTCGGGAACGATCGGCACCCTGCCGAGTGCACGAAGCGTGATGGGGCGCCGACTCCGCCAGGACGTCGCGGGGATGCCGTACAGCCGGATCGCGCCGCCGCCCTTGTTCAGGATGTACAGGTTCCCCGCCGAGGAGACGAACATTGCTTCCGCATCCCTCGGGCCGTCCGGGTAGCGCGCGCGAAGCGCCGTGGCGCGGGCGGTTGCCCGTCTGCGGGCGGAGCCGGGGACGACGCGCGGCTCGGGGATGCGATAGATGGTGATGTCGTGCCGGCGCGAGCCGTTGTCCCCGATGTCGCCGATGAAGAGGCAGCTTTCGCGTCGCATGGTGCCGCAGGGTCCGATGGAGATCGCTTCCCAATCCTCGTTGATGGCCCCGGTCACGGCGAAGCTTCCGATGTCCCGCCCCAGCGTATCGGTCGCGTAGATCACCGGGTCGTTGCCGGAGTCGTTGTGGGTCCAGAGCACGCCGGGCTGGAGGCGGCTCGCGGCCACGCCGGAGCTTTCGGTGAGCTCGGCGTTGGCAAAGGCGACTGCGTGCGGGCTGCCCGCCGGCTTTTCATGCTGCCAGGGCATCTGTGCCGGCAGGGATGGGACGGACAGACAGGCGGCCAGGAGCGCGGCGGCCGCCGCCGCCCTCACTGGCCCGAGGGCGGCGGGAGCGGGCGGACCTCGACGCGCCGATTGGCGCTGCGGCCCGCGGCGCTGGTATCGCTGGTGAGCGGCTGGCTCGAGCCGTAGCCCTTGGCCACGAGCCGCGTGAACGGCACCTTGTGCGCGATCAGGTAGTTCCGGACCGCCTCCGCGCGGAGGCGCGAGATCGTGCGGTTGCTGGCCGCGTTGCCGGTGTTGTCGGTGTGGCCTCCGATCTCGACCGACAGGCCCGGCGTCGCGATGAGGACGCCCGCGAGCGAGTCGAGCACCGGATACGATCGCGGATCGAGTCTCGCACTGCCGGGCGCGAAGTCGACGCCGCGGAGCACGGTGACGCCGGCCGGCGGCGCGCCCTCCGAGGTGGCCTGGCCTCTCGCGGGCGGCACGCCGACCGAGGGCGGGCATCCGAACGCGTTGACCGACTGTCCGATGGGCGTTCGGGGACAGCGGTCGATCCCGTCGGGTACGCCATCGTTGTCCTCGTCGCCGGGGCAGCCGAGCTGGTCCACGGTCGCGCCGACGGGAGTGTCGAGGCAGCGGTCGAGCCCGTCGAAGACACCGTCCTTGTCGCTGTCCACGGGGCAGCCGCTCGCATCCACTCCCGCGCCCGCCGGCGTGTTGGGGCAGCGGTCGAGGCCGTCGGCCACGCCGTCCTTGTCGCTGTCGCGCGGGCAGCCGGCGGCGTCCACCACCGTGCCGGTCACGGTGGCCGGGCAGCGGTCGAGCCCGTCGGGCACGCCGTCGCGGTCGGTGTCGGTCGGGCAGCCGCGCACATCCACCACCACGCCGCGCGGGGTGTTCCCGCAGCGGTCGTTCTTGTCGTACACGCCGTCGTGGTCGAGATCGGTGGCGGCCTTGCTGCCGAGCATCAGACTGACGCCGACCGCGCCCCCGAAGTTGGTGAGGCTCTTCGCCGTGCTGTGGTTGATGCCACCCTCGGCGCGGATCATGATCGTCGGAGAAATCGCGGCGCGGAAGCCGACCCCGCCGATCACCACCGGGGTGCTGCCGCACGGCCCGATGTCCACGAAGGAGATCCCCGAATCGCACCGGTCGGAGTCGTACTGGGAGGTGCCGTAGCCGGCGCGCAGGAAGACCGAGCTTGCGCGCCCCACCGGGATGTTGCCGAGCAGTGATCCGGAAAAGAGGCGTGCCGTCCAGTTGAAGCCGTTCACGGTGGTGCGCGGGCTCGTGAGGAGCGCCTCGCCCTCGACCGAGAGATTGAGCGGGAGCCAGAGTCCCACCCGCGCGGCACCGCCGAAGGCGGAGTGCAGGTTGGTGGCGTCGTCGAAGGTCATGTAGGCGGGGCCGGCACTGACCTCGATGAGATACCGCCGGCGCTGTGCCTCCGCGCGCGACGTGATCAGTCCGAGGACACCGAGCGCGAGCACGAGGCGGTGGCAGGTTCGCATGGCTCCAATAGATACGCCCCGCCCGGCGGGGAGACAAGTCGCGCACTTGGCAGTGTCCGCGGCCCGCACTACGATTCGCGGCAGATGCGTCTCCCATCGGAAAGGCGGCACTCATGCGCGTGCGCATCCAGTTCTGCGTCGTCTGAAGCTACCAGCCCAGAGCCGCCGGTCTGGCGGCTGAGCTGCGCGAGGCCTACCCCGACGCCGAGATCCAGCTGGTCCCGTCCTCGGGCGGCGTCTTCGATGTGACGGCCGACGACACGCTGATCTTCTCGAAGCGTGCCGCGCGGCGGCATGCAGCGACCGGCGAAGTGCTGGCGCTCATGCGCGAGAAAGGATTCTAGGACTGCGAATCGCGATCTCGACCGGCGGGGGTGACGCGCCGGGTCTCAATGCCGTGATCCGGGCGGTGGTGCTGGCGGCCCATCACCGCGGCTGGCGCTCCTACGGCATCCAGCGCGGCTTCGAGGGGCTGCTCAGCTTCGACGGCGTCGTCCCGCTCGGGCCGGTCGAGGTCCGCGGCATCACCCACGTGGGCGGCACCATCCTCGGCACCACCAATCGCGGTAATCCCTTCCGGTACGTGCGGCGCGACGAGGCGGGCGCGGAATACGAGTGCGACCGGTCGGACGACCTGGTCGCCGCCTTCCACGCCTCCGGCTTCGACGCCCTCGTCTCGATCGGCGGCGACGGCAGTCTCCAGATCGCGCACGACCTGGCGCGGAAGGGGATGCCGGTCGTCTGCGTGCCCAAGACGATCGACAACGACGTCTTCGGCACCCAGCGCACCTTCGGGTTCGACACCGCCGTCGGCACCGCGACCGAGGCGCTCGACCGCCTGCACTCGACGGCGGAGAGCCACGATCGCGTGATCGTCGTCGAGCTCATGGGGCGGCATGCCGGGTGGATCGCGCTCAACAGTGGGATCTCGGGCAGCGCAGACGTCATCCTCATTCCCGAGATTCCCTTCGACATCGAGCGGGTCTGCGAGAAGATCCGGGGCCGCGAGGAGGCGGGCCGCCATTTCAGCATCGTCGTCGTGGCGGAGGGGGCGGCGCCGAGGGATGGCGCCGTGGCACTGGTGGAGCGCCGCGGCGTGGGGACGGTGGACCGCCTCGGGGGGATGGCCAGCCAGGTCGCGCGCGCCATCGGCGAGCGGACCGGCAAGGAGGTGCGTACGCTCGTCCTTGGCCACCTCCAGCGCGGGGGCTCGCCCACGACGTACGACCGCCTGCTGGCGCTTCGCTTCGGCGCGGCCGCCGTGCGCGCCATCGCCGACGGCGCCTTCGGCTGCATGGTCGGGCTCAACGGGCCGACCATCACGCGGATCCCGATCGAGGACGTGGTCGGCCGCACGCGCAACGTCCCGCTCGACTGCGACACCGTCATGACCGCGCGCGAGCTCGGCATCAGTCTCGGCGACTGACGTTGGCGACCGACCGCACCGGGACGCCCGTCTCGGACGTCGTCGACATCCTGCATGGCGAGCCGGTCGCCGACCCGTACCGGTGGCTCGAGAACGGCGACGATCCGGCGGTCGCCGAGTGGACGCGGGAACAGAACGCCCGCACCGAGCGCTACCTCGCCGCAATCCCCGATCGCCTCCGCATCCGCGAGCGGCTCGACACGTTGCTCGCCATCGGCGTGGTGGGTGTTCCCACGCCGGCGCGCGGCCGCTACCTCTATCAGCTTCGTGAAGGGCGCCGGAACCAGCCGCTTCTGCTCGTGCGCGACGGCGTGGATGGCCCGGACCGCGTCGCGGTCGATCCCGATGCGCTGAATCCCGACGGCACCACCGCACTCGACTGGTACTATCCGAGCCAGGACGGCCGCTTCCTCGCGTACGGCCTGTCGGAGGACGGCAGCGAGCGGAGCGTCCTGCACCTGCTCGATCTCGACACGCTCGCGCCGCTGGCCGAGCGGATTCCCGACACCCGCGCGGCCGATCTGGCGTGGCTCCCGGACTCGAGCGGCTTCTACTACACGCGCTATCCGGCGGCAGGCACCGTGCCCGAGGGCGACGAGCAGTACCATCGCGCCGTCTACCTGCACCGGCTGGGCACCGACCCCGCGGACGACACCCTCGTCCATCGGCCGGCCGACAAGACCTGGTGGCCCGGCGTCTCGCTCTCCCCCGACGGGCGCTGGCTGCTCATCTCGGTGGCGCGGACCTTCGACGAGACGGACCTGTATCTCCAGAACGTCGCCGCCGGAGGACCGCTGGTCCCGGTGGTGGAGGATCTTCCCGCCGGGTTCGAGGGACACTTCGCCCATGGGCGCCTGTACATCCGGAGCAACGTCGAGGGGCCGACCTGGGGGTTGTACGCCGCGGATCCGGCACGTCCGGACCGCGCGGCGTGGGCCACGATCGTCGCGCCCGACCCCGACGCGGTGCTCGAAGGCGTGACGATGACCCGCGGCCACATCGCGCTCACCTGGCTCGAGCGCGCCACGTCGCGACTCGTCCTCGTCGCACCGGACGGCTCCGATGCGCGTGACGTCGCGCTGCCCGCTCTCGGCAGCATCTTCGGACTCGGCGCCGAGCCCGATGGCGACGAGCTCTTCTACGGCTTTTCGTCGTACACCACCCCGCCCACCGTATACCGGCTGGACCCCGCGACCGCCTCGCAGACGATCTGGCGCCGCGTCGAGGCCGACGTCGATCCCGCGCGGCTCGACGTCCGGCAGGTCACCTTCACGTCGCGGGACGGCACCCCGGTGACGATGTTCGTGGTGGCGCCGCGCGGGATCCGGCTCGACGGCCGGAATCCCGTCTACCTCACGGGCTACGGCGGGTTCAACATCAGCATGGCGCCGGCCTTTGCGCGCTCGCTCCTCCTCTGGCTCGAGGCGGGCGGCGTGCTGGCGGTGCCCAACCTCCGCGGCGGCGGCGAGTACGGCGAGCGCTGGCACCAGGGCGGCATGCTCGGCGCCAAGCAGAACACCTTCGACGACTGCATCGCCGCGGCGGAATGGCTGATCGGCCAGGGCTACACGGCGCCGGATCGCCTGGCCTTTGCCGGCGGCTCGAACGGCGGACTCCTCGCGGGAGCGCTCGTCACGCAGCGCCCGGATCTCTTCCGGGCCGTGGTCGTGCAGGTGCCTCTGCTCGACATGCTGCGCTATCATCAGTTCCTGATCGCGGAGCTCTGGATCCCCGAATACGGCTCGCCGGAGGATCCGGATCAGTTCCGCTGGCTGCGCGCCTACTCGCCCTATCATCATGTGCGGGAGGGGACGGCCTACCCCGCCGTGCTCCTTGCCACCGCCGAGAGCGACACGCGGGTCGATCCGATGCACGCGCGAAAGATGGCGGCCCGGCTGCAGGCGGCCACCTCGTCCGGACGGCCGATCCTGCTTCGCCTCGAGGCGCGCGCGGGGCACGGCGCCGGGAAGCCGCTCGCCAAGATTCTCGACGAGCTGACCGACACCTGGAGCTTCGTCTTCCATGAGCTCGGAGTGACACGCTGATGGCCTACGGATCGCGGTCGGTCGGGATGGACCATCCGGCGGAGTGGCTGGCACTCCTCAGGATCGTGGTGGGCCTCTACTTCGCCAAGGCGCTGGTCACCAAGGTCGTGTTCGCGCCGCTCCCGCACACGTCGGCGCGCTGGCTCGGCACCATGCCGGCGCTCGTGGCACGCCAGGCCGACGGCAACCCGATCGCGTGGTACCATGACTTCCTGACCGCGACGGTGCTCCCCCATGCGCGGCTCTTTGCCCACCTCACGGCGTGGGGCGAGGTCACGGTCGGCGTGCTGCTCACGCTCGGGCTTTGCACCGGGCTCGGGTCGCTCGTGGGACTGGTGCTCGTGGTGGCCTACGGCCTGGCGGTGCAGTGGATGTCGCCGACGCAGCAGGGATTCCACATCGTCCTGTTCGCGCTCATGTGCGCCTTCTTCTTCGCCCGCGCGGGGCGGAGGTGGGGGATGGACGCCTCGCTCGCCCGTTCCCGCCCCAAGTCGGTTCTCACGCGCCGGCCGTTCGCGTAGCTAGCGCGGTCCGATCGCGACGCCCCACGGCATCCTGCCGACGGGAATCCGGCGAAGCACCGTCATCGTCGCGGCCTCCACCACCGTGACGTCTCCCGACGGCCCGTTGGCGGTGTAGAGCCGCCGTCCGTCCGCCGACAGCGCGACACCCCACGGGCGCGACCCGACCGCCACCGTGGCCACGATGCGCCGCGCCCGCGGATCCACCGACACGAGCGACCCCCCGCGGCCGGTGGTGACATACACCCGCGAGCCGTCCGGGCTCACGACGATCCCCATCGGCTTCGCGCCCGGGCCGAAGGGAATCGTGTCGGTCACGCGCCGCGTGTCGGCATCCACGATCGAGAGCGTTCCGCCCACCTCCGCAGTCACATACGCCGTGCGTCCGTCGGGGGAGAAGGCCACGCCGCGCGGCCGCCGGTCCACCACGACGTGGCCGGTGACGCGGCCCGAGCCGGCGTCGAAGATCGTCACGTCGTGGTCGGTCTCGCCGGTCACCCACACTTCGCGGCCGCCGGGCCGGATCCCGACGCCTTCGGGCTCGCGCCCCACCGGCACCGTCGCAGCGATGCGTCCCGATGCGACGTCCACGATCGAGGCGGCGTTGGCGTCTTCGTTGGACACGAAGAGCCGCGACCCGTCATCGCTCACGGCGAAGTTCTCGGGGTCAGAACCGCCGGGCAGGATCCGCTCGACGCGCCCCGTCGCCGCGTTCACCACCGCAATGCCGTCCTTCGACTTGTCCGCCACCAGCCTGTCGCACTCGGCGTCGGGCATCGTGGGCGGACAGCGCGGCGAGCCGCTCAGCGCCACGAACACCCGGCCGCCGCGGCCCGTGTGCACGCCCCGGGGCCGCGTGCCGACCGGGATCGTCGCGACGACGCTGTCGTGCGCGGCGTCGATCACCGAGAGGGTCTGGGATTCCTCGTTCGAGACGTAGATCCGCCCGTCGTCCGCCGGCGCGTGGGGCCCGGTGCAGGCGGCGCACAGCGCGGCAAAGGCGAGCAGGGCACGGCACGGGTTCGGCGCTGGCATCATGGCACCTGCATCCGGAGGAAGCGTTCGAGCAGAAGGTGGCCGTGCCGGCTCAGCACCGACTCGGGATGAAACTGGAGGCCGATCACGGGGTCGCGCGCGTGCTGGACCGCCATCACCACGCCGTCGGCGGTGCTGGCGGTCACCCTGAGCGCATCGGGCAGCGTGGCGCGATCGATCACGAGGGAATGATAGCGCGCGGCGGGGAAGGGATTGTCGAGGCCGGCGAAGATTCCGGCGCCGTCATGATGAATCCCGGAGACGTGCCCGTGCACCGGCCGCGGCGCGCGCACGACCTTGGCACCCCAGGCCGCCCCGATGCACTGGTGACCCAGACAGACGCCGAGGATCGGCGTGCGCGCGCCAAGCCGGCGGACGACCTCGCCGGACACCCCGGCTTCGCGCGGCGTCCGCGGGCCCGGCGAGATGATGATGTGCGAGGGACGGAGCGACTCGATCTCCGCGAGACCGATCGAGTCGTTCCGGCGGACGAGGGCCTCCGCGCCGAGCTCGCGCACATAGCCCGCGAGGGTGTGCACGAAGGAGTCGTAGTTGTCGATGAGGAGGATCATGCCGCGCCCAGCGCGGCCAGCACGCCGCGCACCTTGGCGACCGTCTCGTCGTACTCGGCGGCGGGATCCGAGTCGGCGGTGATTCCGCCGCCGCCCGGGACCGACGCCACGCCGTCCCGCACGAGGGCCGTGCGGATCGCGATGCTGAAGTCCGCGGCACCGCTCGCGCTCAGGTAGCCGATCGAGCCGCAGTAGACCCCGCGGCGCGCCGGCTCCAGCTCGCGGATGATCTCCATCGCGCGGACCTTGGGGGCGCCGGTGATCGAGCCGCCGGGAAACGCGTCCCGCAGAAGCGAGGCGGCCGTGGCACCGGGCGCGAGGGTGCCGTGCACGGTGGACACGAGGTGATGCACCGTGGGATGCGCCTCCAGCACGCACAGCTCCGGGACGCGGACCGTCCCGGGCAGGCAGTTCCGGTAGAGATCGTTCCGCATCAGGTCCACGATCATCACGTTCTCGGCCCGGTCCTTGGCGCTGGCGGCGAGCTCCAGGGCGAGCACGCGGTCCTGTGCCTCGGTGGCGCCACGCGGGCGTGTTCCCTTGATGGGACGGGTCTCGACCTCGCGCCCGTCCACCCGGAGGAAGCGCTCGGGTGACGCGCTCAGTATCGCGAAGTCCGGCGCTTCGATCAGCGCGGCAAAGGCCGCGGGGTGGCGCGCGCGGAGGGACCGGTAGAGCTCGATCGGAGCGGCCGTGACGGGCAGCTCGAAGCGCTGCGAGAGGTTCACCTGAAAGACGTCACCGTCGAGAATGTATTCCCGGACCCGTTCCACGGCGTGCTCGTAGTCGGTGCGCGAGAAGTTCGAGCCAACCGCGGATGGAAGCGCGCCGCCGCCACCATGCCGGTCCGCTTGGGCGCGGGGCCGTGGCGCGGTGAGCAGACGGCGCACCTCCTCCAGGCGGGCGCTGGCGTCGCGCCCGCCCAGCGTCGTCGCGATGATCCACGCGGCGTCGCGCACGTGGTCCCAGGCGACGACCCAGTCGTAGATGCCGAACCGGACATCCGGCAGCGCGCGCGGGTCGGGCCGCGGCGCCGGCAGCCGCTCGAGCGACGAGCCCCATTCGTAGCTGATGAATCCGGCCGCGCCTCCCTGGAACGGCGGCAGGCCGGCCAGCGGCTCGGCGGCGCCACCCTCGAGCGCCTGGGCGACCGCATCGAGCGCCGCAGGGTCGCCGGTGCGCTCGATGAGGGCCACGGGATCGGCGGCCACGAAGGAATAGCGGCCCCGCGGGCCGGGCTCCGCGCTCTCGAGGAGAATCGGATGCGGAAGGTGGGCGACCCGCTCGTACACCTCGAGCGGATCGGGAACCGGGAGCAGGGGCTCGGCGAGAGGCGCCGTTCGGGTCACGACGCCGGGGCGTCGCCGCTCACCCACTTCCCGGCCGTCCCCGCGAGCGCGCCGCCTTCGGGGCGCCAGAGCGCCTGGCGCTCGATGGCCCGCGCCAGCTCGATGTCCTTGTCGGTGATGCCGCCCGCCGAATGCGTGTTGAGCCGCACGGTCACCTGCCCCCAGCTGACCGACAGATCCGGATGGTGATCCGCGGCCTCCGCCAGGAAGGCGATGGCGTTCACCAGCATGATGGTCACCGGCCAGCCGCCGGTGGTGTAGGTCCGCTCGATCGCTCCATCGTGCTCGCGCCAGCCGGCGAGGTCGCCCAGCTTCCCGGTCAGCGCGGCACCGGTGTACGTCGTTTCCTGTCGTGGCATGGTCCGCTCCTTATCTTTTCCCGGGCCCGAGGGCCTGGCGGTGGACGGCGACCTGGCCGGGGCTCTCCTCGACCTCGACCTCGAGCAGCGTGAGATGGGTGAGTCCCTGGGCCGAGAGATCTCCGCGCACCTGCTCGCCCAGGTACTCGGCGAGCAGCTCGGCCGTGCTGTTCTCGATCGGGAGAAGGGCGCAGTCGCGCCGCGGAAAGACGTAGCGCGGCTCCCCGTTCACCGTGACGTGCACCGCATCGGCCGCCTCGGTGATCACGAGCTTCGGGTTCCGGAGCGGCAGCAGCACCTTGTGGTCCACGGCGTCGACCACGCGCCGCGCCGCCTGCTTGAGCACGCTGAAGTCCACGACGAACCGGACCTCATCGTCGAGCGTGCCCTCGACGGCGATGCCCAGCCGGTAATTGTGGCCGTGCAGCGTCTCGCACTTGTGGCCGCGGAAGGTGATGAAGTGCGCCGACGCGAAGATCAGGTAATCCTTGCTCACCGACACACGGAACGTGCTCACCTGCGCTCCTCTCGTCGAGTCGCCCGAAAGGTAGGTCTCCGTGCCTGAAAAAACACGGCTGCGTCGCGAGGCCATCGACCGGCGGGAGTCGATGGCCGGGCGCGCGGCAGCGTCACGGGACGTGATCCAGAGGATCGCGGCCCTGCCGGAGTGGGAGGCCGCGGCGGTGGTGTCGGCGTTCGTGGGCGTCGGGAGCGAAGTGGAAACGGTGCCCCTCATCGAGCGCGCGCTCGCGGCAGGCAAGCGAGTAGCGGTGCCCTGGGTGAGCGGCCGCGAGCTCCGGCTCTTCGATCTCCGCGATCTCCGGGACCTCGCGCCAGCGCCGTTCGGCCTGCTCGAGCCGGCGCGGGAGCTTCGCGCCGACCCGTCACGGCTGATCGAGGCCGCCGCGGTCGACCTCTTCGTCGTTCCCGGCCTGGCCTTCGACCGCGCGGGAGGGCGACTCGGGCACGGCCGGGGATACTACGACGGACTCCTCGCGGGTGCGCGACCCGCGGCGTTCTTCGTCGCGGCCGCGTTCGAGTGTCAGCTCGTCGAGGCCGTACCGATGGAAACGCGCGACGTGGCGGTGCACGCGATCGCCACGGAGCGCGCGCTGCACCGGGTAGCGGGGCGCTTGCCCACGCACTGACTTCGGTGTATATTCGGGTACCGCACGTAGTCTGCAAGCTCAAGCCGCCCAAGGGATTGCCCCTCATGGCGGCGCTCGTGGAGCACCCGAATGGCCAGCAAGAACGCCGACCGCGCCAACCCCTGTTTCCGATTCCTGCGCCGCATGCATGCCGGCGGGCGCAGCAACATGTACGGCGCCATTCCCTACCTGAGCGCGGCCTTCGGCTGCGGCCGCGACGAGGCCTACCGCATTGTGTGCGAGTGGCTCGATCAGCAGCAGCCCGCTCCGGCAGCGACCGGAGCTCCGGCAGACGGCGTGTCAGTGGCAGCATCGACGGCGCTGGCGCCGAAGGCAGTTGTGGCAAAGCCGGTGGTGCCGAAGGCGCGGCGAAAGCGCGCGCGCGGCCGTCGCGGGTGACAGTCCGCTGTCCGCGAATCAGGACAGCCGCGTGTTCGGGAGCCGCCGATCGGCTCGGCGCCACAACGATTTACCGGCTGGCACGCAGTTCGCTTCGGGGGGACAGCGCACGCAGGTTGTCCCTTTTTCACTCGAGGCCCATATGCGATCCGCTCTCACAGTCGGTTCCGCCGCCTTCGCGCTGATGCTCGGTGCTTCGTCCGCCGGCGCTGAGGCCCCGTCGCTCACCCTTTCCACCATCGTTCCAGCTGCATCCATGGCGCACGCACTGCCCGTCGCGGCGGCGTGGCCCCGCGTCGTCGTCGTCGCGCGGATCAACATCGGCGGCCGTGGCCCCGCGTATCGCCGCATGGACGAGCGCGGCTGGCGCTCCCACGGGTACCGCCCGGTCACGGTGTACTACGTCGATGGCCGCTACTACGACCGGTGGGACGACCGCTATCGTGGCCACAATGTCCGGCAGATCGTCGTCTATGAGCGCGGCGGTCGCTATTACCGCGACTGGGACGACGATCGGTACGACAACCGCTACGACAACCGGTACGACAACCGCTCTGACAACCGGTACGACAGCCGCAGGGACCGCTACGATGACCGGCGCGACCGGTACGACGACCGCCGGGACCGGAACGACGATCGGCGCGACAGCCGGGGCCGCTACGGCCACTAGGCATCGCTGATCGAGAGTACGATGCGGGCTCCGCGCAGAAACGCGGAGCCCGCATCGTTTGCGTTTCCCGTCTGGCTTCCCTTCATTCCGGCATGCACCCCGCGCGCGACCACCACCTGCCGCCGGATCCCGACGCCTTCCGTCATGCATCGCTTCCGCGCGGCCGGATCATCGTTATCGCGCCGACCCGAGCCGCCTGCGAGACGATCGAGCTCGCCCTGGGGCTTCACATCGAGACGGTGCTGGAACGCGAGCACGGCACCGAGCTGGTGGCCTGGGCATCCGCCGGCTACGCGTTCGGCATCGTGGCGGGGACCGGCACCGGAAAGACACTCGCCATCCGTCCCATCGCGGAGGCGATCCTGCGGGCGCCGCTCCGGGTGGGCGTGGTCAACCGGGAGCGCGAGGCGACACCGGAGACGCCCGGGTGGAACGTGGTGATCGTGACGACCGGGATCGCTCGGCGCTGGTTCCAGGACGACCTCATCACCGGCCACGATACCGTGATCGTGGACGAGATCCACCAGACCTCGGCGGAGCTCGAGCTGTGTCTCGCCCTGGGCAAGCGCGCGGGCTGCCGGTTCATCTGGCTCAGCGCCACGGTCGATCCGGCCTTCTACGCCCGCTACCTGAGGAGCGCGGAGGTGCTGGAGACGCGGGCCTTCGACCCCGCGCTCCGCGCCCACGTCGAGGTGCTCGCCGAGAAGCCCGAGGCGTTTCTCGACGAGAAGTTCATGCGGAAGATCATCAAGGAGCGTCGCGGCGTCGCCGTGTTCGTGCCGACGCGCGCCGAGGTGGAGAAGCTCGCCGTCGCGCTGGGCGAGAAGTGGCGCCGGCTCACCACGGCCTTCTACCACGGCGGCGAGCCCATCCGCGTCATCCGTCCCTTCCTCGAGGGCGAGGTGGAGCGGCCGTGGCTGCTCGCGATGACGGCCGCGGGCCAGTCGGCGCTCAACGTGCGCGGTCTCGACACGGTCGTCATCTACGACGCGCGCTACGGCAACGTCGTCGATCGTGGCCGCAACGTGCTGCATCGTCTCTACCTCGGCGCGAACGAGATCCTGCAGATGGCGGGACGGGTGCACGGCCGCGTGGCCGGCGGCGAGGTGTACATCCTGAGCGATCGCGAGCTCGCCTTCGACGAGCTGCGGCCGACGCCGCCCGAGTTCCAGCTCGCCGGGGACGCCGAGCGCGTCGCGATCACCTGCGCCGCCCTCGGTGTGGATGCGCGCGATCTCGATCTCCCGGTGCCGCTCGACCGGACCGCCTACCGGCGCGCCCTCGAGACCCTCACGGCGCGCGGGCTGGTGGAGGCGGGCCGGCTCACGCCGTACGGCCGGGAGGTGGAGGCGCTGCCGGTCGAGCGACAGTGGGGAGAGCTGCTGGTCCATGCGGGGGCGGAGCTGGTCCCGATGGTCGCGGTCTGCTCCAGCATCGATTCGCTCCACCGCATGACGCGCGAGGAGCGCGACCTGCATGGGCTCATCGTGAACGGCAGCGACCATCTCACCGCGTACA
>JAICUF010000216.1 GCA_025935995.1 Gemmatimonadales bacterium
ACCGTCGCGCGCTGGCGGTCGGCGGTCGGCACGATCTGCCGCACCGTCCCGCGGAAGGCGGTGTCGGGGTATGCATCGAGAGTGATCCGCGCATCCTGCCCTGCGCGCACCCGCGCGATGTAGGCCTCGTTCACGTCCACCTCGACCTCGAGGGTCGAGAGATCGGCCATCGTGACGACGGCGCCGCGGGTGAGCCCGCCGCCGACGGACGGCGCCACCACCTCGCCCACTTCCGCCTCCTTCCGGAGCACGGTGCCGCTGAACGGAGCCCGGATGTAGGTGTTCTCGAGGGTCGCTTCCGCGTACCGCATGGCCGCACGCGCGGCTTCGACGCGCGCCGCCGCGGCGCGCACGCGCGCGTCGGCCTGGCCGGTCCGGCTGTTCGCCGCCTCCGCCTCCTGCGCCGAGATCAGCTCGGGGCGCTCGCTGTGGATCTGCACGGTGCGCCTGGACTCCCGCGCCGCCTGGTCGCGCTCGGTGGTCGCCTCGATGAGCGACGCTTCGGCGCTCCGGAGGTTGGCGCGCGCTTCGGCGACGGCCGCCTGATAGTCGGCGTTCTCCAGCCGCGCGATCACCTCGCCCCGCCGCACCACGGACCCGCCATCCACCGCCAGCGACGCGAGGCGGCCCGCCACCTTGGCCGCCACGGACGCGCGGGTCCGGGCGACGACGTAGCCGTTGGCCGTGACGATCGTGGCGCCCGCCGCCGCCCCCGCCTGGCCGGTGCCGCCCGCCGCGGTCGCGACCACGGCGGTCACGTGCGGCGCCGAGCGGGACCTGCCGTAAAGCAGGATCGCCGCGACGACGAGAACCGCCGCGCCCGCGACCAGCGTGGTGCGGCCGATGCCGCGGCGTGCTTCGCGCGGGGGATCGCGGTCGATCCGCAAGCGCGAAAGGTCGTGAGCGGGTGTCGTCATGAGAGAGAGCGAATATAGGCCGAAGCAGAGGGGCCGCCAGCCCTTATTGACGGCCCCCGGCTGGTCCCGTAACCTCTCGGGGCTCGCCGTCACCCCGAACCCGTGAGGAGGGATCGACCATGTCCCGCGCGCTCCGTTTCGTCACGATCCCCGGCCTGATGGCCTTGGCCCTCGCCGGATGCACCGAAAAGAAGGCCGCCGATACCGGGGCCGCGATGGACACGTCGATGGCGGCGACTCCGCCGGCCGCTCCCGCCACGCAGGCGCCCCCGGCCGAGCTTCGGAGCCGGTCCGATGCGTTCGGTGCGGCATGGAATCAGGAGTCGCCCGCCGCCGTCGCCGTGTTCTTCACGAACGACGCCGTCGTGCATTACGGCGACAGCACCTACACCGGCCGCGCCGACATCTCGAAGCGATGGGTGGCGCCCGGCCTCCCGCGCCTGAGCGATCTCAAGATCACCGACCAGGCGTTCAGCGGCAGCGGCGACACGATGACGGAGACCGGCAGCTTCACCGAGACGATGACGATGCCGAAGCAGAAGACGGTGCAGAACAGCGGGACCTACACCACCACATGGACGAGGGTAGGCGCCGACTGGATGGTGAAGGAGATGACGGTGCACAACACGACGGCGGCGCCGTCCGCCTCATGACGTGATGCGGCCGGGGGGGGCGGGCCGGGCCGCCCCCCCCGCGAGGAGCCCCCCCAAACACCACCACCGACGCACACCCGGGGAACGC
>JAICUF010000127.1 GCA_025935995.1 Gemmatimonadales bacterium
ACGGTGCTTGCTGCGGGCGGCGCAGGACCCAGAGCCCCCGCACCGCGAGCACCAGCAGGAAGGTGGCGCTGGCACCAAGCGCCAGCAGGATCCAGACGAAGAAGAACTCTCCTGCCGCGCGACCGGCGGCTGGGTTGACCCCGGCTCCCTTCATGTGGAGCACGGGCATCACCAGCCCGAACAGCGAGCCGAGGAGCAGGATGATGTAGCCCCCGCGGCGTCCGGGGAGCAGCAGGGTTCCCGACAGCCAGACCCCGGCGACGAACACCATTGCCGACAGGGCGGCGAGGTTGCCCGGTGCCATGCCGAGGACGATGTCGCCCGCCAGGTGGAGGGTGACGAGCAGGAGCGTGAGGAGCGATGTGATGGTCACGATGCCGTCGTGCTTCATCGCCGCGGTCCCCCTTTCACGCGCTACGCCTTGTCGTACGCTTCCTCGAGGGCCGCGACGTCGAGCTTCACCATCGTCATCATGGCGTCCATCACGGCCTTCACCTTTTTCGAGTTCCTGTCGCGGATCAGCTCCGTGAATCGCCGGGGGACGATCTGCCACGAGAGGCCGAACGGATCCTTGATCCAGCCGCACGCGGTCGGCGTCGCGCCGGCCGCGACGAGCTTGTCCCAGTACTCGTCCACCTCCGCCTGGTCCGCGCCGTCGACGTAGAGGGAGACGCCCTCGGAGAAGCTGAAGTACGAGCCCCCGTTGTAGCCCATGAACGACTGGCCGCCGACGACGAACTCGGCGGAGGCGATCGGACCGTCGGTGCCGGTGCGGGCGACGTTCCTGATGTGGGAGTCCGGAAACGTGGCGGTGTAGAACTCGATGGCTGCCTCGAGCTGATCGTTGAACATCAGGAAGGGTGTCACCTTGGTCATGGAGATGCTCCTCTTGCCGGGGGCGAGGGTAACCGGGCATACACCCGTCGTCAGGCGGTTCGGATCGCGAACGACCGCGGCGGAGCCGATTGCACCACACGCGCGATCATGGAGACGCCTCCCATCCTGCGACTCGCGAGGTCAGGCAGGAACGTAGGTCAACCTGATCACATCTCCGGCGATCCGATCGTGAGCCACCAGGCGGAGCGGCGGCCGGGGTCCGGCGAAATATGGCTTGCCGTGCCCCACCACGACGGGATGCAGGTAGATGCGGTACTCGTCGATCAGGCCGAGCTGGGTGAGGCTGTGTGCCAGCTCCGGGCCGGCGACTTCGATCTCACCGTCGCGGCCGGCCTTGAGCTCGCGGATCGCGCGGTCGAGATCACCCTGCAGCAATGTGGCGTTGGGACCGACGGACGTCAGCGAGCGCGAGACGACCCATTTCGGCTGGATGCGCCACGCCGCGGCGAAGGCGCGCTCATCGGCGCCCCAGTCGGGCTGGTCGTCGTCCCAGTAACGCATGACCTCGTACATGCGGCGACCGTACACGCTGCCCGCCTGTCCCCGCGCCTCCTCGATGAAGTGGCGGAAGAGCGCGGGGCCTGGCGCAAACGCGGTATGGTCCACGTAGCCGTCCAGGGACTGGTTCATGCCGAACACGAGCCTGGCCATACCGATCCCTTTCCTTTACAGGGCACGTCCGAGCGGTTCTGATGGCAATCACCGCCGCCCTGTCGGAGCCATCGAAGTCGAGCGACTGATCGGCCGACTCGAGGATGGAAATCCGTCGTAGCCGGCGCATGACTACCGCGTGGCGCCTGGTCAAGACCCGTCATGCCGCGACGGCCTTCGATGGCGAAGGTGCATCGAAGGACGGCGCTCGCTGGAACAGTGTCGGAACCCGGGTCGCCTACGCGGCGGACTCCCTGGCGCTGGCTGCGCTTGAGATTCTCGTAGGCGTGAAGCGGCCGCAGCTTCTCGTGTCGTACGCCTTCCTGTCCGTCCAATTTGCCGAAGATCAAGTCGAGGTCATTGATCCAGGCAGCGTTCCAGGAGCCTGGCGTGCGTACCCCGCTCCGCCGGAGCTTCAACTGATCGGGGATCAGTGGGTCACAGAACGCCGTTCCCTGGTCCTGCAGGTTCCGAGCGCGGTCTTCGTTCGGCCGCGAGTTACCTGATCAATCCAAGGCACCTGGCTTCGGCGTCACTGGTTCCATCGGTGCCGCAGTCGTTCGAGCGTTCTCCGTGCGGGATGCCGGGCAGCGTGCGCGGGTCAAGGCGTATCTGCGAAGTCTGAGCGACCACTGATGCGCCGGGCGAGCACGGCGGTCACGAACCGGACCAGCGTGTCAGGGGTGAACGGCTTCTGCAGCATCTTGCGGCGCACGTCGGGGATGCCGCGGCGCTCGAGCTCCTCGGCGGCGTAGCCGGAGGTGAACAGCACCGGCATGGCCGGCCACCGTTCCGCCAGGTGGTCGGCGAGCTGGATGCCGTCCATCTGCGGCATCATCATGTCCGTCAGCACCAGATCGGGTGCGCCCCGGTCGGCGATGACCTGAATGGCATCGCGGCCGTTCGCCGCCTGGAGCACCCGGAAGCCGGCCAGCTCGAGGCTCCGGGTGACCATCGCCCGCACCGCATCCTCATCCTCCACGACCAGCACGCTCGCGCCCACCGGCGCACCGACCGGGCGCGGCGTCCGGGCCGCGCGGTCGGCCACGGCCTGCTCGCTGGCCACCGGGAGGAAGAGCGCGAAGGTGGTTCCCCGGCCGGTCTCCGTGTCGAGCGCCACGTAGGCGCCGTTCTGCTCCAGGATGCCGTACACGGCGGCGAGGCCGAGGCCGGTGCCCTGGCCGACCGCCTTGGTGGTGTAGAACGGCTCGAACAGCTTGGCCTCGGTCTCCGCCGACATGCCCGAGCCGTCGTCGCTGAATGACACGCGCGTGTAGCGGCCGGCGGGGATGCTCGCGCCCGCATAGCCCGGGGCGGGCTCCGGAAGGTCGGTCTGGCGCACGGCGATGGTGAGCGTTCCGCCGGGCTCCATCGCGTCCCGCGCGTTGAGCGTGAAGTTCACGGCGATCTGGGTGAACTGTTCGCGGTCGAGCCACACGGCGGGCGCGGGGGTGAGGTCGAGCGCGAGCGTCTGGTGCTCTCCCAGGAGCCGGCCGATCATCGGCTCGAGCCCGCGAATGGCGGTGTCGAGCTCCATGACCTGGGGCCGGTAGAAGCTGCGCCGGCTGAAGGCCAGGAGCTGCCGCGTGATGTTGGCGGCGCGCCCGGCGGCGACCGACACCTGCCGCATGTCGGCGATGCGCTCGTGCGGGAGCGCGGGATCCTGGAGCATGAATTCGGTGAATCCCAAGATGACCGTCATCATGTTGTTGACCTCGTGGGCCACGCCGCCCGCGAGCGCGCCGATCGCCTCCATCTTCTGCGTGTGGCGGAGCCGCACCTGGAGCTCCGCGGCGGTCCGTTCCACGGCGACGCGATCGGTGATGTCCCGGATCATGAGGTGCGCTGACAGGCGGGCGCCATCCATGATCGCGGCCGAGGACACTTCGACGGGCACCTCCGAGCCGTCGAGCCGGCGGAAGGTGTCCCGGACGGGCGGCGCCACCGCCGAGCGCTCGCCCGAGGTGATGATCTCCGACTCGACGCTCTTGAGGTAGGGAGGCGCCAGGAATTCGGCGATGCGCCGGCCGCGCAGCTCGTCGGCGCTGCCGGCGCCCGCGAGGCGGGCGGCCGCGGCGTTGGCCAGCTCCACCACCTCGCCGTCGTGGACCAGGATGGCGTCCGGCGCCAGCTCGATCAGCTGCCGATAGCGGGCGTTCAGCCGACGGTCCATGGGAGGCGCCGCGCTCATCCGCCGGACGGCCGCGCCACGGCGACGTAGCCGCCGCTCCGGCGGGCCACGAACCCGAGCTCGATCAGCCGTTCCAGCATCGGGCGGACGGCGGCCGCGGGAAGCCCCGTCTCCGCGGCGATCCGGCGGAGGGACTCGGCGCCGGACCGGACCACGGCCTCGAGCACTTTCACTTCGGCGCCCGTCAGGCCGGGGTAACGCGATCCCGGCCGGAGCTGCCGGGTGGGCATGCCGGTCATGATGCGGTCGTAATGGTGCAACGCATCGCGGAGCAGCACCCCGTTCGCCGTGATGTCGTAGGTGCGGAACTCCTGGCTGTGCTCGCTGCCGCGCATCTTGACGATGCTCAGCACCTTCACGAGCTCGCCTTCGATCTCGACGTAGCGCTGGCGGATGATGTCGTCGGTGAGGAACGAGATCTGATAGCCGGTGAGCTGGAAGACCTCCTGCTTCTCCAGCACCTCGACGGTGGAGAAGATCGTCACGCCCATCGACGTCAGCGTGCCGATCAGCCGGTAGAGCGATTCGCGGAAATCCTCCCGGAAGGTCGGCGCCAGCGCCACCTCGAATCCCGAGATCGAGTCGATCACCAGGCGGGTGGCGCCGATGGCGCGGACCGACGCGCGGATTTCCTCCAGCGTCTCGTCAACCGAGAGGTCGAGCGGCCGGAGATAGATGATCCGGATCTGGTCCCGCTTCATGGCCCCCTCGAAGTCCACGCCGAAGGCGCGCGCCCGGTCCAGATAGACCGCCGGATGCTCCTCGAACACGGCGATGACGGCGGCCTCGCCGTTCCGGAGCCCGGCGGCCACGAACTGGAGCGCGAACGTCGTCTTGCCGGTGCCGGTGGGGCCGGCGAGCACGAGCGAATCGCCGGCGGGGATGCCGCCGCCGGTCATCGCGTCGAGGCCGGTGATGCCGGTGGAGAGCCGGAGCCCGATCCGGGGGCGGCCCTTCCGGGCCGCCTCGGGAATCCGGGGAAACACTTCGATGCCGCGGCCGGTGATCCGGACGGTGTGCAGGCCGGGCATATTGGCTATGCCCCGCATCTTCACCACCTGGAGCTTCCGGACCACCGAGTTCCGGTCGGCGGCCTGGGAGAGCCAGAGGATGCCGTCCGCCACGGTGAAGATGGGGTTCTGCACCTCCTGGTCGTCGTACTCGCCGATGAGGAACGAGGTGATCTCCCAGGTGGTGAGCTGGAGCGCCAGCCGCTGCACGAAGGCTTCGAGCGCGCGGTCGTGGTCGGCCGGCCCCTTGAGCCGCACCATCGACCGGAAGGAATCGATGACCACGAAGCCGGGGCCGATGCGCTCGACCTCCTCGACGATCCGCTCGAGGACGAGGTCGAGGTCTCCGTCCAGGACTTCCCGGCTCAGATTCCGGAAGTGCACGTCCCGGCCGATGCGGCCGAGCTCGAAGAAGTCCAGCTGCTGCTGGTAGCGCAGCATCTTGAGCGACGTCTCGCCCAGCAGGGTGAAGAAGAGGCCCGGCCGCTGGGGTGAGGCGTTGGCGAAGAGCATCTGCATCGCGAGGGTCGTCTTGCCCGTGCCCGGGCCTCCCGCGATCATGTTGAACGAGAGCGCGGGAAGACCGCCGCCCAGCGTCTGATCCAGTCCGGGCACGCCGGTGGCGAGCAGCTTCAGATCCACCTTCTGCCCGGTCTTCGGCGCGGCCCGCGCCGCTTTCGAGCGGGGCTTCCTAGGCATGGCGCTCCTCCTCCGGGCCGGCCGCCGCGCGGTGCCGCCGCGGGATCGACTGTTCCACCAGTTGAATGGCCATGTGCGGACCCACCACACGGGCCAGATGATCTATCATCCCGCCGACCACCGCCACGCACGCATCCGTCACCGCCTCCACCCCGTGCCGCGCCACCGCCGCAACGGTACCGGCGGGCGGATGCGTTTCCCAGTCCAGCTCTTCGAGGACCGGATGCCGGCCCGAGGCGCCCTGGATCGAACGCCGCAGCAGGGCCGAATAGGCATCGGCACCGATCCACGGCGAGAGTCCGCCCCGCAGATCGCTGATGACGCCGTCAACGGCGGCAGCCGCGTCGTCGTCGGCGTGCCCCGGGCCGCGACCGTTGACGCGGGCGCAGACGCGGCGAGCCGCCTCGAGCGCGGGCGAGCGGTCCATTATCGGGGGGTCTCGGCTGCGATCACCGGCAGCGGCGAGGAAATCCGCGGGGGGAGGGCGGATTGCCGTGCGTGGACATCGGTCGGGGTCTCTCTCCTCGAGGGCGGCGCTGCACCTGGTCGAAGCTTACCACCGCGATTGGGGGTTGGCGAGGGCGGACGTCCGTGCAACCGGGCGCGCGGCGGGGAGCCGCGCGCCCCTCAATGCCGCGCTAGTTCATCTCGCGAAGCTCGCCGCACGCGATGGGGATCGTGAGCTGCGCCGGAACACCGGGCAGCGACGCCACCGACGCCGGCAGCGGCGTGGCGAGGTCCATCCCGTGAATCACCACATGCCGCGTGGCC
>JAICUF010000119.1 GCA_025935995.1 Gemmatimonadales bacterium
GACCAACCTCGCCAAGTTCAGCCGCATGCTGCAGGGCCAGCGCGACCTCAAGGCGGTGGCCGAGCTGGTGCTGTCGGACCTGGCGCCGCTGGTGTCGGCGCACCACGGCGTCTTCTACATCCTCGAGGCCGCGGGGGACGATCCCCGCTTCCGCCTCCTCGCGAGCTACGCCTACAAGCACCGGAAGAACGCGGCGACCACCTTCCGCCTCGGCGAGGGGCTGGTGGGCCAGGCGGCGCGCAACAAGCAGCGCATGCTCCTCGCCGACCTGCCGGGCGACTACATCCGGATCGCCTCCGGCCTGGGCGAGGCCCCGCCGCGGAACGTGGTGATCCTGCCCGTCCTCTTCGAGGGTCAGGTGATGGCCATGCTCGAGCTCGCGAGCTTCGAGCCGTTCGACGAGATCCGCCTCACCTTCCTGGAGCAGCTGGCCGAGAGCATCGGCATCGTGATCAACACGATCGCGGCCAACATGCGCACCGAGGAGCTCCTCAAGCAGTCGCAGGCGCTCACGGAGAACCTGCAGAGCCAGCAGGAGGCGCTTACCGAGACCAACAAGCGGCTGGAGCAGCAGGCCCGCTCGCTCACGCAGTCGGAGGAGCTGCTCAAGAAGCAGCAGGACGAGCTGCAGCGGAAGAACGGCGAGCTGGAGGAGAAGGCGAAGCTGCTGTCCGAGCAGAAGACGGAGCTGGAGGACAAGAACGCCGAGGTCGGCCAGGCCAAGGTGGCGCTGGAGGAGAAGGCCGAGCAGCTGGCGCTCATCTCCAAGTACAAGTCGGAGTTCATGGCCAACATGTCGCACGAGCTCCGGACGCCGCTCAACTCGCTCCTCATCCTCTCGCAGATCCTCTCCGAGAACGCCGACGGGAACCTCACCGAGAAGCAGGTGGGCTTCGCCAACACCATCCACTCGTCGGGCTCCGACCTCCTCGACCTGATCAACGACATCCTCGACCTCTCGAAGATCGAGTCGGGCACCATGGCGGTGGACGTGAGCGCCGTGGCGTTCGGCGAGCTCCGGAAGTTCGTCGAGGCCACCTTCCGCCAGGTCGCCGACCAGAAGGCGCTCGACTTCGACGTCGTGGTGGGGGAGGCGCTCCCCGGCGTCATCCAGACCGACGCCAAGCGGCTGCAGCAGGTGCTCAAGAACCTGCTCTCGAACGCCTTCAAGTTCACCGAGCGCGGCGGCGTCACGCTGGCCATGCGGCGGGCAACCAGCGGGTGGAGCGCCGACCACGAGTTCCTGAACACGGCGCCGGCCGTCGTCGCCTTCAGCGTGACGGACAGCGGCATCGGCATCCCGCGGGAGAAGCAGTCGGTCATCTTCGAGGCCTTCCAGCAGGGCGACGGCACCACCAGCCGGAAGTACGGCGGCACCGGGCTCGGCCTCTCCATCAGCCGGCAGATCACGCGGCTCCTGGGGGGCGAGATCCGGCTCGAGAGCGCGCCCGGCGAGGGCAGCACCTTCACCCTCTTCCTCCCCGCCTCCTATCCGGCGCAGATGGCCGGCAGCATGGTGCCGATGGAGGACATCGGGATCCGGACCCTCTCGACCCCCGTCACCGCGCCGAAGGCCGGGATGACCGCCGCGAGCCGCATCGTGCTCGCGCCGGCCATCGAGCCCGCCATCGCCGACGACCGGGCCGACATCCAGCCCGGCGATCGCACCCTCCTGATTGCGGAGGACGATCCCGACTTCGCGGCGATCATGCTCGACCTCGCGCGCCAGCACGGCTTCAAGGGACTGGTGGCGCTGCGCGCCGACAAGGCGCTCGCGCTCGCGCGCGAATTCCAGCCGACGGCGATCACCCTCGACCTCCGGCTCCCCGATGCCGACGGGTGGACCATTCTCGATCGGCTGAAGCACGATCCGCACACCCGCCACATCCCCGTGCAGATCATCTCGGTGGACGAGGACTGGCAGCGCGGCATGAAGCTCGGCGCCATCGACTTCCTCACCAAGCCCGCCACCAAGGACGCGCTCGCCGAGGCGCTGGGCAACATCAACAGCTTCGTGGACCGGCCGACCAAGCGGCTCCTGGTGGTGGAGGACGACGCGGCGCAGCGGCAGAGCATCGTGGAGCTGATCGGCGGGCCCGATGTCGAGACGATCACGGTGGACACCGGGGCCGCCGCCATCGACGCGCTCAAGGGCGGCGAATTCGACTGCATGGTGCTGGACCTGGGCCTGCCGGACATGACGGGCATGCAGCTCATCGGGAAGATCCGGAACGAGATCGGCCGGCGCCGGCTCCCGACCGTGGTGTACACCGGCAAGGAGCTGAGCCGGAAGGAGGAGAAGGAGCTGGGCAACATGGCGGAGGCCGTCGTGATCAAGGACGCGCGCTCGCCCGAGCGCCTGCTCGACGAGACCGCGCTCTTCCTGCACCGCATCACCGACCACCTGCCCGACCACAAGCGGCGCATGCTCGACCTGCTGCACCGCGCCGACCCGGTCCTGGCCGGGCGGAAGGTGCTGATCGTGGACGACGACGTCCGGAACATCTTCGCGCTCACCACCTTCCTGGAGCAGAGCCGGATGGAGGTGGTCTACGCGGAGCGCGGCGCCGACGGCATCGCGATCCTCGAGCGCGATCCCGCGGTGGACATCGTCCTCATGGACGTGATGATGCCGGAGATGGACGGGTACGAGACGATGCGCGCCATCCGCGCGGCGGGCGGCTTCGAGCACCTGCCGATCATCGCCGTCACGGCCAAGGCCATGATGGGCGACCGCGAGAAGTGCATCGCCGCGGGCGCGTCGGACTACATCGCGAAGCCGGTGGACATGGACCAGCTCCTGTCGCTGCTCCGGGTCTGGCTCTATCGATGAACGAGCGGGTCAACGTGCTGATGGTGGACGACCAGCCCGAGAACCTGGTCGCCCTGGAGGCGATGCTCGAGCCGCTGGGCCAGAACCTCATCTCCGCGCGCTCGGGGCGGGACGCGCTCCGGGCGCTGCTCACGGTCGACGCCGCCGTGGTGCTGCTCGACGTCCGGATGCCCGACATGGACGGCTTCGAGACGGCCGAGCTGATCCGCTCCCGCGAGCGGACCCGCGACACGCCGATCATCTTCCTCACGGCCGCCGATCGCGACGAGACACTGGCGCTCCGCGGCTACGCCGTCGGCGCGGTGGACTACCTCACCAAGCCGGTGGTGCCGGAGCTGGTGCGCTCGAAGGTCGCCGTCTTCGTCGAGCTCGCCAAGAAGTCGCAGCTCCTCCGGCGGCAGGCCGACCAGCTCCGCGAGAGCGAGCAGGCCGCCCGCGAGCTGGCCGAAGCGCGCGCCGTGCTGGTGGAGGACCTCGAACAGAAGACGCGGGAGATGGAGACCTTCAGCTACGCCGTCTCGCACGACCTCCGGGCGCCGCTCCGGCGGATCGACGGCTTCAGCCGGGCGCTGCTCGAGGTCGAGGCCGAGCGCCTCCACGGCGACTCGGCGCGCTACCTCCGGAACATCCGCCACGCAGCGGGCGACATGTCGGAGCTGATCGACGGGATGCTGGCCCTCGCGCGCGTCGCGCGGGCCGACATCCGCCTCCGACCGGTGGATCTGAGCGCCGTGGCCGATACCGTCGCGACCCAGCTCCGGGAGTCGGAGCCGGAGCGCGCGGTGGATCTCGTGATCCGCCCCGAAGTGCATGGCACGGGCGACCCGCAGCTCCTGCGCGTCGTCCTCCAGAACCTCCTCGAGAACGCCTGGAAGTTCACCCGCACGCGGCCGGCGCCGCGCATCGAGTTCGGCACCGCGAATCCGCACACCGATCCGACCTACTTCGTGCGGGACAACGGCGTCGGCTTCGACACCGGCTACGCCGACCGCCTCTTCAAGCCGTTTCAGCGGCTGCACTCGACGCGGGAGTTCGAGGGAACCGGCATCGGGCTGGCCACGGTGCACCGGATCATCCAGCGGCACGGCGGGCGGATCTGGGCCGACTCCACGCCGGGCGAGGGCGCGATCTTCTCCTTCACGCTGGGCCGTGCTGCAACAGGAAAGGCGTCACCGGCGTAGAGAGGGGGCACGTCCCCGCACTCACCTGACCCAGGAGATCCGGATGCCCCGCCGTCTCGCCCTGCTCGCCGTCGCCCCCGCCCTGCTCATCGCCGCCGCCGCGAGCCCGCCCGCCGGGGCCGGCGCGCACTTCGTCGTGGCACCCGCGGGCAACGAGGTCCGCTACCGCGTGCGCGAGCAGCTCGCCGGCTTCGATCTGCCGAACGATGCCGTCGGGAAGACCGCCGCCGTGACCGGCGACCTCACCTTCGACGCGAAGGGCGCCATCGTGCCGGGCAGCTCGAAGATCACCGTCGACGTGCAGGGCCTCGCCAGCGATCGCTCGCGCCGGGACGGCTACGTCCAGCATCGGCTGCTGGAGACGAGCCAGTATCCGAGCGTCATCCTGGCACCGACCGCCGTGAGCGGGCTGGGCTGGCCCCTCCCGACGAGCGGCGCGAAGACCTTCCAGCTCACCGGCGACCTTACCGTGCACGGCGCGACGCATCCGAGCACCTGGACCGTCACCGCCAGCTTCAACGGCACCGACGTGACCGGCACCGCCGCGACCGCGTTCACCTTCGCGGACTTCGGCCTGACCCAGCCGCGCGTCCCCATCGTCCTGAGCGTCGCCGACACGATTCATCTCGAGTACGACTTCCACTTCGTCCCGGCAGGCTCATGATCATGCGCCCGGCACATCTGCTCGCGAGCATCGCCCTGGTCGCCGCCTGCGCGGGCCACCCGCCCGCCTCGCCCGCCCCGTCCGCCACGTCCGCCGCCCAGATCCGGGCGGTCCTCGACACCACCGCCGCGGGCTGGAACCGCGGCGAGCTGGCGGTCTACATGTCGGCGTATGCCGATTCGACGACGTCGATGGGGGCGAATGGCATCGTGCGCGGGAAGGACGGGACCGAGCAGGTGATGCGGCAGGGGTTCTGGCGGAACGGCCGTCCGGCGCAGCAGCTGCGCTACGACCACGTCGAGGTGCGGATGCTCGGCGCCGACAACGCGCTGGTGACGGGCGAGTTCATCCTGAGCGGCGCCGGGCGGCCCGACCGCACGGGCTGGTTCACGACGGTCTGGGCCCGGACCAGCCAGGGCTGGCGCATGATCCACGACCACTCGGGCTGAGCGTCAGGGCGCGCCGTCCGCCGGCTCCGTGAGGAAGGCCGGCGGACGGATGCCCAGGATCTCCCACCGGTTGCTCATCATCCGTGACACGGTGAATCCAAGCACCGCCCCGCCGATCACATCGCTGGGCCAGTGCCGGTTGTCGTTGAGGCGCGACCACGCCGTGCCGCTCGCGAAGGTGTAGAGCGCAATGCTGGACCAGGTGTTGTGCAGATCGTCGGCCAGCGAGGTCGCGAGCGTGAAGGCCAGCGCCGCGTGGCCCGAGGGGAACGACACCTGCCGGTTGGCGAGGGGGTCGATGTCCCAGGGGCTCTGCTTGGCGTCGGGCCGCGCGCGTCCGACCAGCTTCTTCAGCGCCTTGTCGGTCACGATGCTGATGACTTCGGAGAGAAGCAGCCGGCCGCCCGCACGCTTCACCTCGTCGTCATCCGCGATGAGGCCGGCGCCGATGATGCCGACCGCGGCGCCGCCGTAGACCGGCGCGGTGCCCATGGTCCGGAACACGTCCGCTACGCCATTGAGCCTCTTCGAGCGGTGCGCCTGGAGAAAGTTCCGCACCGGGCGGTCGATCAGGAACAGCGTCGCGATGCCGACGGTCGCGGTGAGCCCCTCGCCGGTGCTGACGTCGTGCCGGGCGGGCGGAATGTCGCGGAGCGCACGGGTCAGGGATGGGCCCTGAGCCCGTGCGGCGGTGGCGCCGGTGAGCACCAGGATCAGCACGGCCGGCAGGCAAATTTTACGCATGGGATACTATCGCGGAGCGGCGGGGCCCGCCGCTGTGACGCAGATTGCGCCGGCGATGCGACGCTACTCGCGGAGTTTGTCGAGCACGAGCGCCGCCGCGCGGTCGTCGGCATTCCCGCCCTCGGGGCAACCCTCCCGCATCGTCCAGATCTGCTCGGCCCGATCCATCATCGCTTCCGCCGACGCGGCGAGCCCGGCCGCGCGCGGGGGCCGCACCAGCTCGGCCCGGGCGGAATCCATGACGGGGTGCAGCGACGAATCCGCCAGCGCCGCCGGGCAGCGATCCGCCGCGACCAGCGCCGCCCCGAGCAGGACGGCGCTCCGCCGGTGCCGCTCCGCCGGCGAGATGCCGCGCAGCGTCGGGTCCATGTCGCGCACGCGATTCACCTGCGCGAGCTGCGCCGCGATCGCCGCGTCGCCCGGACGCAGCCGGGACGCCGCCATGAGATGCGTCTGCGCGCTCCCGTAGTTCCCCTGCGCCGCCTCGGCCTCGCCCAGACCGGCGAGGGCGTCGGCGTCGGTCCGGTCGCGCCGGAGCAGCTGCCGGAACACCTGCGTCGCGCGCTCGGGTGACCCCGCCGTCACGAAGAGGTGCGCCCGGCGGCGCTGCAGCGCGGTGTCGGGGTTCGCCTCGTCCTCGAGCGGGAGGAGCTCCGCCAGCAGCTCCTGGCGGGAGCCGCGCTCGGCCAGGAGATCGACCAGCTCGAGGCGGACGGCGCGGCGCTCCGCGGTGGCGTTGCCGCTCCAGAGGCCGTAGATCGCGCGGTGATAGTACGAGACGGCGCGGTCGGTGTCGCGAGCGGCCAGAAGCGCTCGGGCCATCGAGAGATTGGCCTCGCCGTTGGTCGGCTCCCGCTCGAGCAGGGGCCCGAGCACCTGCACCGCGTCGGCCGGGCGCCCGGACGCACGAGCGGCGTCGGCCACGCCTCGCGCGTAGGCGGCATCGAGCCGCTCGATGGCGAGTGCCGCCCTGAACTGCTCCATCGCCTGCGCGGGGCGGCCCGCCGCCATGAGCGCGGTCCCTTCCCGGAACCGCGCCGCGGCCTCCGACGCACCGGCACGCCGCTGCACGCCGGCAAGGAACGTATCGAAGGCGAAGAGCGCGAAGACCGCGGCCAGGACGAGCGCGAAGGTGACGAGGAACGTCTGCGTCGACGCCGCGGGCGGCGCGGGCGTCTCAGGCATCCTCGCCCCGTGC
>JAICUF010000077.1 GCA_025935995.1 Gemmatimonadales bacterium
CAGCTCGCCGGGGACGCCGAGCGCGTCGCGATCACCTGCGCCGCCCTCGGTGTGGATGCGCGCGATCTCGATCTCCCGGTGCCGCTCGACCGGACCGCCTACCGGCGCGCCCTCGAAACCCTCACGGCGCGCGGGCTGGTGGAGGCGGGCCGGCTCACGCCGTACGGCCGGGAGGTGGAGGCGCTGCCGGTCGAGCGACAGTGGGGAGAGCTGCTGGTCCATGCGGGCGCGGAGCTGGTCCCGATGGTCGCGGTCTGCTCCAGCATCGATTCGCTCCACCGCATGACGCGCGAGGAGCGCGACCTGCATGGGCTCATCGTGAACGGCAGCGACCATCTCACCGCGTACAACGTCTACGCCGAGGCCGTGAATCAGCACGGCTACCTCGGCGAGGTATACGGGCTGCCGCGGCATCTCTTCGAGGACGGCCTCGAGGAGTGGGCGGAGCGGCGGGGGGTGCTCATCAAGGCCATCGAGGATACCGCGCTCGGCGTCGCCTCGGTCTACCGCTCGCTCGAGCTGCCGCTGCCGAAGCAGCTGCCGTATGCCGGCAAGGAGGTGCGGAAGCAGTTCGCGGAGCTGCTCGCGCAGTACATGCCGTTCGACCTGGTGATCGACGAGCAGACGGCGGACGGGCAGGAGGCGCGCGTGTCCCGCACGTCGGTGGCAGGAAGCTGGGGCGCGGTGGCCGGGAACCTGCGCTTCTTCGCCGACCGCTTCGGCATTCCCCGCGCGGCGATCGAAGGCACCACGCTCGGGTACGATCTGATCCGGGAGTACGCGCAGTGGGGTCCGCCGAGAGTCGGGGTGGGCGGGCCCCGCAAGCATCAGCGGATCACCGTGTCGCGCACGCTCACCTACTTCGGCTTCGAGCTGGAGGCGGACACCGACGTGCTCGAGGGCCGGATTCCGCCGGAGCTCCGCCCGGCCGCGCTCGATGCCCTGACCGAAGCGCTGATCGCGGGCGAGACGGTGCATCCCGATCAGGCGCGCCTCCGGCGCTCCCTCGAACGGCTCGACGAATGGTGGCGCCGTTCCGGTGGCACCCTCGACGTGGCCTCGCCGGCGGCGAGTCGCGAGCGGGTGCGCGGGCTGCTCGAAGCCGAAGGCGTCGAGAGCTGGGAACGCTTCATCCGGTCGCGGCTGGTGTTCGATCACGCCGGCCTCGTCGACGCGGACACGGTCGCGCGACTCGAGGCGCTTCCCGCGAGCGCGCGCGTCAAGGGTGACATGGTTCCGCTCGACTACGAAGTGCGAAACGGCGAAGGCGTCGTGCGGCTCACGCTCCGGGAAGGACAGGCCAGGCGCCTTCGCGCCGGCGAGCTGCCCCGGCTCGACCGGCCGATTCTGTTCGCGGCACGTCGCGGGTCGCACCCTCCGCTCGTCGCCGGCACGCTCGCCGAGCTGCAGGCGCTCGTGAACCGGGAGCCGCCGCGGTTCGGCGAGGCCGACGGGGAGAAGGGCGGGGACGCGGGTCGCGGCAACCGCCATCGGCAGCGGCACCAGAGGAGTGGACCGCGGGGGAAAGGCGGGGGGACCGGGGGACGGGGAAGAGGGCGGGGCCGGCATTGAGCTGTGCATCCGCAGGGACCGGAGAACGTCCCCATCTGAAACTTCGACCCTTTCCGGACGTATAATTCCCCATGCCCGACACGACCTCTCATTCCAGCATGCCCTCGGTCTTCTCCCCCCTCGCCAAAGCCCTGCTCGACGGCTTCAGCGAGGGGGTCGTCGTCTTTGATGCCGACGGCAAGGTGCTCTACGCCAACCAGCAGGCCCGCGGCGCCCTGAGCGGCATGGACCTGGCCGAGTCTTCCGAGGATCTGATGCCCCGGCTGGCGGCGGTGGGCGGCCGGCTTCGCCCGCTCCGGGTGGGCTCCCTCGAGGTGGGCGAGGCGATGTTCATCCCCGGCGTGGACGGCTCGACCACGCTGGCCGAGCGCGAGAAGGCGGCGATCGTGCGGACCCTCGATCAGAACAGCTGGAAGCTGGCGGAGACGGCTCGGGAGCTCGGCATCAGCCGCACCACCCTCTGGCGGCGCCTCAAGGCCTACGGGCTGCACCGCGACGGCCGGACCCGATGGACGCAAGCTTCCTGATCGTCCTGGCCGCAGCGACTCTTTCGTCCTCCGCCACCCCGCAGCAGTCCGACACAGTCCCCTCCTTCGCCAATCCCGCCACGCGGGAGCTGGTCCTCCGCGGGATCGCGCGCCATCAGGCGCAGGATTCCGCGGTGCACGACTATCGCGCGAGCATCCGCTACCGGCTTACGCTCTCGCTGGGTCGGCGGCGCTGGGGCCGGTTCCCGATCGGTGCGGTGGAGGAGCAGGAGGCGAAGATCGCCTGGCAGCTCCCGAACGATCTGCGGGTCGACGTGATCGGCCGGCGGGCGCGGAGCCGCGCGGGGGCGCCGCCGCTCTCGAGCAGCTTCGACCGGCCGTGGTTCGTGCCGCGCGCCGTCGGCGACTCCGTCCGGCTCTTCAGCAACGATTTCCCGGCGACCGGCGCCCTGCATCCGCTCGCCGGCACCGGACCCGCGTGGTACCACTACGATCTCACCGACAGTCTCTCGGCCACGATCGCCGGCGGGCGCCGCATCCGCCTCTACGCGATCCAGTTCACCCCCAAGCAGGCGGGGCCCGCGCTGGTGGTCGGCCGGCTCTGGCTCGATGCGGCGACGGCGGAAGTGGTGCGCTTCACCTTCCGCTATGTCGGGACGAGCCTCTGGGCCCACGCCGGCGACGAGGACGGTCACGACTCGACCTCGGCGCGGCGGCTGAACCAGCTGGTCAACGGCATCGTCAGCGTGGACGCGGATCTGGAATACGGTCTCGAGGACGGGCGGTACTGGATGCCGCACCGGCAGGTGATCGCGGGCCAGGTGCGCATTCCGCTCACCGACGTCGTGGTTCCCTTCCAGGCCGCGACCACCTTCGACGACTACGTGATCAACAGCGGGCGCGCGATCGCCTTTGCGCTCGCGCTGCCCGACACGTCGCGATCCGATTCGGCGCGGGAAGCCCGGCGCGCAGCCCGCGACTCGATCCGCGCGGCGCGACAGGGCGCCGGCGGCGACAGCACGCGGAGCTCGAATACCGACCGCGCGGGCTACTGGCCCGGCGGCCGCTACGAGGTGCACCGGCCCTCCGACGACTCGCTCGCGAAGTATCGGGGGTGGAGCGATTCGCTCGCCTTCGACCGCGACGTCGCGGACGAGCGCCGCCTCCGGAGCATCCAGTCGGATCTCGCGTCGCTCGTGGAGGAGCTGCCCGACGACATCACCCTTCGAAAGCCGCGCGGCTTCGCCTACCAGAACACCGCGGAGGCGCTGCAGTACAACCGGGTCCAGGGGCTCTCGCTCGGGGTGGGCTATCGGGTGCGGGTTCCGGATGCCCGTTTCACCGATCTCTTCGGAACGCTCCGCTACGGCCTGAGCGACGAGCGCGTGACCGGCCGCCTGAGCCTTGTGCGCGACGCGCCGGGCGGCCGGCTCGTCGTGAGCGCCTATCGCGACATCGGCGATGTCGATCCGGTCTCGGCGGGCCGCACCCTCGCCAACACCGCGAGCGCGCTCTTCACCGGTCACGACTACGGGGACTACTATCTCGCGAGCGGCGCGGCGCTCTCCTTCCAGACGTCGGCGGGAACGGGGATCGAGCTCACGCTGTCCGCCCGCGGCGAGCGCCAGCGAAGCGTGGAGCGCGAGGCGCACTCGGCCGTGAACGACTTCCTCGGCGGGACCGGCGACTTTCCGGCAAACCCGCCGATCGCCGACGGCGACTACGGGATCGCCGGCCTCCGCGCCGACGGCTACGGCCGGCTCCGCTGGACCCTCTCGGGCGAAGGGATCGCGGGATCGGGCGTGGCGTCGGGCCGGGCGATGATGCAGCTTCAGCGCGGCTTCGGCGGTGTGCGCGGAGCCACGGTCCGGCTCAGGGCGGGATACGCCGGCAGCGATCTGCCGCAGCTCCAGTTCCGGGCCGGCGGCCTCAACACGGTGCGGGGGTTCGAGTATGGCGCGCTTCGGGGCCGGGCATTCTGGTCGGCACAGCTCGACGTCTCGCCGCTCGCGAGCAATGTCCGCCCGGTGCTCTTCCTCGACGCCGGCCGCGCCGGCGAACCCGACGACCTCTTCCGTTCGGGCACGCTCGTCGGGGGCGGGATCGGCGTCTCGATCTACAGTCCCCTGCTGCGCAGCACGCTCTTCCGCCTCGACCTCAGCCATTCGATCAGCCCCGCGACGGGCGCCCGCTGGCGCTTCGACATCGTGATGCAGCCGGTGCGGTGACTCGCTCCGCCCCTTTCGTCCTCCTGGCCGCGCTGGCCGGCGCCTGCAGCCGGGGGCCCGTCATCCACGCATCGTGGACCGGGAGCGACACCGGCACCGCCGTGCTGCGCGCGCGCGCCGCCTGGTGCGGCAGCGGCGGTCCGCTCGTGATCTTCGGCCAGGCCGGCGACACCGGCATCGGACTCGCGGTCTATCCGGCCGACTCGCTCGTCGCGACGCGGTACGGCGTCTTCGACCCGACGCGCGGCGTGACCCGGCCCGGTGCCGCGGTGGCTGCGCGCTGGACACGGAAGCTCGTGATGTCCGACCTGCGCGGCACCGCCGGTGACGTCACGCTGAGCCGCGTCGGTGCTGCGGTGAGCGGCCGGTTCACGGCACGCACGACGGGCGTCGTGATGCGCGGCGCGGTGAGCATCGCGGGGTCGTTCAGCGCGATCCCCGTGGTGCAGGGCGGCACCGACTGTCCCGGTGCGTCCCGTTAGATTACGCGGATGGAAAGCACGTACTTCCGGAAGGGTTTCGGCCTCAAGGCCGAGATCGAGGGCCAGCTCGCCGCGGACTACCACAGCGGCGTGGTGGATCTCCTCCGCGCCGGTGACTACCGCCTCTCCGTCGGCCCGCTGACCTTCCGGCTCGCCCGCGAGTTCGGCTTCTGCTACGGCGTCGACCGCGCGGTGGACTATGCCTACGAGACCCGCCGGAAGTTTCCCGACCGCCGCCTCTTCCTGGTCGGCGAGATCATCCACAACCCGCACGTCAACCGGAAGCTGCGCGACATGGGCGTGGAGATCCTGCTCCACGATCCGGAGCGCGAGTTCGACTTCTCCGGCATCACGACCGCCGACGTCGTGATCATGCCCGCGTTCGGCGTGACGATGCGCGACTTCGAGCGGCTCCGCGCCATCGGCTGCCTCCTGGTGGACACGACCTGCGGCTCGGTGCTCAACGTGTGGAAGCGGGTCGAGAGCTACGCGCGCGACGGCTATACCGCGGTCATCCACGGCAAGCACTGGCACGAGGAGACCAAGGCGACGGCCAGCCAGGTCACGCGCCATCCCGGCGGCCGGTACCTGGTGGTGCTCGACATGGCGGAGGCCCGGCTGGTGCTCGACTACATCGAGCACGGCGGGGACGCGGCAGCGCTGGCGGAACGGTTCGGGAAGGCGGCCTCGCCGGGCTTCGACTTCACGCGGGATCTCACCCGGGTCGGCATCGCGAATCAGACCACGATGCTCTCGGGCGAATCGCTCGCGATCGCGGGGGAGTTCGGCCGTGCGATGGAGCGCCGCTACGGCGCCGAATCGCTCGCCGCGCATTTCCGGAGCTTCGACACGATCTGCTCGGCCACCCAGGAGCGGCAGGACGCGGTGGAACAGCTGCTGGAAGACGCGCCGGACCTCATGCTGGTGATCGGCGGGTACAACTCGAGCAACACCTACCACCTCGCCGAGCTGTGCCGGTCACGAGGTGTCCGGACCTTCCACATCGAGGACGCGAGCGGAATCGACCCGGCGGCGGGCACGGTGCGGCATCTCAATGCGCGCCGGCAGGAAGTGCTCGAGGCCGGCTGGCTGGGTGATGCGCGGGTAATCGGCGTGACGGCCGGCGCCTCGACGCCCAACAACAAGATCGGCGAGACGATCGCGCGCGTCTGTGAAACGGCCGGCGTACTGCCCGCGCTGGAGGCCGCCGTCGCGGCCTGATGGCCTTCCGTCAGGTCACGGTCTCGGGTTTTCCCGCCCTCGCGCTCCGGGGCGCCGAGGTCGAGGTGGTCGTGGTTCCCACGCTCGGCATGAAGGTCAGCAACCTGCGGCGCCTGCGAGGCCGGGAATGGCTCTGGCGGAACGACCAGATCCCCCTCGCGCCCGCGCCTGCGGGCGCTTCCTATGTCGACACGGCCGACAGCGGCGGCTGGGACGAATGCTTTCCGACCGTCGCCCCCTGCCCGATGCCGGGTCGGCCGGACGCACCGCCCCTTCCCGATCACGGTGAGCTCTGGAGCGCGCGCTGGAGCAGCGCGGTCTCGGAGCACGCGGGCGGCACGACCCTGACCGCAAGCACGGCGAGCGCCCGGCTGCCGGCCGAATTCCATCGGAGCGTCACCGTCGCCCTGTCGGAACCGGTCATCGAGTTCCGCTACCGGCTCCGGCACACCGGCGGCGAGCCGTTTCCCTGGATCTGGTCGTCGCATCCGCTCTTCAGCATTCAGCCGGGGACGACGCTCGAGCTGCCGGGCGTGAGCCAGGTGCGCGTCGACGCCGCGCACGGACGTCCCGACGCCGAGCGGGGGGACGTTCTCGCGTGGCCCGGAGCCGTGAGCGGCGGCGTGGAACGGTTCACCGTCCCCGATCCCCGCGCCAGGTGGACGATGAAGCTCTACGCCGACTTCGGGCCGAGCGGCCAGGCGATCCTGACGGACCCGCGACAAGGCGAGCAACTGATCATGCGCGTGGACCGCTCCGAGGTGCCGCAGATCGGCATCTGGATCAACTGCGCGGGATGGGCGCCCGAGGGCCGGACGCCCTACTTCAACATGGGCGTCGAGCCCTGCATCGGTGCTCCCGACCGGCTCGACGAGGCCGTGGACGACTGGGGTCTCGCCGAGACGCTCGCACCGGGCGAGGAGCGCAGCTGGTCGGTGGAGGTGCGGCTTCCCGGTTGACGCTCAGCGCGCCACGACCTGCAAGACCTTTCCGTCCGCCACGGTCACATAGAGTTCGCCGGAGGCGTCCTCGCCGAAACTGGTGACCTGCCCGCCGGGCTTGAGCATGGGCCACTCGCGGGCGTCGGTGGCGCGGCCGCCGGCGTAGCGGAAGCTCCGCACCAAGCCGCTGCAGAAATCGGCGTAGAAGTAGGTCCCCGCCAGGGCCGGCAGCGCTCGGCCGCGATAGACGTAACCGCCGGTGATGGAGCAGCCGTCGGCGTGCGTGTATTCCGTGACCGGCCGCGTGAGGCCGCCGCGGTCGCAGCTGCTCTGGTAGCAGCTGGTCCCCTCCATCCGGTTCCATCCGTAGTTGAGCCCCCGCCCTCCACCCGACGCGGCGGGCGACACGTCCACTTCCTCACGCTCGTTCTGACCCACGTCGGCGACGTAGAGATCGCCGTTCGATCGGTCGAAGCTGAAGCGCCACGGATTCCGGAGGCCTATGCTGAAGACCTCCGGCCGGCCGCCGCCGTGGGCATACGGGTTATTGCCTGGCGAGGTGTAGCCGGAGGCCCCGCTCACGTCGAGGCGCAGCAGGGAGCCCAGCAGATCGTCCGGATTCTGGCCGTGTCCCTGCGGGTCACCGCCGGAGCCGCCGTCGCCCATGCCGACGTAGAGATAACCGTCGGGGCCGAAGGCGAGCTGGCCGCCGTTGTGGTTCGAGTACGGCTGCTCGATGGTGAGAAGGATCTCGGCGCTCGCGGGATCGGCGGCCCCGGCGTCGGCGCTCACGCGGTAGCGCGCAATCCGCGTGTCGCCGTTCCGGTCGGTGTAATCCACGTAGAAGCGGCCCGACGTGGCGTAGTGCGGGTCGAAGGCGAGCCCGAGCAGTCCCTGCTCACCGCCGTTCGAGACCGTTCCGCTCAGATCGAGAAACGGCCGCGCGGCGAGCGAGCCGTTCTGGACGATGCGGATCGCGCCGGTCTTTTCGACGACGAAGAGCCGGGGATCGCCGGGCGGCGCCGTCACGTAGAGCGGGAATGACAGTCCGGACACGATTTCGCGAAGGCCGACGCTGTCGGTCGCGGTGGCCGGCGGGGTGACGGGCTCGCCGTCGCCGCCGCAGGCGCGGAGCGTGACGAGGAGCGCGAGCAGGGCGGCGGGACTCGATCGCTGGGCCATCATGCGGTGCCTCCCGGGGACGATGCCCTCAAGAATGCGCTCCGATATCTTTCCGGCAAGCGGAGGACCATCCATGCAGATGCGGGCAGTGATCTTCGACGGCGCGGGCGGGACCGAGGTGATCCGGCTGGGCGAGGTTCCGAAGCCCGCCGTGGCGCCGGGGCAGGTGCGCGTGCGCGTCCATGCCGCGGCGCTCAATCGCGCGGACCTGATGCAGCGCCGCGGCCGCTATCCCGCGCCGCCGGGCTGGCCGAGCCAGATCCCGGGCCTCGAGTTCGCGGGCGAGGTCGAGGCCGTCTACCGTGACGACGCGACGCGCTGGACGCCGGGGGACCGGGTGATGGGGCTGGTCGGCGGCGGCGGGCAGGCCGAATACGTCGTCGTGGGCGAGGACGAGCTGATCCCGGCTCCCGAAGGGATGGCGCTCAGCGATGCCGCGGCGATTCCGGAGTCGTTCCTCACGGCGTACGACGCGCTCGTGGTGCGCGCGCGTCTCCGCGAGGGCGAGCGACTCCTCATCCACGCCGCGGGCAGCGGGCTCGGGACGGCGGCGGCGCAGCTGGGCCGCCGGATCGGTGCCGCGATGCTCGGCACCTCCCGGAGCGCCGCCAAGCTCGCGCGGGCGGCGGTGTTCGGCCTGTCGGGCATCGACACGTCCGAGGGCGGCTTCCGCGACGCGGTGCACGAGCCGGTGGACGTGATCCTCGACGTGCTGGGGGGTGCGGCCTTCCGCGACAATCTCGAGCTGCTGGCGCCCGGCGGGCGGCTGCTGCTGCTTGGGCTGCTGGCCGGATCGTCGGCGGAGACGGACCTGCAGCTCATTCTGCGGAAGCGGCTCGAAGTGATCGGGACCGTCATGCGTCCGCGCGGGGCCGGGGAGCGGGCGCGGCTCGCGCGGGAATTCACCGACGCGGTCGTCCCGCTCTTCGAGCACGGCGTGCTGGTGCCGGTCGTGGACCGGGTGCTGCCCGTCGAGGATGTGCGTCAGGGCCACGAGGCGCTCGAGGCAAACGATACCTTCGGGAAGATCGTCCTCTCGTGGGAGAGCGACGACTAGAGGAGGAGCGTCTGCGTCGCCGGCGCCGGGGTGCCCTCACGCCACTCCCGCATTTCGCGAAGGCCGGCCTCGGGGTCGAAGCCATGGAGGCGCTCGAGCCGGGCGAGCCGGGCGGAGAGGGCACGCTGGTAGGCCGGCGTCACATGATCGGCTCCGGCGTAGTGGCGGCGGTAGCGGCCGGCGAGCGCGGGAAACTCCCGCTCGAGCCAGGGCAGAAAACGCCGGCGCGCGGCGGGTCCCAGCCGGAGCGGGCTGCCGACCGCATACTCGGCGCCCATCGCGCGCGCCGACGCGAGCAGCGCGGAGAGACCCGGCGCATCGTCGGTGATCCCGGGGATGATGGGCGCGATGAGCACGCCGGCCCTGATCCCGGCGGCGGTGATGCGACGCAGGGCCCGAAGGCGGGCGGACGGCACCGGCGAGCGCGGCTCGAGGCGCCGGGCCAGCCGCGCGTCGGCGGTGGCGATGGAGAGATGCAGGCTCACCTGGTGGCGCCGTGAGAGGGCGACGAGGAGATCGATGTCGCGCGTGATGAGCGGCGACTTGGTGATGATGCCGATGGAGAGCCCGCGAAAGCCCGTGAGGGTTTCGAGGATCGAACGGGTGATCCGGAAGCGGCGCTCGGCGGGCTGATACGGATCGGTCGCGGTGCCGATCACCAGCGGATTGCCGGCAAGGCGGCGCGGGTCGAGGGTGCGCGCCAGGACCTTGGCGGCGTCGCGCTTGACGAGGATCCGCTGCTCGAACGCTTCCCAGCCCTCGGCGCCGGTGAACTCGCGGAAGGCCGCGTCGTCGAGCGCACCGTCATGGTGCGCTCGCTCGACCGTGAAGCGGTGCGTGTCGCGCGCGTAGCAGTAGGTGCAGCCGAACTCGCAGCCGATGTAGGGATTGACCGACCAGAATCCCATGTGCGTGGCGGCCGCGGAATTGAGGATGGTCCGGACCGGCAGGGCGACGAAGCGGGTGCCGCGGGCGCGCTCGTCCAGCGTTTCCCAGCGGACGGCGGGCGCGGCATCGTCGAAGAGCGGGAGCTGTCGCGCCGGCGGGTTCACCCGCAGCGTCCCCAGCCGCAGTGGGCGCAGGTGATGCACCCCGAGCTCCGCACCACGGGACCGGCACACTCCGGACACACCCGGATGTTCGAGAGCGTGAGCGGGTTGGGGTTGGGGCGGCGGGAGGTGCGGGAAAGGGGCTGCGACATGGGGCGCTCCGGGTCGAATCGACTACCCCGAAGATAAACCGAAGACAGGCGAAGTCAACCGGGAGCGACCGTGGTCGAGCTGATCGTCACCATCCGCCGGAATCCCGCCATGTCGCCCCGTAGAATTCCGTGCCTACTGGCGCACGACGCGCGCCGAGCAGGCAGGATCGTGGCACCCGATGAAGGCGTCTTCGCCGACATGACCGCGACCCGGTTCTTCGTCACGACGGAGGAGCCGGTGGTGTGATGGCGCAGGGCGTCAGCGGCGTTTCGCCGCGGCGTCGATCGAATCGGCCAGCGCGGTGAATCCCCGCCGGCGGGCCACGGCGGAGGGCGTCTCGCCATCGTTGTTGAGGCGCTGTGGATCGGCGCCGGCCGTGAGCAGCGCCAGGGCCGCCTCGAGCGAGCCCGACTCCGCCGCGTGATGGAGCGGACTGAAGCCCGTGAGGTTGCTGCCGTTGACGGTAGCGCCGTGGGCCACGAGAATCCGGATGACCGGCACCCGGTTGTTCCATGCCGCCCAGTTGAGCGCGCGGCGTCCGTTCGGATTGCTGCGGACGTCGAGCGAATCGACGACGGCGCCGGCGTCGATCGCCTGCACGAGAGCGACGGTATCGCCGGAGACGGCGGCATTCCAGAGACGGGCCTGAGCCTCCTGCGCGTGGCCGGCGGACGCGGCCAGTACGGTGAACAGCGCCGGCAGCATCAGGGCATGGATTCGGCAGGGCACGGCGTACTCCTCAGCGTGAGCGGAAATTAGAGGCCACTCCGCTCTGACGCAGGTTTCTCCCGGATGGTTGCTACCCTCACGCGAGGCCCTCATGGACCGGCACGTGCTCGCGATGTTCATCCCGATCCTGGCCCTCGCCATTCCGGTCACGGCCATCGTCTTCGGCGGACTCATGAAGCTCGCGCGCGTCCGTCTGGAGGAGACCCGGCTTCGCACCGGCGCCCTGGGCGACGGCGCCGAGGGGGAACTGGCGGCGCTTCGCGGCGAAGTGGACGACCTCCGCCGCGAGCTGGGCGAGGTGCAGGAGCGCGTCGATTTCGCCGAGCGGCTCCTCAGTCAGCGCGACGCCGGCCGGCTTCCGGGCGCGGAGACGTGACCCCACCCCCGCTCCGGCCGGAGGACCTGAACGATCTCGGCTTCGGCCGGGTGGCGGCGCAGCAGGTGCGCGGCCGGTTCCTCTCGCGGGACGGACGGCCGCGGAGCCGGAAATACGGCCTCGGGTCACAGCGGTGGGAGCGGCTCTATCAGGCGTCACTCGCCGCATCGTGGCCGATCTTCCTCGCGTGGCTCGTGGGCCTCATCCTCCTCCTGAACGGCGTCTTCGCGCTGGGCTATCTCGCGCTGCCGGCGGGCTCGCTCGCCGGCACGGATGCCCTGGGTGTGGACGATCCCTTCCTCCAGGCGCTGAGCTTCAGCATCGGCCTCTTCACCACGGCCGGGACCGCGCCCCTGCATGCGGTGGGATCGACCGCGAACTGGCTCGCGGCGATCGAGTCGCTGCTCGGGCCGCTCGTTCTGGTCGGGGCCGGCGGCCTCATCCTCGCCCGGCTGATGCAGCCGCAGGCGCGCGTCCGCTTCAGCGAGTCGGCGGCGATCGCTCCGTACCGCGGCGGCCGCGCCTTCATGTTCCGCATCATCAACGTGCGGCCGAGCGAGCTGAGCGAGGTGCGGGCGCGTGTGAGCCTCGCCTGGTTCGAGGAGGTGGACGGCGTGCGGCAGCGGCGCTTCCGCCAGCTCGCGCTCGAGCGGCATGAGGTCGAGTTCTTCACCCTGCACTGGACGATCGTGCACCCGATCGACCACGAGAGCCCGCTCCGCGGCATCACCCCTGAACGACTTCGCGAGGCCGAGGCGGAGTTCCTCGTGCTCATCACGGGGCTGGACGAGACCTTCTCGACCCGGCTCACGGCGCGCAGCTCGTACTACTGGGATGAAGTGCG
>JAICUF010000006.1 GCA_025935995.1 Gemmatimonadales bacterium
CGTTCTTCCAGTCCACGTCGGCAAAGGCGACGAGGTGCTCGCCGCTCATCCCGGTCACGTCGTTCCGCCCCATCCCGCCCACCCCGATGCACGCCACGTTGAGCGTGTCGCTCGGCGCCCGGTAGCCGCGGCCCAGCACGTGCCGCGGCACGATGGTGAACGCGAGGCCGGCGGACGCGGCGGTGTTCACGAAGTTCCGTCTGGAGACACCCATGTCGGCTCCCTTGGTGTGAGGCGCTCAGGCGGCCGCCGCGCGCTCCGCGCGGGGCCGGAAGAGCAGCGCGAATCCGATCAGTACCACGAACGCCATCGCCGCGGGCACCAGCCAGATGGTGCGCCAGTCGTGCGACCCGTCGGGCGCCGTCCAGTGTCCGACCACGGCGCCCGACGCGAAGGCCCCGATGAAGTAGCCGAGGCCGTTGGTCACGAAGTTGATGAGCCCCTGCGCCGCCGCGCGGATCCGGACGCCGGCCTTCTCGTCGGTGTAGATCTGCCCGCCCACGAAGAAGAAGTCGTAGCAGATCCCGTGCAGCACGATGCCCAGGTAGATGAGCCACATCCCGGCACCGGCGTCGCCCTGACTGAAGGCCACGTACCGAAGGGCCCACGCGAGCATGCCGCCCAGCATGATGCCCTTGATGCCGAAGCGCCGGAGCGCGAGCGGCAGCAACAGCATGAAGAGCACCTCCGACATCTGGCCGAAGGTCTGGATGAACGCCGGATTCGGCGCCTTGATCTCGTTGAGGAACGGATTGGCGAAGGTGTAGTAGAACTGGAGCGGAATGCAGAGCAGGAACGAGCCGAGGACGAAGATGAGGAACGAGCGGTCACGGAAGAGCGTGAGCGCGTCGAGGCCCAGGGCGTCGCGCGCGCTGAACGGCGTGCCGGCCGCCTTCGGCGGCGTGTGCGGCAGCATGAGCGAGTAGAGGCCGAGCACGATCGAGCCCATCGCCCCCACCCGGAGCGGCAGCGCCAGCGGGTCGGCGTGCAGCACGCGCCCGATCAGGATCCCCGCCACGATCCAGCCCAGCGTGCCGAGCACGCGGATGCCGGGGAAGTCGCGCGCCGGATTTTCCACGTGGTGGAACGAGATGGAGTTGGTGAGGGAGAGGGTGGGCATGTAGCACAGCGCGTACAGAATGAGCATCGGGTAGAAGGTCCCGAACGTCGTCTGCCGCGACACGAGCCAGAGCAGCACCCCTCCCACGAGATGCAGGATCGCCAGCAGCTTCTCCGTGGCGAAGAAGCGGTCCGCCACCATCCCGATGAAGAACGGGGAGACGAGCGCCGCGATCGCCGTGGCGCCGTAGGCGAGTCCCACCTCCGGGCCGCTGAAGTGGAGCGTCTGCGTGAGGTAGGTGCCCATCGTGACGAACCATGACCCCCACACGAAGTACTGCAGGAACATCATGATGGACAGGCGTGCCCGTGTGCTCATGGCAGCGTCCGGATCCGGATGTTCCGGAGGGTGAGCGCGCCGTCGTGGTCGCCCTGGATCCCGATGTGGCCCTGGTGCGCCCGGCCGTAGTGCGGCCACTCGCCGAACTTGCTCGCCTTGACCTTGGCCTCCCAGTCGGGACTCCAGAGCTCGTACTCCACCACCTTCTGTCCGTTGAGCCAGTGCTCGATATGCGCGCCCTTCGCCACGATCCGCGAGCTGTTCCACTCGCCGGCCGGCTTCACCACGCCGGCCGGGGGCGCGTAGAGCGCGTAGGCCGACGCGGCCGACGTCAGACGGTTCTTCCCGTCGGGATGGCCGGCATCGTCGAGCAGCTGATACTCCGGGCCCGACCAGTAGATGTGCTCATATTCCTCGGTGGCGCGATAGAAGACGCCGGCGTTCCCGCCGGGGGCCAGCTTCCAGTCGAAGGCGAGCTCGAAATCGCCGAATTCGTCGCGACTCACGAGATCGCCGGTGCTGGTGGACTTGGTGAGCGTCCCGTGCGCGATCCGCCAGCCGCTCGGCACGCTGTCGCTCTGGTACCCGCGCCAGGCGGCCAGGCTGGTACCGTCGAAGAGCGGGTGCCAGCCGTCGTCGGGCGTCACCTTCCCGCCCTGTCCGCAGGCCGCGGCCGCCGATACCATTCCGGCAAGGGCGAGCCACCTGAGCCGGGAGGTCGTGCCATGGGTCATCGTCGTTGTCTCGCGGAGATGGTGAGGAACAGCGCCGCGCCGGGTGGCGCGGATCGGTTGAGAATACGGGCCGGCGTCGTGAAGCGAAAGATCGGCGCGCGGATATTCCTGGCCTTCGCGGTGCAGGGGTCGCTGGGCGGCGCCGGCGCGCGCGCCGCGGCGGCGCAGCGGGCACCCGAGAACGTCGTCCTCATCGTGAGCGACGGCCTCCGCTGGCAGGAGGTCTTCCGGGGCGCCGACACCGCGCTCGTGAACCGCCGCTGGGGCGGCGTGGAGGACACCACGGCGCTCCGCCGTGAATTCGTCCGCGCCACGCGTGACAGCGCTCGCGCCGCCCTCCTTCCCTTCCTCTGGGGCACCGTCGCCCGCCAGGGCCAGCTCCTCGGCGATCGCGATTCGGCGGGCGATGCGGCGGTCACCAACGGGTTCAAGTTCTCCTATCCCGGCTACAGCGAGATGATCACCGGCCACGCCGACCCGCGGGTCGACAGCAACGACGGGCCGCCCAATCCCAACCTGACCGTCTTCGAGTGGCTCGCGCGGCAGCCCGATTATCGGGGACGCGTGGCCGTCTTCGGCACCTGGGACGCCTTTCCGCGGATCTTCAATCGCGAGCGGAGCGGGCTTCCGATCAGGGCCGGGTGGGAGCCGCCGTTCCCCAGGCCGGCCGACTCCGCCCAGGCCCTGCTCGATCACCTCTACGCCGGCACCACCCGCATCTGGGGGGACGAGCTGGCCTACGACGCCTTCATGCAGGCGGAGGTCCTCGACGCGGTGCGCCGCGAGCATCCGCGCGTCCTCTTCGTGGGCTACGGCGAAACCGACGAGTGGGCCCACAGCCGCCGGTACGATCAGACCCTCGAGTCCGCGCACCGCGTCGACGGATTCATCGCGGAGCTCTGGAACACGATGCAGCGCATCCCGCAGTACCGCGGCCGCACCACCTTCATCGTGACCGCCGATCACGGCCGCGGCCCCACACGGGAGACGTGGACCGACCACGGCCACGACGTGGAAGGCGCCGAGCAGATCTGGATCGCCGTCCTCGGGCCGCACACGCCGCCGCTCGGCGTCCGCCGCACCGACGCGCCCGTCACCCAGAGCCAGATCGCCGCGACGCTCGCGGCGGCGCTGGGCCTCGATTACGGCGCAGCGGAGCGGTCGGCGGCGGCGGCGATCGCGGGCGCGGTGACCCGCTGATGCACCGCCGCGAGTTCGTCGCCGCCGGTGCGCTGGGGCTCGCCGCCACCGCGCGTCCCGGCGTGCGTGCCTTCGGGTCGCGCCGGGCGCCCCGCCCGTCGCCGGCCCAGCTCGCCTGGCAGCGCCGCGAGCTGGCCCTCTTCCTCCACTTCGGCATCAACACCTTCACCGACCGCGAGTGGGGAACCGGCACCGAGGATCCGCGCGACTTCAACCCCGCGGCGCTCGATACGCGGCAGTGGGCCCGCGCCGCGCGTGCCGGCGGCTTCCGCACGGTGATCCTCACGGCCAAGCATCACGACGGATTCTGCCTCTGGCCCAGCCGGCTCACCACCCACTCGGTGGCGTCCAGCCCCTGGCGCCAGGGCCGCGGCGACGTCGTCCGCGAGCTGGCCGATGCGGCGCGCGCCGATGGCCTTCTCCTCGGCCTCTATCTCTCGCCCTGGGACCGGCACGCGCCGTCGTACGGGAGCGGCGAGCGATACAACGACTTCTACTGCGCGCAGCTGGAGGAGCTCCTCACCGGCTACGGCCCCGTCGCCGAGGTCTGGTTCGACGGCGCGAATGGCGAAGGGCCCGACGGCCGGCGACAGCAATACGACTGGCCGCGCATCCATCGCGTGGTGCGGCGTCGTCAGCCCGCCGCTCTCATCTTCTCCGATGCGGGCCCCGACATCCGCTGGGCCGGCAACGAGCGCGGCGTCGCCGGCGACCCGAACTGGTGCACCGTGGATCCGGCGGCGGTCCCCTATCCCGGCGCGAGCGGCGACGGCGTCACCGATGCGCTCCTGCACGGCGATCCCGAGGGCACCGTCTGGCGCCCCGCCGAGTCCGACGTCTCGATCCGGCCGGGATGGTTCTGGCATCCGGCGGAGGACGGCCAAGTGCGGAGTGCCGACAACCTGCTCGAGCTGTACCTCACGTCGGTCGGACGGAACAGCGGGCTGCTGCTCAACGTCCCGCCCACGCGCGAGGGTCGGCTGCACGCAACCGACGTGGAGCGTCTGGCGGAGTTCGATCGGCGGCGGCGGGAAGTGTTCGACGTCGATCTCGCGCGCGGGGGCCGGGTCTCGAGGAGTTCCGTCTCGCGCGATGGCCGCACGATCCGCCTGGAATGCGCCCTGCCCCGGCCCGTCACTTTCGACCTCGTGTCCCTCGAGGAGGCGATCGCGCTGGGCCAGTCGATCGAGCACTACGAAATCGAATTCTGGGACGGCGACTGGCAGCGGCTCAGCAGGGGCACCACCATCGGCCACCGGAAGATCGACCGCGTCCCGGCCGTCTCCGCCGGACGTCTTCGCGTGACCGCCACGTCGCGCCGCGGCGCTCCCCGTCTCGCCGCGCTCACCGTCCACCGGCTTGGGGCTGCCCCGGCAGCGGGGCCGGACGGCGGTAGTTGACGTCCAGCGCGTCGAGCCGCGCGAGGTGCGCGACGAGCCGCGACCGGAAGTCCGCATAGTCCTTCCGCCCGAGCGGTGTCCAGAGGACTTCAGCCAGCGCCGCCATGCGGGGGTATGCCATGTACTCCACGTTCTTGGGCCCCCTGATGTACTCCGTCCACACCTGGCCCTGCGCCCCGAGGACGTGCTTCGCGAAGCGCGGCTCCAGCTCGGTCGGGAGCGGATCGTAGGAATACACCGTGTCGAGGGGCAGGAAGCCGCCGATCGCGAGCGGCTCATGCGTGTGGTCGAGCGACTGGTACTGATCGAAGTAGGTGTGGCTGCCGGGCGCCATGACCACGTCGTGCCCGGCCCGCGCCGCCTCGATCCCCCCGCTCGTGCCGCGCCACGACATCACCGCCGCGTGCGGCGCGAGCCCGCCCTCGAGAATCTCGTCCCAGCCGATCATCCGGCGGCCGCGCGCCGTGAGGAAGTCGTCCATCTGCCGGATGAACCAGCTCTGCAGCGCATCTTCGTTCGTGAGTCCGAGCGCGCGCATCCGCTCCTGCACCCGCGGCGTGGACTTCCACTGCGTCTTCGGCGCCTCGTCCCCGCCCACGTGGATGTAGGGACCGGGGAAGAGTTCCATCACGTCGGTCAGCACGTCCTGCATGAAGTGGACGGTGCTGTCGGACGGATTCAGGATGTTCTGGCTCACGCCCCAGATGGTCCACACCGCAACCGAGTCGCCCGCGTTGCCGAGCCACGGATAGGCCGCGATCGCGGCCTGCGCGTGGCCCGGCATCTCGATCTCGGGCACCACGTTGACGAAGCGCGCGCGCGCGTACGCCACGATCTCGCGCACGTCCTGCTGCGTGTAGAAGCCGCCGTGCGCCTCGTGGTCGAACACCTGCTTCGCCGTGTCGGAGGTGTACGCGCCCACCAGCGTCTCCTTCCGCCAGCCGCCGACGGACGTGAGCCGCGGATATTTCCTGATCTCGAGGCGCCACCCCTGGTCGTCGGTGAGATGCCAGTGGAACGAGTTCATCTTCTGGAGCGCGAGGAGGTCGATGTACTTCTTGACGAACTCCTTCGGCATGAAGTGGCGGACCACGTCGAGGTGCGCACCGCGCCACTTGAAGCGGGGCCGGTCCTCGATCGCGACGGCCGGCATGGTCCACGCCACGCCACGCATCGGTGCCTCGCGGAGGATCTCCGGCGGCAGCAGCTGGCGAATCGTCTGGATGCCGTAGAAGAGACCCGCCGCCGCCGGCGCGCGCACCGTGACGACCCCCGGCCGCACCTCCAGCGCGTAGCCCTCGTCCCCGAGCCGCTTGAGGCTCGCGTCGTGGCGCAGCACGATTCGGTTTCCGGACACGGCCCCCCGGCGCACCGGCAGCGTGTAGCCGGTCGCCGGCTCGAGATAGCGCGCAAGCTGCCGGCCGAGGCCGGCGCTCCGCGTGTCGGTCGAGATGACCGTGCGGGCGGTGAGCGTGAAGCGGCCCGCGTGCGGCGTGACCTTCGCCGGCCGCGGAATGACGGCGATCGGAGGGGCGGCGGTGGACTGCGCCGGGACGGTCGCGGGAATGCCGGTCATGAGAAGGAAAAGCGGCAGCATCGCACGTCGCATCACGACCTCATCGTTGGCTCGTGGGACTTGACTTCAGCGCAGGCGCACGAGATACCCGCCCTCGTTTTCGTCCTTCGAGTACTCGGCGATCCGCCGCCCCAGCTCGCGCCTGATGATCCCGCCCACGAGGGGCAGCAGCACGGGTTTTCCGGCCGAATGGTTGCCGCGTCCCGTGATGACGTGTACCACCTGGCCCGACCGCGCGCCGCCCTTGCCGCTGAGCATCCGCTCCACCGCCTGCCGCGCCATGCCGGCATCGAAGCCGTGCAGGTTGAGCTCCGCCGCGACCGGCGAGTCGAAGACGCTCATGCGGCGCCGACGCGCGTCGCGGCCGGGCCCGCGCGCGTCACGAAGAATTCGGCGCGCGCCGCCGCGTCGGGAAAGCTCCGACGATACGCCCTCGCCCAGTCCGCGTGAAATGCCTCGGCGCGTCCTTCGGGAACCAGCGCCCAGACGCTCCCGCCGAAGCCCGCGCCAAACGCCGATGCCGCCGTGGCGCCAAGCTGCCGGGCCGACCGCGCGAGCGCCGACGTCTCCGGAATCTGGTTCCCCAGCAGCCGCTCGGCGCACTCCTGCGAGAGGTCCACCAGCGCCCCGAGCGAGGCAAGGTTGTCGTCGGCCAGCGCCTCCGCGGCCGCGGGAACGATCATCGCGGTCTCCGTCTGGAACTGCTCGAAGCGATCCGCGAGCGCGGTGCCGTCCTCATCCGCCGCGAGTCGCAGCAGGCCCCGCAGATGATGCGCCGCGCCGGCTCCCGACCCCACCGCGTCGGCGAGCGACCGGTCATCGCGCCCCGTGTCGCGGTTCCACACGGCGAGCACCGCGGCCGCCTTTGCCGCGGCCTGGTTGTAGCGAGCGAGCGCGGCGCCCGTCTTCTCCGCGGCAACGCCGCTTGTCGCGATGAGCAGCCGCTGCCCGTCCGGCATCGCGACCGCCTGCTCGAAGCGAAGCGGGAGGAAGGCGTACTGGACCAGTGCGCCCGGCCGGCTGAGCAGGATTGCGGCGTGGTCCTGGCAGCCACCGGCCGTGCCGACGCCCGCGTCACCCGCGAATGACCCGAATGCCGACCCGTTCTCCACCGCACCCAGGTAGGCGGCGAGCGCGTCGCGGGACCGGACCACATCGCGGAACTCCGCCCGCTCCGCGAGGCCGTTCACTTCGGCCAGCGCGATGAAGATCGCCGTCACGAGCGCGCTGGAGCTGCTCATCCCCGCCGCCGGCGGCAGATCGCTCGCAAAGGCGAGCTCGGCACCCGCGAGCGGGCCGGCGAAGTTCCGCGCCATCCGCCGCGCCACCGTCACCGCGTAGTGGCCCCAGCTCCCCGGCGCCGAGCGGACGCTCTCGTCCACCGCTGAACGCACCACCTCGCCGGAGCGTATGTCGCGGATCCGGAAGCGGCAGTCCCGTCGCGGCACCGCGGTGAGGCAGATGCCGCGCTCGATCGCAGAGAGGAGGCTCCGCCCGCCGGCGTAATCGGTGTGCTTGCCCAGGAACTCGAGCCGGCCGGGCACCCAGTAGCGGCGCGCACCGTCGAGCGCGATCCCGTCGGCCTCGAGCACCCGGTCGAGCTCGTCGAACCAGTCGGCTTTGCGGCGCGCTTCCACCCCGCTCATGCCGGCGGCCATGAGCTCGCGGGCAGCGTCGGTCATGGGCGGGGCGTGATACTCTGGAGCCGGGTGGTGACTGCTGGGACATCGACCCGCGACGAAAGGTCGAGTACCGGCTCATCCGCCGGCAGCACCCGGACGGGGAAGGCGCCGGTGTCGATCGCCCGCTGCACCGCAAGCGGCAGCTCGAGCTCTCCCCGCGGCGATGGTCCCACCGTGCGGCAGACGTCGAAGACCCGGCGATCGAAGCGCCAGCAGTTCATGCTCACCCGCGCCTCCGGACCGAAACCGCCCAGCAGCTCCGGAGTCGGCTTCTCGACGATGCGTCGCAGGTACCCGTCCGCGTCCGCCTCGAGCAGCGCGAACCGCTCGATCCGATCCGCCGGTATGGTTCCCCCTCTGGTGAGCGCCGCGCGCGAGAATGCGGCCGTCGCCGGCTCCGGACACCTGGCGAGCCGGACGAGCACCGGAGCGGTGTACAGATTGTCTCCGTTCATCAGCAGGAACGGCTCCCCGGCCGTGAACGACTCGGCGGCGAGCACCGCGTCGGCCGTGCCCAGCGGCCTTGCCTGCTCGGCGAGCTCCACCTGAACCCGCCGGCGGGCACTGTCCGCGAAGTGACTCCGAATGCCTGCCGCATCCGGCGCGATGACGAGGCACGCCCGCTCGATCCCTGCGTCGGCGAGCGCGGACAGCAGATAGTCGACGAACGGCCGGCCCACCGGCATCATCGCCTTGAGTCCGGCGTCGGCCGCCCGCTCCTGCTCCGGCTCGAGGAGCGCGCCGCCCCCCGCGTCTCGCATCCTGGAGCCTCTGCCGGCGGCCAGGATCACCGCCCGACGCGTCATTCCGTCGGCGTGCCCGCCCACAGCCGGGGAATCAGCCGGATGAGCCCGATCGCGCTGATCACGAACAGCACGAGCCAGATCGTCCCGCCGAGCAGATTGCCGTAGATGAAGCTTCCCGTGCCGAACAGCCCGGCGTACACGAACGTGATGCCGAGCGTCCAGCCGAGGAACATCTGCGGCAGGCTGTCGGGCGAGCCGCCCACTCCCGCTGCGGCCTGCACCGGCAGCCAGCCGCGGCCGGCCGGCCGCACCAGGCGATAGAACTTCACCAGCGTCTCGCGGGCGGTCGGCGCCGTGAGCAGCGTGACCGTGATCCAGATGGCCGATGTCGCCGCGACCACGATCAGCAGTCCGATGTGTGACGGGATGTGGAACCCCATCTTGCCCGCGATGAACAGCCCGAGCCCGATCAGGAAGGAGCTCGCCATCGCCGAGATCTCGCTCCACGCGTTGATCCGCCACCAGAACCAGCGCAGCAGATAGATGAGGCCCGTGCCCGCGCCGATGGAGAGCAGGAGCTGGAACGCCTCGCTCGCCGTCGAGAGCAGGAGCGTGAAAGCGCCGCACGCGAGCATCAGGAACGCGGTGAGGAATCGCGATATCCAGAGATAATGCCGCTGGCTCTTGCCGGGCGCGAGGAATCGCTGATAGAAATCGATCACCAGATACGACGAGCCCCAGTTCAGGTGGGTCTCCATCGTCGAGCGGTACGCGGCGAAGAGCGAGGCCACCAGCAGTCCTCGCATCCCCGCGGGCAGCAGCGTCAGCATCGCGGGATAGGCCAGGTCGTTCCCGACCAGCGCCGGATCCACGTGCGGGATGGCGCGCTGGATGTCGGCCAGCGTCGGGAAGACCAGGATCGAGCACAGCGCCACGATGATCCACGGCCAGGGCCGGAGCGCGTAGTGCGCGACGTTGAACCAGAGCGTGGCCCCCATCGCGTGCCGCTCGTTCTTCGAGGCCAGGATGCGCTGGGCGATGTAGCTGCCGCCACCGGGCTCCGCGCCCGGATACCAGACCGACCACCACTGCACCGTCAGCGGAATGACGAGCACCGACAGCGTGAGCGAGGTATCGCTGAAATCGGGCAGGAGGGAGAGCGTCTTGGGATCGATCTTGTGCAGCAGCGCCGACAGGCCCCCGACGGCCGGATGATGCAGCGAGTAGTACGCCGCCGCCGTCACGCCCGCCATGGCGAGCACGAACTGCACGAGGTCCGTCGCCAGCACCCCCCACAACCCCGACACCGCCGCGAAGAGCACGCAGGCGGTGCCGGTGATGAGGATGGTCTCGAGGCGCCCCCACCCCAGCATCACGTTGGCGATCTTCACGGCCGCCAGCGTGACCGTCGACATGATCATCAGGTTGAAGAACAGGCCGAGGTACACCGCGCGGAATCCCCGCACGAACGCGGCCGGGCGGCCGGAATAGCGCAGCTCGTAGAACTGGAGGTCGGTCAGCACCTTGGACCGCCGCCACAGCTGCGCGTAGAAGAACACCGTCGCCATGCCGGTCAGCAGGAACGACCACCAGACCCAGTTGTAGGAGACCCCGTGCGTCCGCACGAAGTCGGTGACGAGGTTCGGCGTGTCGGTGCTGAACGTCGTGGCCACCATCGACGTGCCCACCAGCCACCAGGGAGCAGCCTGGCCCGACGTGAAGAACTCGGCGGTATTGCGTGTGGCGCGTCGGAGGTAGAAGACGGCGGGGAGGTAGCACAGGACCAGACTGACGACCACGATGACCCAGTCGAGCGACGTCAGTTCCATGCGGTCGAACCTCGGCGTTGGGTGGCGGGCCGCGCTGCGGCCCCGGATGATACGCCTCCGCCATGGCCCGCGAAAGGTGGCACGGGCACCCGATTATCTTCGTCGCCATGACCCCGGCCCTCTACAGCATCGCGGTCTTCGTCCACGACATCGACCGCGCCGTCGCCTTCTACCGCGACACCCTCGGCCTCCCCCTCGTCCGTCAGGGCAGCTTCGGCGCGGAGTTCCTCGAGGGCGAGCCCCACCTGGGCGTCCACCCGGCCGCCCACCCCGACGCCAAGGCGATGGTCGGCCGCCACACCGGCCTCACCTTTCACGTCCCCGATCTGCTCCACTTCTGCGGCCTGCTCCACGACCGCGGCGTCCGATTCGTCACCGAGCCGACCAAGCAGGCCTGGGGCGTCATGGCCATGATCGCGGATCCCGACGGCAACGTCTTTGCCCTCTGGGACGACAAGGCGCCCGATGCCGAGTGACATCCCCCGGAGCTTCGCGAGCGACAACAACGCCGGCGTGCATCCCGAGCTGCTCGCCGCCATCGCCGCCGCCAACGACGGCCACGTCCTCGCCTACGGCGACGACCCGTTCACCGCGCGCGCTGTCGAAGCCTTCCGCTCCCACCTCGGACCCGGCGTCGAAGTCTTCTTCGTCTTCAACGGCACCGGCGCCAACGTCCTGGGCATCCAGGCGGTGACGCGGCCACATGAGGCCGTCATCTGCGCCGATCTGGCCCACATCAACGTCGACGAGTGCGGCGCGCCAGAGCGCTTCTCCGGATCGAAGCTCCTCGGCGTCCCGGCCCCCGGCGGCAAGGTGACGCCGGCGGCTGTCGCCGAGCGACTGCATGGAATCGGCGTCCAGCACCACGTCCAGCCCCGCGTCGTCTCCATCTCGCAATCCAGCGAGTACGGGACGGTCTACACGCCGGGCGAAGTCCGCGAGCTCGCCGCGTTTGCTCACGACAACGGCCTTCTGCTTCACATGGATGGCGCCCGCATCGCCAACGCGGCCGCCGCACTCGACCTGCCGCTCCGCGCCGTCACGGCTGACGCCGGCGTCGACGTGCTCACCTTCGGCGGCACCAAGAATGGCCTCCTCGGCGGTGAGGCGGTCGTCTTCTTCGACCCCGCGCTTGCGGCGGAGTTTCGCTTCATCCGGAAGCAGGGCATGCAGCTCGCGTCCAAGATGCGCTTCGTCGCCGCGCAGTTCGACGCCCTCCTCCGCACCGACCTCTGGCTCCGGAACGCACGGCACGCCAACGCCATGGCGCGACGACTCGGGCTTGGCCTGGGCGCCATCCCCGACGTGACGCTGACGCAGCCCGTGGAGGCGAACGCCGTCTTCGCCGTGCTCCCGCGCCGCGCCATCGCCCCGCTGCAGGGCGAGTCCTACTTCCATGTGTGGGACGAGCCGCGGAACGAGGTACGCCTCATGTGTTCGTTCGACACCACGGCCGACGACGTGGACCGGTTCGTCGCGGCGGCGGCGCGGCACGTGCGCGCGGGCTGATGCGGGCCTTTCCCCTGGCCGATGCCGCCGAAGCCGGCGATGATGGTCGGGTGCACGAGCTGCTGCAGCGGGATCCCGGGGCCGTGAACGAGCCGAGGGACGACGGCTGGACCCCGCTGCATCTTGCGGCCTTCTACGGCCGCGCCGGCGTGGCCGAGCTGCTCCTGACACACCGGGCCGATGCGAATGCCGTGTCCACCAACGCCATGGTCAACCGGCCGCTCCACGCCGCGGTGGCGGGCCGTCACCGGGAAATCGTCGAGCTGCTGCTCCGCCACGGCGCCGACCCGAACGCCCGCCAGCACGGCGGGTGGACGCCGCTGCAGGGCGCCGCGCAGCATGGCGACGCCGCGATCATCCGCGCGCTGGTGGCACACGGCGCCGATCCCGCCGCCCGGAGCGACGATGGCCGGAACGCGAGCGACCTCGCCCTGGCGGGTGGCCATGGCGAGGTCGTCGAACTGCTCAGGCGCGCCGATCGGCGCGCGTGACTACATCTCCTCTTCGTACTCCTCCTCGGAGCCCACCGCCAGCGCGGCGCTGTTGATGCCGCCCTCGGCCAGCTGCGTCAGGAGCTCGTCGGTGGCCTCTTCCTCGTCGAGCGTCTGCTGCAGGAGCCGCGAGGCCCAGTCGAGCCCCAGCAGGTTCGCGTAGTTCCGGACACAGCCGTACGCCGCGATCTCGTAGTGCTCCACCCGCTGCGCCGCCGAGATGAGGGCCGCGTCGATGACGGCGCCGTCGCCGTCCTCCTGCATCATCTCCTTCCCCTCCTCCACCAGCCCTTCCATTCCCTTGCACTTCTTCCCGCGCGGCGAGGCCTCGAGGCGCTCGAAGATCCGCTCCAGGCGCTCCACGTGCTTCTCCGTCTGGCCCAGATGCTTCTCGAAGGCCCGCTGCAGCTGCGAGCTGCTCGCCGCCTTGGCCATGCGCGGCAGCGCCTTCGTCAGCTGCTTTTCCGCGTTGTAGATGTCCTTCAGTTCGTCGATGAACAGGTCCTGCAGGTTGTCGAGAGCCATGGTGCGGCTCCTTTCGGTTCAGGTTGAATGCTGCCGGCGCTCCCGCGGGCAGTACGGCGAGATGCCCGCCGCCGCGAGGTCACCGTTGAAACAGTCCTCCACGATCTGACCCTGCTGCTCCATGCCGTACGCCTCGAACGGCTCTCCGTTCGCGACGTAGCGGTACGGCCCTGACCCGACGCCGAGCGCCAGATGCAGGATGTCGCGCACCCGGTCGGCGAGACCGCGGGCGTAGTACACCACGGGCCCCCACGCCTGATACTGGCCGCAGTGCGTGAGCTCGTGCGCGAGGAGCGCCACGGCGAGCGGCCCGTCGGCCAGGAAGACATGGTTTCCCAGCGTGACCGCGCGGCCGCCGCTCAGCGCGAGAACCGCCCGGCGCAGCGCGTCCCCTCGCTCGCGATGGACGCGCACCCGGTCGCAGTCCACACGCTCGCACAGGTTCCCGAGCGCCCGCCGCTCCAGCGCGGTGAGCGTCATTTCGCCAGGAACTCCCCGAGCGGCGCCAGCGACTCGATGTGGTCGCAGAAGATCTTGAACGTCGCGAGCAGCGGCACGGCGATGAACGCGCCGGGAATCCCCCAGATCCAGAGCCAGAACACGAGCCCGATGAAGATCGCGACCGGATTGAGCGTGAGCCGCCTCCCCAGCACGAGCGGCGACACGAGATTGCTCTGGATGAAGTTGATCACCAGGTACACGGCCGCCGGGAGCAGCGCGGCGCCGGTGCCGTCGTAGGTCACGAAGCCGGCCATCAGCAGCATGCCGGTCATCGTCGCGGCCCCGACGTACGGAATGAATTCGAGCAGCCCGGACAGCACGCCCCAGAGCGCCGCGTTCGGCATGCCGATCGCGAGCATGCCGAGCGTGACGGCGATGCCCTGGCCCACGTTGATCAGCGTGACGGTATAGAGATAGGTCGAGATCGCCGCCTCCGTGTCGCGGGCGATCGCCACCGCCGTCTTCTTGTCGCGGAACTGCGGCAGCACCTTGATGAGCTTCTGCAGGAAGAGATCGCCCACGGCCAGCAGGAAGTAGAGCAGGAGCATGACCTCGAGGAAGCCGGTCAGGATCTCGCGCGTCGTGCCCACCAGCCGCGACGTGAGACTCGGACCCCGCACCACCACCTGCTGCGCCTGCGACGGCGCGCTGCTCGTCGCCTCCGCCACGCGGTCCGCCGTCTTGCTCACCTGCTCGATCGGCTGCCGCAGCCGGCGGAGCTTCGCCTGCACCTTCGCCATGCTCGCCGGCGCGGTGCTCACCCACTCCTGCGCCGGCCCGCTCAGCTCGTACACCGCCGTGCCGATCCCGCCCACCAGCGCGAGGACCACGATCCCCGCGCCGAGCGGCACCGGCACCCGAAGCCGCTTGAGGGCGCGCACCACCGGGCTCAGCAGGAAGTCGAGCAGGACCGCGAGCAGGATCGGCAGGATGAACGACCGCGCGAAGTACAGCGTGTAGAAGAGCGCCAGCACGAAGAGACCCGTGATCGCGATCGAACGAACCTCGATTCGGTTCGCCAGCGCCGCCTCCGTCTTCCCGAGGTCGGTGGGCGTGCCCCGCGCCGTCGTCGCCTGCGCGGTGACGTCGACGTCGGGAGTCAGAACCGAGCCGGCTGTCGCGGCCGTCGCGTCGGACATGGCGTCTCTGCGTGGCTGGTGATACGAGCCCGCCGGCCTTGTCGGGGCGCGACGGAGGTCGCTAAGGTTACCCCGTCCGGGCCGGCTGGTCTGTGCGCTGGCGCACCAGCAACCTCCTCAGAGGATCGCTCCCGCTCCGATGTCCGAACTCTGGCGGTCGCTGGCCTCCCTCTGGAGCTGGCTCGTGCTCATCCTCTGCGTCCTCATCCTGTTCCCGGTGATGATCCTGCTGCTCGTCGTCACCGGGCCGTTCGATCGCGGGCGCTACGTCGTCGGCCGGCCGTTCCGCTGGATCGGCATCGTCGTCGCCGCGCTCAACCCCCTCTGGCACTTCCGCCGGACCGGGGTGCGCGTGCGCGACCCGCGACATCCGTACGTCGTGGTCTCCAACCACGAATCGTTCGCCGACATCCTTCTCATCAGCCATCTGCCCTGGGAAATGAAGTGGCTCTCCAAGGCGGAGCTCTTCCGCATTCCGGTGCTCGGCTGGATGATGTCCCTCGCGGGCGATATTCCGATCCGGCGCGGCGTCGGTCCCAGCGCCCTCGAGGCGATCGAGCGGTGCAAGGCGGTCCTTCGCCGCCACGTCTCGGTGATGATTTTTCCGGAGGGCACCCGCTCGGCCACGGGACGCATGCTGCCGTTCAAGGACGGTGCCTTTCGCCTTGCCATCGAGGCCGGCGTACCGGTGCTTCCCCTGGTGGTAGCCGGCACCGGCACCGCACTGCCCAAGAAGGGATGGAAGATGGGTCGCGCCACCGCCGAGGTGCGTGTCCTCGAGCCGGTGCCGACCGAGGGACTGACGCCGGCCGATGCGGCCGGCCTGCGCCGCCGCGTCCGCAATCTGATCGAAGAGGCCCGGGCGACGATGGCCTGACGCGCTAGTCCAGCGCGCGGCCCAGATCGGCAGGCGCCTCGACCCGGCGCGCCGCGGCCGCGAGCGCCAGCAGCGTGAGGAGATACGGAAGCATCAGGAAAAGCTGGTAGGGGACCGGCAGCCCAGCCGCCTGAAAGACGAACTGCAGCGCCATCGCTCCGCCGAAGAGGAGCGACGCCACCAGCACCCCCGCCGGCCGCCACCGACCCAGCGCCACGATCGCGATGGCCACGAATCCGCGTCCCGCCGTCATCCGCTCCGCGAACGTCCCCACCTGCGCGAGCACGAGACTGGCGCCGGCGAGTCCGGCCAGCGCGCCGGCCACGAGCGTGGCCGCCGTCCGCAGCGCGCGCACCCGCACGCCGACCGCACGCGCCGCCACCGCGCCTTCCCCCGCGGCACGGAGCGCGAGCCCGACTCGCGTCCGGTAGAGCCACCATCCGGCAAGCGGCACGAGCGCGAAGGCGGCATACGTCGTCGCCGGCTGGTCGAAGAGCGCCGATCCCGCGAGAGGAATGTCCGCGAGGACCGGGATCCGCCACGCAGGCAGCGTGGGAATCGCGAGCCCTGCGCCCGCCGGCCCGAAGGCAAGATGGTAGACCGCGCCCGTGAGCCCGACGGCGCCCAGCGTCACGGCAGTTCCCGCGATGATCTGATCGGCGCCCGCTCCGATCGCGATCGCCGCGAAGACGAGAGCGAGGGCCGTGCCCGCGGCGAGGCCGGCGGCAAGGCCTGCCCACGGACCTCCCGCCGACGAGCCGATGGTGGCCGCGAGCGCCCCCGAGAGCATCGCGCCCTCGATGCCCAGGTTGATGACCCCCGACCGCTCCGCCACGAGCTCGCCGGTAGCCGCGAGCAGGAGCGGGGTCGCCACTCGCACGGCGGCGCTCAGAAACCCCGCGACGATGGCCACCGGCACGGCACTCACGGCGACTTCCGGCGGGCCGCGGCGTCCGCCAGCAGCACCACGATGATGATGACGGCCTCCACGAGATAGACCGCCACCGCCGGCACGCCGGCATCCCGCTGCATGCCGCCGGCGCCTGCTTCGAGCGCGCCGAAGAGGATGCCGCACGGGACGATCCAGAGCGGCCGGAGCCGCGCGAGCAGCGCCACCGCGATCGCCGTGAAGCCGTATCCGGGCGAAAGGTTCTGGTAGAGCGCGTACGACACGCCGCCGACCTCGATCCCCCCCGCCAGCCCGGCGATCGCCCCCGACCACAGGAGCGCGGCCGCGGTGAGACGCGGGACGTCCACTCGCCCGCTGACCAGCGCCGCGCGCGGATTGAGCCCGGCCGCCCGCAGCCTGAACCCCCACACCGTCCGCGAGAAGAGCAGCGCGAGCAGCGCCGCGATCACGAGCGCCGCGGCGAACCCGAGGTGCAGCCGGGTGCCGGGGAGCGTCGGGAGCCGCGCCGCCGCGGCGATCGGGTCGCTCTGCGGATAGATGTGCGTATGCTCCTGCAGCGGCCCCTGCACCATCAGGCTCACCAGCGCCTCGGCCACGAAATTGAGGAGCAGTGTCGTGATCACTTCGAGCACGCCGAACCGGAGTCGGAGCACGACGGGCACCACGATCCAGAGCGCGCCGGCCACCATCGCGCCGGCCCAGCTCGCGGCGATGGCGGCGGGAGCCGGCCATGACCCCGCCATGACGCCGATCCACGTCGCGCCGATCGCGCCCGCGTAGAACTGGCCTTCGGCGCCGATGTTGAGGGCGCCCCCCTGCAGCGCGAGCGCGAAGGCGAGCCCCAGGATGATGAGCGGCGTCGCCCGCACGAGGGTGGATGAAGTGAACGCGTACCACGAGCCGAACGCGCCATGCCAGAGCGCCCCCAGCGCATCCCCCGCGGGGTATCCGCCCGCCTCGAGCCCCAGGATCAGCACGAGGAGTCCCGCCCCCACCGCCGTCAGGGCGATGGCTGCGCCGAGCCCCCGGTTCATGCCGGCCGGCTCAGCATGCGCGCGCCGATCTCGGCGCGATCCGCGCCGGGCGGCAGCTCGCTGATGCTTCCCTGCACGGCCACCACCACGCGCGTCGAGAGCGAGACGATTTCGTCGAGATCGCCCGACGAGAAGAGCACGGCGGCCCCCCCTCTCGCGGCGGCTCGGAGCCGGGCGTGCACATCGCCCGCGGCTCCGATGTCGAGGCCACGGGTGGGGTGCTCCGCCACCAGCACCTGCGGATTCAGCTCCAGCGCCCGCGCGATGATGAGCTTCTGCTGGTTTCCGCCGCTGAGGGTGCCCGCCGCCGCGTCGCTTCCGGCTGCCCGGACGGCAAAGGTATCGATGACCTGTGCGGCGCGTCGCCGTGCCTCCGCCCACCGGATCACCACTCCCGACCGCCAGCGCGGATCGTCTGCGAGGCCGAGCACCAGATTCTCCGTGAGCGACATCTCGCCCACGAGGCCCTCCGTCGTCCGGTCCTCCGGAATGAGCCCGACCGGCTCCGCCACCTCGAGGTCCCCGCCTGCGACCGGCAGCAGGCCCGCCACCGCGCGGAGGAGCTCCCGCTGGCCGTTGCCCTCCACGCCGGCCACTCCGACGATCTCGCCTGCCCGCACGTTGAGAGTGGCCGCCCGCACGCCGGGGAGATCGGTGCCGGGACGAAGAATGGTGATCCCGTTTGCGCGGATGAGGACGGCGGCGGCCTCGGATCCGGCCTCCACGCCGGCCGGCGCCTGAGACTGGCGGCCCGCGTCACCCTCCCCGATCATCGCCTCCGCCAGCAGTTCCCGCGTGGCCTCGGCCGCCGCGCCGCTCCATACCACGGAGCCGCGACGGAGCACGGTGACGCGGTCCGCCGCGGCGAGCGCCTCGTCGAGCTTGTGGGTGATCAGGACGACGCTCTTGCCCCGCGCGGCGAAGGCGCGGACCATCCGCAGCAACTCGGCGGATTCAGCAGGGGCCAATACCGCCGTCGGTTCGTCCAAGAGGAGTATGCGCGCCTCCGTCGCGAGCGCCTTCACGATTTCGAGACGCTGCTCGAGCTGCACCCCGAGATCGCGGACCTGCGCGTCCGGATCGAGCGGGAGGCCAGAGTCATGCGACAGCATCGATACACGTCGCGACAGTGCTACCCCCGACGGCTCCCAGCCCGCGGCGAGCGCCACGTTCTCGGCCACGGTCATCGAGGGAATCGACGTGAAATGCTGGTGGACCAGGCCGATCCCGGCGGCGCGGGCGCGGCGCGGCGAGGGGAGATGGATTGCAACCCCGTCGCGCAGGATGGTGCCTGCGTCCGGGGCGGTCATTCCGGCGGCAATGTGCATCAGGGTGGACTTGCCCGCGCCGTTCTCACCCAGGAGGGCGTGCACCTCCTGCCGGGGAATGGAAAGATCGACTCCGGAAAGCGCAGTCACCCGGCCGAACCGCTTCACGATGCCGCGCAGCTCGAGCGCGGGTGCAGCGGTCACAGGCCGGTCGGATGGTCGTGGAAGGCCCAGGGTAGGTCGAAGCGCTCGGAGAGATGGGAGGCCAGCGCCTGCACACCCAGCGTCTCGGTGGCATAGTGCCCGCCGTAGAGGAGGTTGATTCCCCACTCGACGGCATCGAAGTAGGTGTGGTGCGCACCTTCGCCCGTGATGAAGGTGTCGAGTCCCGCGTCCCGCGCGGCCCCCACCATCGATCCCGCCGCGCCGGTGATGATTCCGACCCGCGCCGCACGTTCCGGCCCACCGGGAATGAGCAGCGGCCCGGGCGCAGGCGTCCCCACCGCACGCCCCAGCTCCGCCCGCAGGGCGTCGCGATTCGCGAGCGCCGGCGGCACCGCACCGTACACACCGATCGGTACGCCCCGCGCGTTGCCGAACCAGCCCTCGACGGTCACGCCGAGCCGTTCCGCGAGCACCGCGTTGTTGCCGACGACGGGATGCACGTCGAGGGGGATGTGCGCCGAGTAGAGGGCGACGTCGTGCTCGAGGAGCGCGCTGACGCGGCGGTACCGCCGGCCGGTGATGGCGACGTTGCCGTCCCACAGCAGGCCATGGTGCACCAGGATGAGCGGCGGCCCGCCGTCGGCCGGCCCCGCCTCCAGCTCCTCCGCGATCACGCCGTCGATCGTTCCCTGCGACGCATCCACCGCCGCCACGATCCCGCCGATGCGCCCGCTGTTCTCGACCTGCAGGCCGTTCTGCGCGCCGGGATCGTCGGGAATCTCCCGCACGCGGAGGAAGCCGTCGAGGTAGTCGACGATCTCGCGGAGCGGCACGCCGTCGCCCATCGTCATGGCACCGCTTCCAGCGTTCCGGCGCGGATGCTCCGCTCGGCCTCGGCCACGCGCGCGGCCAGCGCCGGCGGCACGACCGCCGCGGTCCCCGGGTTCGGCACGTACTTCACCACGTCGGTCGCGAGGCCGAACGACTCGACCCGCGAGACGAAGCGGCCCTCCTTCACTTCGCGCCCGATCAGCAGGAAGGCATGCACCAGGTCGATCACCGCCGAGCCGATCACCTGCCGCGGCGCCAGCCGCGACTGGTCGGCGTTGGCGCCGAAGATCCAGGTGCCGGGGTTTTCCTTCACCGCCTGGAAGACGCCGAGCGCCGCGGCGTCGGCGTTGTGGTGGAACATGTCCACTCCCACCCGCATGAGCGCGAGGGCCGCCTCCCGGCCGGCGGCCGGATCGTCCCAGTTGTTGAGGTAGGTGACGCGGCTGTCGACATCGGGCCGCACCGCTCGGGCCCCGTTCAGCCAGCCCTCATAGGCGCGCCGGACCGGTGGAAGCTCGACTCCGCCCACGAACCCGATCCGCCCGCTTCGGGTCAGACCGCCAGCCACCATCCCGGCCAGATAGCTCGCGTCCTCCAGCCGGAAGACGAGCGGCACCACCCGCCCCGCCGCCCGCTCGCCGGAGGTCACGACGATCACCGGCCCGGGGAACTGCCGGCTCACGCGTTCGGCAGCATCCTGGAATTCGTAGCCGTGCGCGAAAATGAGATCGTAGCCCTGCGCGGCGTAGGTTCGGAGGGCGTCCTCCTGCTCCGCCGGCGTGCGGGCCTCGACGTTGCTCACGTCGGCGCCGAGGGAATCGTGAAGGGCGCGCAGTCCGGCATAGGCGCCGGAATTCCACGCGGCATCGGTGATGGACCCCGGCGTGATGAGCGCGGCCCGGAAGGCTGCATCGTCCTGGGTCCGTCGTTGCGTGCAGCCGGCCGCAACGAAAGCGACGACAGTCAACAGACACCAACGCGACACAATCGTCACATTTCGAGCCCAGGCACGGGTGTCAGATTACGAACAGCGTTACGAATTGGTCACAAGGCAAGCATTTCCACAGACTTATGAGACTTATCAACGCTCCCGGGGTAGTTGGTGGGTTCCGCGAGGGAATTGATCTCCATCTTCACTTCCCCGCTGAGGCGCCCCCCCTCCAGAACGGCGATCCTGGGTGTGTGGACGTCGCCGACTACCGCAGCGCTCGCCTGCAGTTCCACCCTTTCGGTCGCATGGATCGACCCGTGGACCTCGCCCGCGATGACGGCTTCACGCGTGTGCAGGTCCCCCTGCACGATCGCGCCCGGCGAAACGAGGATCTGGGATCCGGCATGGACGCTGCCGTTCACCCGTCCCTCCACCTTCACGACGCCTTCGGTGTGGAGGTCACCCGTGATGGTCATGTCCTTCGCCACGATCGAAAGCGCCATCCCGTCGGATCGGCGACGGTTCGCCACGGGCGGCTCGATGGGCGTGGGGACCGGGGTGTCGCGCTGGGTATTCGAGAAGATCGCCATTACCGTCTCTCCTTGACCAGAATGAGCGGATCGATCGAGCGCGCGCCGTGCCGGACCTCGAAATGCAGGTGCGGCGCCGTCGAGCGCCCGGTGTTGCCGGACAGGCCGATCACATCGCCCGGCTGGACCGTGTCGCCCCGCGCGGCGATGAGCCGCGAGAGGTGGCCGTACATCGACTGGTACTGCGAAGGGTGGTCGATCAGCACGAAGTTGCCGTACTCCGGATCGGAGCCCGCCTGTTCCACCACCCCCCCTCCCGCCGCGCGTACCATCGTGCCGGTGGGGACGGCGATGTCGAGTCCCGGATGCGACTCCTCCGCCGTGCTGTCGCCGACGATGCCCCGGGTGATGAACCCGGCCTCGTCGAGCGGCCAGTAGCGGGGCGTGGTCGGGCCGGTCCGGAAGCGGGGCGGAAGGCCCGCCGGCCGCGCCATGACGGGCGGCGCGACCGGCAGCTCCGACGACACGGCCACCGGGTCAGGGACCACGTCGGCCCCGATCATCTGCCGCACCCGATCGTAGTTGCGCTGCACCGTGTCGAGCGCGGCGGCGAGCTGCCCAATCTTGCCGTTCTCCCCCTCGAGACGCCGGACTTCGGCTTCGAGTCTCGGCACCTGGAGGGCCGCTCGTGCGAGCGGCCCCACCATGACGAGCCCCGCCATCACGCCCACCATCAGGAGGACGGCGAGCGCGACGAAGCTTCGGAAGGCCCAGACGGGAATGTGGTAGCTGTACGATTCGGGTGCGCCGTCGTGATGAATCATCACGCTCACGTAGCGCCGCCGCCTGGGTGACATCAGCCGGCGAACGGTTCGCCCAGGATCAGCTCGAGCAGCCGGGCGAGATCGTCGTTCGAGTAGTAGCTGATGGACACGAGGCCGCGGCCGCGACGCTTCGCGGTCACGCGCACGTCGGTGCCGAGCCGCTTGCGGAGCGCGTCTTCGACGCGCCGTGCGTCAGCAGTGGCCGCGTGCGGCTCCGGCGCCTTCCGGATCCGAAGGCCGCGGCCCGCGGGCGCGGCGCCGGCGCCGGGCGCATCGCCGCGGACACGCGCCTCGACGTCCCGTACCGACAGGTCCTGTTCCACCGCCTCCTTCGCGAGTGCGCTCGCGGCGCGCGGATCGTCGAGCGCGAGGAGCGCGCGTGCGTGTCCCTCGCTGAGCCTGCCTTCGTGCAGCAGCGCGCGTACGTCGTCCGGCAGGCGGAGGAGCCGCAGCAGATTTGCCACCGCGGGCCGGCTCCGACCCACCATGCGGGCCACTTCCGCCTGCGGCACCCTGAACTCCTCGATCAGCCGTTGGTAGCCCACCGCCTCGTCGACCGGCGAAAGATCGTGCCGCTGCAGATTCTCGATGAGGGCGAGCGTGAGGAGCGTCTGATTGTCGGCGTCCTTCACCACGGCCGGCACGGTGCGCCACCCGAGCCGCTGCACGGCGCGCCAGCGCCGCTCTCCCGCGATCAGCTCGTAGCCGCCGTCGCGCGGGCGAACCACCACCGGTTGCAACAGACCGGACGCCTCGATCGACGCCGTGAGCTCGGCGAGCGCCGGCTCGTCGAGCCGGGTGCGCGGCTGGAACGGATTCGGCCGGATGCTGCCGACTGGCAGCTCCTTGAGCGCTCCCGACACTTCGGCCTGCTCGCGGGAGACCGGACCGAGCAGTGCCTCCAGCCCGCGGCCGAGCCGCTTGTCGCTCATGGCGTGATCTCGGCAGCGGGCTCCGCCTCGCTGGTCGCGTCGGCGGCGGGCGCCCCAGCGGTCGTCGCGTCGGCCGGCGGTGCATCGTCGGGCGGCGTGCCGCCTTCGATGCGCCGCATCAGCTCCTGCGCGACGAGGAGATAGCTCTTCGCGCCGATCGACTGCACGTCGTACATGAGAATCGGCTTGCCGAAGCTGGGCGCCTCCGCCAGCCGCACATTCCTCGGAACCGCCGTCCGGAACATCTCCGAGCCGAAATGTTCGCGCACGTCCTCCGCCACCTGACGGCAGAGATTCAGGCGTGTGTCGTACATGGTGAGCAGCACGCCGTCGATCGCGAGGCTGCGGTTGAAGTTCTGCTGCACCAGGCGCACGGTGTTGAGCAGCTGCGAGATCCCCTCGAGCGCGTAGTACTCGCACTGGATCGGAATGATGATCCCCTGCGACGCGGTGAGCACGTTCAGCGTCAGGAGCCCGAGCGACGGCGGGCAGTCCACGATGATGTAGTCGTAGTCGCCGCGGATGGAGTCGAGTGCGCGGCGGAGCGCCGTCTCCCGATCGTGCGCTTCCACCAGCTCGAGCTCGGCACCGACGAGATCCTGCGTGGCCGGCAGGGCATCCAGATGCGGCAGTGACGTCTGCGCGATCGCGTCCCGCGCCGGCATTCCGCCCATGATCACATCGTAGAGCGAGCGCTCGACGGTGGCCTTGGCGATCCCCACGCCGCTCGTCGCGTTACCCTGCGGATCCGCGTCGACGAGCAGCGTCCGCCGCTCGGCGATCGCAAGGGAAGCGGCGAGGTTGACCGCCGTGGTGGTCTTGCCGACGCCTCCCTTCTGATTGGCGACGGCGATCATGCGACCGTGGCGCTGGTCGTTAGGCAAATGATTGTCCTGCAAAGAGTTACTGAATAACTGCAGTAATGGCGCTGGCGGGTTACTTCTCAATATACCGCTTGGGCGGCGCGCGTCCAAGCGGTGTTTCACGTGAAACAGGGCCTGCGCTGTTTCACGTGAAACAGGCGCTACCGCCGCGCCGCCTCGACGATGAGGCTGTGGAGGTCACTGGGCGAGACCCCTGGTATCCGACCGGCCTGGCCCAGCGTCGCGGGACGGTGCCTCTGGAGCTTCTCCCGCGCCTCGGTCGACAACGACACGATGTCGGAATAAGAGAGGTCCCGAGGCAGGGGAAAGGCGTCCATCCGCGCAATCCGCGCTGCAGCCGCAGCCTCACGGGCCAGGTATCCCTCGTACTTGATCTCGATCTCTGCCCACTGTGCGTCCGCCGGTTCAACGAAGACACCTGCGGCGGCAAGGGTTCGAACGAGTCCGATGCCCTGCCGCTTGACGAGCTCTGTCGCGTTCGCGACCGCCTCCGAGGCCGAAAAACCGGCGTCACGGAGCATTTCCCCGACGTCAGGCCCGGACACCGGCGTCGCCCGGGCTGTCGCAAGCACTGCATCCTCCCGTCTGAGCCTGCTCTCCGCCAGCCGCCGCTCCTGCGGCGTAAGAAGCCCGCGCCCGATCGCCGTGGGCAGCAATCGTCGGAGCGCGTTATCCTGTCGGAGAACCAGGCGATACTCGGAGCGCGACGTGAACAGCCGATACGGCTCGTCCACCCCTCGCGAGGTCAGATCGTCGACCAGCACGCCGATGAACGCCTGATCCCGCCCGAAAACCACCGGATCTCGGTTGGCCGCATGGGCCGCCGCATTCAATCCAGCCACGGCACCCTGTCCTGCCGCCTCCTCGTAACCGGTCGTCCCGTTGATCTGGCCGGCCATGAAGAGGCCGGGGACGGCGCGCACCTCGAGCGTGGGAGCGAGTTGTGTCGGTGGGAAATAGTCGTACTCGATCGCATACCCGGGGCGCGTCATTTGTACCGACTCGAGCCCCGGTACCCGTCTCAGGAAATCAAGCTGCACTGCCGCCGGCAGCGAAGTCGAAAGACCGTTCACGTACATCTCGGACGTGTCGAGACCCTCAGGCTCCAGGAATACCTGGTGTCGCTCGGCGGCCGGGAACTTGACGATCTTGTCCTCGATCGACGGGCAGTACCTCGGCCCGCGTCCGCTGATCATTCCTCCGTAGAGCGCGGACTCGTTGAGGTGCTGCCGGATCACCGCCTTCACTTCCGGACCCGCCCACGTCAGGTAGCATGGGAGCTGCCGCGGATGAACGGCCCGCTCGTAGGATGAGAACCAGTACCCACCCTCATCACCATTCTGCCGGGCGAGTGCGACGAGATTCACCGATTCACCGGCGATGCGAGGTGGCGTGCCCGTTTTGAAGCGTTGGATCTCAAGTCCAAGATCTGCAAGATGTTGCGATATTTCTACTGCGGGCGGCTCGCCCGCCCGACCCGCCGGCACCCCTTCCGCATGGCCGACGTGGATCCGGCCGCGGAGGAACGTGCCCGCGGTAAGCACGATGGCCCGCGCGCCAAGCCGGCTCCCGTCCAGCGTTACCACGCCTGCGACGCTGGGACCCGTCACGATCAGCTTGGCAACGTTCCCCTGACGAATCACGAGATTTGGAAGTTGCTGAAGCAACGACTGTACCGCTTCACGATAAAGACGCCGGTCGCACTGCGCTCTCGGCGACCACACTGCTGGCCCCTTCGATCGGTTGAGCATGCGGAACTGAATCATCGCCCGGTCAGTGGCGCGCCCCATGATTCCACCCAGCGCGTCCACTTCGCGCACGACGGTGCCCTTCGCGATGCCGCCGATCGCCGGGTTGCACGACATCTGGCCGATCGTCGCGACATTCTGCGTGAGCAGAAGCGTATGGCAGCCGGAGCGCGCCGCGAGTGCGGCGGCCTCCGACCCAGCGTGTCCGCCGCCTATCACGATGACGTCGAAGCGTTCCATGCCTGGAATCTACTGCCGATGTCGGGGGACATCGCGGCGCAGCGGGCTCACCTGCAGGCTATCGGGCAACCCTCACCAGGTAGGGCCGCATGACGATCCGCCTGGGCGACGCGGCGCGCGACTTCACCCCAGTCACGACCAGCGAAAGACGCGCGTGATCGGCCTCGGCGTTGACCCGGCGGAATCGCACAGCGCTGGGAGGCAGAGGATATCGCGGACCGGAGCCATTCGGGTGAACTACCCAATGACTGGCGATGCCGATCGGTCGTGGCGGGACTGTACGACATGATCCATCCCGGACGCGAGCGATACGAAGACCGTTCGTCGGTATCCGTCATGTGACCCGGCAACAAGGTGAAGCTGTCGCTGATGCTGACGAAGTGCTTCGCGTGCCCGACTCGCTGCCGGCTCGATCGCGGACGACGATGCGAAGACGCGTTTCGCAGTCCAGCTACGCGGTGCGGACCCAGCGCGCGAGCTCCGCCAGGCGCGGCTTCTTTCCGTAGCTCAGGATCCCGACCCGGTAGATGCGGGCGGCGATCCAGACCACGACGACGAGGCCGGCCACCATCGCGAGCACCGAGAGGAGCAGCTCGCTCCAGGGGAGCGGCGAGAGCGAGTAGCGCACCGGCGTGACGAATGGCGCGAAGAACGGCACCAGGCTGAGCACGTGGGCCATGGTGCCGTTGGGCTCGCCCAGGAGCGAGAACATGAGCATCAGCCCCGCGGCCACGAAGAGGGTCACCGGCGTCTGCGACTGCTGGGCCTCCTGATGCGAGTTGCACATCGATCCCACCGCGGCGTACATCGCCGAGTAGAAGAAGAAGCCCAGCACGAAGAAGCCGAGGAACACGACCAGCATCGCCGGCGAGACGGTGGGGATCGGGAGGTCCGACACCGTCCGGGGCGACGCGCCGAAGGCGCCCGCGACCTGCAGGCGGTAGGTGGTGAGCACCATCGCCGTCCCCGCCCAGATGCTGAGCTGCAGGAGCGCGACGGATGCCACCCCGATGACCTTGCCCATCAGGAGCTGGAACGGGGTGAGGCTCGAGACGAGCACCTCGACGATGCGGGAGCTCTTCTCCTCCACCACGGAGCTCATGACCTGCATGCCGTAGAGCAGCAGCGCCAGGTAGAGCATGAACGACATCACGTAGGCGAGGAGAAACGAGGCGTCACCGCTCTGGCCCGTGAGCTTTCCCTGCGAAACGCGCTCGGTCCGGAGCTCCACCTTGCCCTGTGCCGCGGCCACGACGTCGGGGTCGACGCCCGCGCGCTCGAGCCTCGCTCCGATCACGAGCGGCCGCACCGCGCGCTCGAGGGCGTTCATGTCGTTGGGGCTGCCGACGTTGGCGCCGTCATACTGCATCTTGCCGGTGGCGAGGGTGCTGTCCCACAGGACGAGCACGCCATCCAGGGCGCCAGGACCGGCCTTCCGAAGGCCGGTGAGCGCAACGAGCGAGTCGCGCACCGCGTCCAGCCGACCCGCGGCCGCGACGTATTCGACCCGGTAGCGGGGAATCGTGTGCGTCACCGTATCCCGCATTTCGGCCCGAAGGCGGTCCGCCACCTGCCGGCCGAAATCGCCGCCCGCCCCATCGAGCACCACCACGTGCCGCGCTGCCGTCTGCCGCTTCGCCAGCAGAATGGGCATCATGAAGAGCGCGCCCATGAGGAGCGGTCCCAGGATGGTGCTGATGACGAAGGCGCGCGACTGGACGCGCGAGATGAATTCGCGCCGGATGACCGCCCACACCTTATCCATGGACCAGCTCCTCCTTCGCCGGCGCCGTTGCGGCCTCGGGGCCGACCTTGGCGATGAAGATCGAATGCAGCGACGGCTCGACGACCTCGAAGCGCGTGAGGCCTACCCCTGCGCTCACCAGCCGGGCGAGCAGCTGATCGGCGGCGGCGCCGTCGGCGAGGCGGACCTCGGCGCTGGCGCCGTAGTCGTCCACCTGGGCCACCAGCGTGCGGTCGGCGAGCACCGGCGCGGCACGGGCGCCGTCGCGGCCGAACGCGAGCGCGACGTAGCTCCCGCCGAAGTCCCGCTTCACCTCCGCGATCGCGCCGTCCACCACCTTGCGGCCGCGGGAGATGATCACGATGCGATCGCACATCCGCTCGGCCTGCTCCATGATGTGCGTCGAGAAGAGCACGGTGCGGCCCTGACGGGCCAGATCCACCACCACATCCTTCATCACCTGGCTGTTGACGGGATCGAGACCGCTGAAGGGCTCGTCGAGGACCAGCAGCTCCGGTTCGTGCAGCAGCGCGCTGATGAACTGCACCTTCTGCTGCATGCCCTTGGACAGGTCTTCGACCTTGTGCGAGCTCCAGTCGGCCAGCCCGAGGCGATCGAGCCACTCGCGGCTGCGGGTCCGCGCGGCGCGCGGCGTCAGCCCCTTCAGCTCGCCGAAGAACACGAGGTGATCGAGCACGCGCATCTTCTTGTAGAGGCCGCGCTCCTCCGGCAGGAATCCCACGCGGGCCGCGAGCGAGCGGCTCACCGGTCCGCCGAAGAGCGTGATCCGCCCCGCGTCGGGGGTGATCACGTTCATGATCATGCGGATCGTGGTGGTCTTGCCGGCGCCGTTCGGCCCCAGCAGGCCGAAGATGCCGCCGGCCGGCACGGCCATCGAGAGGTCGTGCACCGCGGTATGACCCGCGAATCGCTTCACCACGCCGTCGAGCCGCAGTATTGCCTCAGCCATCCGACGCTCCGGGAGAGACCACCTGTTCAGGATGCAAGCGCGGCGAGGCGGCGGATCTCGCCGACCTCGTCGGTGGGGACGATGAGGTGGCGCTGGTCGACCTTGATGCCGAACCGCTGCTGCCGTTCGAGCCACGCCTCCCGCGCCGGGGCGGCGCCGGGCTCGTGGATCGCGACGTCGTGCATCACGAGTCCGCGGTCGCCGTGCTCATGGTAGCGGCCGACGTAGGTGCGGCCGGAGCGGCCGGTCACCACGACGGTGACGCCATGCAGCTCCTCGTGTCCGGGATGGAACACGCGGCCCGCCACTCAGACCGCCGCGCCGCAGTGACGATCGAAGGCCTTCGTAAGATCGGCAGCGACGGACTCGGGCGGCCGCCCTTCAATCTGGTGGCGATGAACGAAGTGGACCACCTCGCCGTCCTTCAGCAGGGCGATCGACGGGGAGCTCGGCTGGTAGTCGGCGAAGTACTGGCGGGCCCGGGCGGTCGCCTCGAGGTCCTGGCCGGCGAAGACGGTCACGACCTGCTCCGGCTTCACGCCGTGGCGGAGCGCATGCGCCAGCGCGGGCCGGGCATTCCCCGCGGCGCAGCCGCATACGGAATTGATGAACACGAGGGTCGTCCCGCGCGCGTCGCCCAGAGCGGCGTCCACGTCGGCGGCGGTGAGCAGCTCACGCGCGCCCATGCGGGTCATGTCCGCGCGCATCGGCGCCACGAGCAGGGGATTGTACGGCATCGATCTGATCTCCTGGGAATTCAAGACGAAGGTGATACGAGCGCGCTCCGCAGCGCATGCCACGCGAGGCTCGCGCACTTCACGCGTGATGGATAGGCCCGCACGCCCGCGAAGACGGCAAGCTTGCCGAGGCCGGCGGGTTGGCTCGGCTCCTCGCCGGCCACGAGTCGATGGAACCGGTCGAACAGCTCGAGCGCCTCCCCGCGGGTGCGGCCGCGAATCGCCGTCGTCATGAGCGAGGCGGACGCCTGCGAGATGGCGCAGCCCGTGCCCTCGAAATTCACGGCCTCGATCACGTCGCCCTCGCCGAAGCGGACCCACACCTTGAGACGGTCGCCGCAGAGCGGGTTGTAGCCCTCGGCCTCACGATCCGCGCCGGCCAGCGGCCCGCAATTGCGCGGGTGGCGATTGTGATCGAGGATGACGCTCTGGTAGAGCTCGCCCAGGTCGCTCATCGAGCCATCACCTGCCGCACCCGCTCGAGCCCGGCGGCCAGGGCGTCCACCTCGGCCCGCGTGCTGTACAGCGCGAACGATGCGCGCGCGGTGGCTGCGACACCCAGACGGGCCATGAGCGGCTGCGCACAGTGATGCCCGGCGCGGATGCAGATGTTGTCGGCATCGAGAATCGTCGCGATGTCGTGAGGATGCACACCGTCCATCACGAACGACACGATCGACGCCTTCTCCGGCGCCGTGCCGACGAGTCGCACATCCGGGACGGCCGCGATCCGCTCCGTGGCGTAGCGGAGGAGTGCGGCCTCGTAGCCGCGCACTGCCTCATGGTCGAGCGCGGACAGGAAGTCCACTGCCGCGCCGAGCCCGACGGCGCCCGCGATGTTGGGGGTCCCCGCCTCGAACTTGGCCGGCACCGCGGCCCAGGTCGAGCGCTCGAAGCTGACCGCGGCGATCATGTCGCCGCCGCCCTGCCAGGGCGCCATCCCGTCGAGCAGCTCGGCGCGGCCATACAGGACACCGATGCCGGTCGGGCCGAACAGCTTGTGTCCCGAACAGGCGAAGAAATCGCAGCCCAGCGACTGAATGTCCGCCGCGAGGTGCGGCGCCGCCTGTGCGCCATCCACCAGGACCGGAATGCCGCGGTGGTGGGCTGCCCGCACCACGTCGCCTACCGGGTTCACCGTTCCCAGCGCGTTCGAGATCTGCGCCAGCGCGACGATGCGGGTCCGGTCGCTCAGGAGCCCCTCGAGCGCGGCAACGTCGAGCTCGCCACGGTCGCTGACCGGTGCCACGCGCAGCACCGCTCCCCGCTCGGCCGCCACCAGCTGCCACGGGACGATGTTGGAGTGGTGCTCCATGGCCGTTACCAGGATCTCGTCGCCCGCCGCGAGGCGGGGGCGGAGGTAGCTCTGCGCCACGAGGTTGATGGACTCGGTGGTGCCGCGCGTGAAGACGATGTCGCCCGGGCCCGGCGCATTGAGAAAGCGCGCGACCTTCGCGCGCGCGCCTTCATACAGCGCCGTCGCCGCTTCACTGAGCCGATACACGCCGCGATGGATGTTGGCGTTCGATCGGGCATAGAAATCGGCCGTGGCCGCGATGACGGCCGCCGGCTTCTGACTCGTCGCTGCGCTGTCGAGATAGACGAGCGGGCGCCCGTCCGGGCTGAGGGCGAGCAGCGGGAACTCGCGGCGGACCCGCTCGACGTCGTAGGGCGCGCGCGTGTCGGGGACCGAGGCCCGAAGCGGCGCGCGGACGTCGGCGGCCGGCATCGTTCAGTCCCCCGCGCCGAGACGTTCGCGGACCAGGCGCTCGAGCTCGAGGCGGACCGGCTCCAGCGCGACTTCCTCCACGACCTCCGCCGCGAAGGCGTAGGTCAGGAGCACGCGGGCCGTCGCCGCATCGATGCCGCGGCTTCGCAGGTAGAAGAGCGCGACGTCGTCCAGCCGGCCGACGGTGGCGCCGTGCGTGCACTTCACGTCGTCGGCGAAGATCTCGAGCTGCGGCTTGGTGTGCACCCGCGCACCGTCGCTCAGGAGCAGGTTCCGGTTGGTCTGCTTGGCGTCGGTCTTCTGTGCCTCCGGCCGGACCAGCACCTTGCCGTTGAAGACGGCCCGCGACTCGCCGGCCATCACGCCCTTGTAGACCTCCCAGCTGTTGCAGTCCGGATGGTCGTGATGGATCGCGGTGTGGTTGTCGACGAGCTGATCGCCGCGGGTGAGATAGAGGCCGTACAGCAGGGTCTCGATGCGCGGCGCGTTGAGCCGGACGTGCAGGTTGTGCCGCGCGATGGCGCCGCCCATGGCGAGCGTGAACGACCGGTAGTGGCTTCCGGCGGCCTGCTCCACATGGGTGAGCCCGATGTGGTAGGCGCTATCGCTCTCGCGCTGGATCCGCGTGTGCTCGGTCCAGGCGCCTTCGCCGGAGACGACCTCCGTGACGGCGTTCGTGAAGTAGCGCCGTCCGGGCGCCAGCGTGACGTAGCTCTCGACCACCGATGCCCGGGCCGCCGCCTCGATCACGATGAGGTTCCGCGGCTGCGCCACGGTTCCCTCGGTCTCGCCGCTCGAGACGAAGACGAGGTGCACCGGCATGGCGAGCTCCACCCCCGCGGGGACATGCACGAACGCGCCGTCCTGAATGAACGCGGTGTTGAGGGCCGTGAAGCCGCTGCTCTCGACCGGCGCATGGTGACCGAGGTGACGGGCCAGCGTGGCGTCGCCGGCGGTGATCGCCTCCGCGAGGCTCCCGGCGCGGGCACCGCCCGGAAGCGCCGGCACCATGGACAAGGAGGCGTCGAAGCGCCCATCGATGAAGACGAGGAGCGGCCACTCGGCGTGCCCGAATACGAAGGGCGCGATCGCATCGCGCGACACCCGGCTGCCCGGCCGGGCCGGCTCGAATTCCGCCTGGGTGATCGCGGCCACGGGGGTGAACCGCCACTCCTCGTCGCGCGGCGCGGGGAAGCCCGTCCCGGCGAAGCGGTCGATGGCGGCGCGGCGCACCGGCCGGAGCCACTCCGGCTCGTCCGGCGTGGCGGTCGCGTCGAACCGGCGCACCCAGGTAGCGGTCACGCGACCCCCGCGGGAGCCTCGACCCAGTCGTAGCCGCGCGCTTCGAGCTCGAGCGCCAGCTCCTTCCCGCCGGAGCGCACGATGCGACCGCCGGAGAGCACGTGCACGTAGTCGGGGACGATGTAGTTGAGGAGCCGCTGGTAGTGGGTCACCACGATGGTGGCGTTGTCGGGTCGGCGCAGCCGATTCACGCCGCCGGCCACGATCCGGAGCGCGTCGATGTCGAGGCCCGAGTCGGTCTCGTCCAGCACGGCAAGTCGGGGCTCCAGCACCGCCATCTGCAGGATCTCGTTCCGCTTCTTCTCGCCGCCCGAGAAGCCGGAGTTGACGGCGCGGCTCATGATCTCGGGGCCCCATTCGACCACTTTCAGCTTCTCCTCGAGCACGTCGAGGAAGTCCATCGGATCGAGCTCCTCGAGGCCCCGCGCCTTCCGGATCTCGTTGCAGGCCGCGCGAAGGAAGTATGCGTTGGAGACGCCTGGAATCTCCACCGGGTACTGGAAGGCGAGGAAGACCCCGGCCTGGGCGCGCTCCTCCGGCTCCATCTCCAGAAGGTCCTGGCCCAGGTAGCTCACCCGACCGCCGGTGACCTCGTAGGCCGGGTGCCCCGCCAGGACCTGAGCCAGCGTGCTCTTCCCCGAGCCGTTGGGGCCCATGATGGCGTGCACCTCTCCGGCGTTCACCGTGAGGTCGATGCCGCGAAGGATCTCGTTCCCGCCCGCGCTGGCCCGAAGGCCGCGGATCTCCAGCATGTGCTTCTCCATTGTGGTCAGCCGACGCTCCCCTCGAGACTGATGCCGAGGAGCTTCTGGGCCTCGACGGCGAACTCCATCGGGAGCTCCTTGAAGACTTCCTTGCAGAATCCGTTCACGATCATCGAGATCGCATTCTCCGTGTTCAGGCCGCGCTGCTTGCAGTAGAAGAGCTGGTCCTCGCCGATCTTGGACGTGCTCGCCTCGTGCTCGAGCGAGGCGCTCGGATTCTGCACGTCGATGTACGGGAAGGTGTGCGCCCCGCACCGATTTCCGATCAGCATCGAGTCGCACTGCGTGTAGTTGCGGGCGCCTTCGGCGCGCGGCAGCACCTTCACCTGGCCCCGGTAGCTGTTCTGGCCGCGGCCCGCCGAGATTCCCTTCGACACGATGGTCGACCGGGTGTTGCGGCCCATGTGGATCATCTTGGTGCCGGTGTCCGCCTGCTGCCGGCCATTCACCACGGCCACGGAATAGAACTCGCCCACCGAGTCGTCGCCCTGGAGGATCACGCTCGGGTACTTCCAGGTGATGGCGGATCCCGTCTCCACCTGGGTCCACGAGATCTTGGCGCCGGTCTGCGCCGTGCCGCGCTTGGTGACGAAGTTGTAGATCCCGCCCACCCCGTTCTCGTCGCCGGCATACCAGTTCTGCACCGTCGAGTACTTGATCGACGCGCGGTCGAGTGCCACCAGCTCGACCACCGCGGCGTGGAGCTGGTTGGTGTCGCGCCGCGGCGCCGTGCATCCCTCGAGATAGCTGACCGACGCGCCCTCGTCGGCGATGATCAGCGTGCGCTCGAACTGCCCCGTGCCTTCGGCGTTGATCCGGAAATAGGTGGAGAGCTCCATCGGGCACTTCACGCCCTTCGGCACGTAGACGAAGGAGCCGTCGCTGAAGACGGCGGCGTTGAGCGCCGCGAAGAAGTTGTCGCTGGCAGGAACGACCGAGCCCAGGTAGGTGCGGACCAGGTCGGGGTGCTCGCGCACGGCCTCGCCGAAGGAGCAGAAGATGATCCCCTCCTCGAGAAGCCGCGCCTTGTAGCTGGTGCCGACGGAGACGGAGTCGAAGATCGCATCCACCGCGACGCCCGCCAGGACCTTCTGCTCGCTCAGCGGAATTCCGAGCTTCGTGTAGGTCTCGAGCAGCTTCGGATCGACCTCGTCCAGACTCCCCAGCGGCTTGGCCGTGCGCGGGGCGGAGTAGTAGATGATGTCCTGATAGTCGATCGGATCGTAATGGATGTTGGGCCAGCTGTGCGGCTCACTCATCTTCTGCCAGCCGCGGAAAGCGCGCAGGCGCCAGTCGAGCAGCCAGTCGGGCTCGCCCTTCTTGGCGGAGATGAGGCGGATGGTCTCGTCGTTCAGCCCGCGCGGCGCGGCGTCGGCGTCGATGTCGGTGACGAAGCCGTACTTGTACTCGTTATTGACCAGCGTCTCGACGGGCGAGCTCATACGTTCTCCTGGGGAAACCGCACCTGATATTCGCAGCCGCCGCAGCCGTGCAGCATGTGCCGGCGGCGCTCGACGGTGCCGCCAAGGACCGACGCGAGAAAGCGCTCCTCTGCCGCACAGACTTCGGGAAACCGCTCGGCCACCTCGCGGATGGCGCAGTTGTGCTCGGTCAGCGTGCCGCAGCAGAACGTCGCCTGGCCTTCCGCCATGTAGCCCGCGTCCGAGAGCGCCCGGACCACTGCCGCCATCCGCGCTTCGGGGGCCGCGCCGTGAAGCTCGGAATGCAGCCGCTCCGCCATCGCGTCGAAGTGCGACTCGAGGGCGGCGGCCGCGGCGGCCCGTCCCTCATGCGCCACGACGTAGTCGAGCAGCATTTCCAGCGTCTCGCGATAGCGGCGCGGAAAGAGCGAATCGGCCGCGGGGGCCAGCAGGTAGACGAACACCGGCGCGCCCACCCCCCTGTGCTCGCGCTCGTAGCGGACGAGCGCCTCGGCCTCGAGTTCCTTCAGATGATGGCGTACGGCGTTGAGCGACAACCCGACCTCGCGCGCCAGATCGCGCGCCGTAACGCGCCCGCGACGCCGGAGCGCGAGAAGGATCGCGCCTCGCGGCCCCTTGAGACCGGATGTGTCCGCGGCTCCACCGATGGGAACTGCCATGGCGGAATCCTAATCCCGACACCGGCGACAGTCAATTCGTGACAGCGGTTTGGTGTGAATTGCTAAATGAAATCGCCGACGCGCGTTAGCGCCGGCAGGGCGATGGCTCCGTCAGATCTTGGTGAAGGCGCCGTCCACGAAGTAGTAGCTTCATATACGCCTAAGGCGAGTATTGTAAACCGCCGCTGCAGGCGCGAAATTGACGGGCATGACCATACACCGCATCCGCCTCCTCGGCGACCCCATCCTCCGGACCCGCTGCGAGCCCATCACCAAGCCGAAATCCACCGCCGTCCGGGTGATTCTCGACGACATGCGGGAAACCCTCCGTGACTGGCAGTCGCGGTTCGGGAGTGGCCGCGCCATCGCGGCTCCCCAGATCGGCGCGCCGGTCCGCATGATCTACGTGGAGATGGAGAAGCCCTGGCCGCTGATCAATCCCGAGATCGTGGACATCGGCACCGAAGACTTCACCGTCTGGGACGACTGCTTCTCGTTTCCCAACCTGCTGGTCCAGGTATCGCGCGCCTACCGCATTCGCATCCGCTATCAGGACGTGCGAGGCGAGTGGCACGAAGAGGATCTCGAGGGCGATCGCGCCGAGCTGCTGCAGCACGAGCTCGATCACCTGGACGGCGTGCTGGCGGTGGACCGTCCGCACGGGCTCGACCCCTTCTGCCTTCGCGAGGAGTGGAATCGCCTGCACGATGCGGGGGATCGCTACGGCGAGCCGGAGGCCCGCTCGGCGAGCTACGCGACGCCGCTCACCGGGCTCATGGAGTAGCCGTCAGAACCAGCGGCCCAGCCGCACGCGGAGGGCGTCGCGGCCGCGGCTCGCCACTCCATAGTCGACGCGCATGGGACCGATCGGCGTATCTGCGCCGACACCGAGCCGCGCGCCGCCGATCCACCCGCCCCGCCCGAGCAGCGCGCCCCCCGTCGCCACGCGTCCCGCCGCACCCTCGCCGACCAGCACGACGGGCCCCTTCACCGGGACGGTGATCGCAAGCCCGCCCATGGCCTCGCGCGTGCCGCGCAGCTCGCCGATGTGGAGGCCGGGAAAGCCGTCCACGCCGCCGAGCGCGAAGGTGGATTGCAGCGGAAGGCGCTCTCCCCAGCCGATGCGCATCAGCGGCTGGAAGCCGATCCCACCCAGATGAAGCACCGGCGCCGCGGTGAATGCGGCGCGCCGCACCGTCGGGGTCATGTCCAGCTCCCCGCGGATGACCGGGGCGCCGGCGCGATCAATCCGGCGGAGCTCCACACGGCCGCCGGCGGCATGCTCCGCTCTGATGGCGGGTTCACGCCAGAAGGCCGCCGAGCCACCAGCAGCCATCACCCAGCCGTTTCCCAGCTCTCGCTCGATGCCGAGAAACGCGCGGGCTTCGGCGGTGTGGGCCGCGCCGATCTCGTGACGGCCCGTGTCGAAGCGTCGCACCGACTCGGTCGCCAGGCTCCCGCTCACCAGCGGCAGCCGCCAAGGGCTCCAGCCACCACTGCGGCGAAAGCTCGCGCTGAGCTCGCGGCGCAGCTCGCCGAGGGCGATCACGACACTTCCGTCCAGCAGGCCACGCAGGAGCGTCCGGTCGGTCGCGCCCGCCCACATGCGACCGCCAAGCTCGTTGTCGTACGCGAGGCCCAGCGCGGCGGCGCGGACCGGGGCGCGGCGAACGACAAGGTCGAGATCGAGCGTGTCTCCGGTGCCCGCCGGATTCAGCCAGACCGCATCGAGCGCATCGGAGGAGGCGAGCGCGCGGATGCCCGAGCGAAGACGCGAGAAGCCGAACGACGGCGCCGCGAGACCGAGCCGCTCGATCAGTCCGCGGCGCTCCGCGGCCGTGAGCCCGGGCGCGCGAACGGTGCCCAGGATGGACGGGAGCCCGGGCGCGCGCGGGGGCCGGCGCGGCAGGCACGGAGCGCCGGCAAGGGCGGCACGGGCCGCCGCCTCGCCGTGATCGATCAGCTGCGCCACGCGCTCGGCCGAGAAGTCGAGGCTGGTGAAGCCGTCGACATCGGGGCGGATGCGGATGTCACCGGGCCGCACGGAATCGGCGGGCTGCTCGAAGAGAAACCCGAGCAGCCGGTCAGCCAGCGCGAGGGGGGAGACGTACTCGAGCGAATCCGCGCGACGCTCGGTCGCGTCCGAGACGATCACCCGCATCGCACCCGCGCGCCGCGCGATCGAGACCGGCACGTTGGCGGAGAGTCCGCCATCCACCAGGACCCGGCCGCCAAGGCTTTCGGGCGGAAAGATCAGCGGGATGGCGAGGCTGGCGCGCACCGCCCGCGCGAGATCTCCGCCCGCGAGCACCACGGGAGACCGGTCGCGCAGATCGGTGGCGACGGCACGGAAGGGAATCGGCAGCCGATCGAAGTCACCGCGCGCTGCCAGGTTCCCACGGAGCATCGCGGCATCGATCAGGCTGTTCACTTCGGGCGGCCGGACGGCCGCGCTCTGGAGCGCGAATCCGCCGCTTCCCTGCTCCCATACGACGAGGGCCGGCAGCGCCCCGAGGGCGCCGGGCGCCTTCGGGGCGTAGGTGCGGAAGAGCGAGGACAGCGGCAGCGCCCGCGCGAGAGAATCGAGCTCGCGACCCGCGTAGCCGCTCGCGTACATCCCGCCGACGATGGCGCCGATGCTCGTCCCCACCACGAGATCGGGCCGGACTCCCATGCTGTCGAGGACGCGCAGGACGCCGATGTGCGCGATGCCCTTCGCCCCGCCACCGGAGAGCACCAGCGCCACCGGCCCCGCCGCCGGCCCGCAGCTTTGCGCCGGCAGCGCGGCGGGCACGAGCTGCATTGCGAGTGCTGCGAGCAGTGCGGGAAGTGAGCGCATCAGGCCAAAGCTAAGGCCTTGCGTGGCAGGAAGGCCCGTCGTATCTCTTTGGGCATGACGTACGTGATCACTGAAGCATGCATCGGCGTGAAGGACCGGGCATGCGTGGATGTCTGCCCCGTGGACTGCATCTACGAGGGCGAAGACCAGCTCTACATCCATCCCGACGAGTGCATCGACTGCGGCGCCTGCGAGCCGGAATGCCCGGTCACCGCCATCTTCCCCGAGGAAGATGTTCCGCCCCAGCTCACGAGCTACATCGAGAAGAACCGCGAGGCCTTCAACAGCGATGATCCGCCCGGGCGCCCCAAGCGCTGAGCGGTCACCGGGCCCCCGCCGCTGGCGGGGGCCTTTTCGCGTCGAGGCTCGCGAGGAAGCCGGACAGCAGGGCGGTGGTCTCGGCCGGCCGCTCCAGCGGCGGCAGGTGACCGGCGCCGGCGATCAGCTCGACCCGCGCACCGGGAATCAACCCGGCCATCTCGCGCGCGCGATCGGCCGGGATGATGCGATCGCGGTCGCCCGATGCGACGAGGGTCGGAATGTCCTCCAGCGTCTCAAGCAGGTCCGTGCTGTCCGGACGGTCGCGCATCGCGGCGAGCGCGCCGGCAAGGCCCGCCGCCGGCGCGGCGGAGATCATCCGCCGGACCCGCGCCGCCACCGGGGAATGCGACAGGTCGGCATCGGCCAGCAGCTGCGGCAGCATGGCGTCGGCCACGGCAGAGGTGCCGCGCTCACGCAGCTGGGCGGCCTGGGCATCGCGTGCGCGTCGCCCCTCGGCCGTGTCTGCTTCGGCGCGCGTGTCCATCAGGACGAGGCCCCGGACGCGGCTCCGCCAGCGGCGAAGAAATTCGAACGCGACGTACCCGCCCATCGAGAGCCCGCAGAGCACGACATCGTCCACGCCCAGCGCGTCGAGAAGCGCCGCCAGGTCCTGGGCGTACGTCGTCATGCTGTAACCCAGGTCGGGCGCATCGGAGAGGCCCATCCCGCGGAGATCGGGAGCGATGCGCCGGCAGCCGTCGAGGTGGCTCAGCTGGTACTGCCAGAGCGTGCGGTCCAGCGGATATCCGTGGATGAAGAGGATGCACCGGCCCTCGCCGCGCACATCCACGGCGAGATTCACGCCGTTCACCGTCAGCCGGTGCACGTCGCCCGGGGGGCCGTTGCGGGCGTTCATGAACCGGCCGACCTCGTCGGGCACCGGCACGGGTTTGCCGTCCCGCCCGATGCACACGAAGACGAACTCCGCGGTCGCAATCAGCGTGTCGTCCCTCAGGCGGCGGGCCGTCTGGCGCATGGTGAAGCTGGTGCGGCCGTGATGGGTAAGCGTCTGGGTGAAGCGGAGGACGTCGCCGGGAAACCCGGCGGCGTGATAGTCGACCACCGTCTTCCGCACAGCGGGCCAGGCACCTGCGCGCGTGAACACATCCATTCCCGGCCCGCGCGCGAGCATCTCCCAGCGAGCCCGCTCGAAGAGCGTGAGGAACGAGGCCTGATTGAGGTGCCCGAAGGCATCGCACTCGTCAGGGTAGACGGTGAGGTCGATCGCGGGGACCGGCATGATCTCACGTTACCGGTGTATGCTTCTCCGCAACAGTACGCCCAGCCGGGAGGTCCGATGCCGCCAGCCACCGACTACATCCGCCACGCCGCTCGGCTCGCGCGGAAGATCCAGATGGATGCCGCCATGGGCGGCGAGCCCAGACCCGACGCCGAGTTCTACAAGGCGCTCGCCAAGGCGTTCGAGGAGATCGCGGCGGGACTCGAGCAAGGCGCGAAACCGCGAGATTGAGCGACATCCACATGACACTTTGGCGACACTTGGCGCGCACTTCGGCGCCTGTTCAGGGACTGAGGGGGATCCGATTTCTGGAGGCCACTCGATGACGACCGAAGGACCGGGGGCGGTCCATCTGGTCGAGAGCCAGGACGAGCTGCTGCAGCTGCTCGCGGCCTTTGCGCGCGGGCCCGAGCTCGCCGTCGACACCGAGGCGGCGAGCTTCCACCGCTATCACGACCGGGTCTATCTCCTCCAGCTCTCCTCGCGCCACACGACGGTGGTGGTGGATCCGCTGCGCGTCGATCTCGCCCCCTTCGGCGCCCTCCTCGCCGATCCCGCCGTCGAGGTGGTGTTCCACGACGCCGACTACGACCTGAGGCTGCTCGACCGCGAGTTCGGCTTCCGCGCGACGCGGCTCTTCGACACGCGCGTGGCGGCACAGATCCTCAACGAGCCGGGCGTGGGGCTCGCGGCGCTCCTCGAGAAGCATCTCGGCATCCGGCTCGACAAGCGGTTCCAGCGGGCCGACTGGTCCGCACGCCCGCTTTCGCCCGGGATGCTGGACTACGCGGCGGCAGACACCCGGAACCTGCTCGAGCTGCGCGACATCCTGCGCGCGGCACTGGTGGAACGTGGACGACTCGCCTGGGCGGAAGAGGAGTTCGCGCTGCTCGAGGGGGTGCGCTGGACCGCAGGCGAGGAGGGTGAGCCGGCATGGCTTCGAATGAAGGGTGCGAAGGCGCTGCGGGGGCGCGCGCTGGCCGTCCTGCGCGAGGTGTTCGAGTGGAGGGACGCCGTTGCACGAAAAGCGGATCGCGCCTCATTCCGGATCATGAACAACGAGCCGATGCTGGCCATCGCGGCGGATCCGCCCACCGATCTGGCGGCGCTCCGGCGCATCGCGGGCGTGGGGCCCGATCTGGTCGAGCGGCGAGGGGCCGAGCTGCTCGCCGCGATACGCCGCGGCCTGGACGTGCCCGAGGGGGATCTGCCGCGGGTGGAGCGCCCGCCCCGCCGGCAGGCTGACCCGGCATTCGACGCTCGCCTGGACCGGCTCAAGGGGGTGCGGAACCGCGAGGCCGCGCGCCTCGAGCTCGCGCCCGGCGTCCTCTGCCCCAACGGGACGCTCGAGGCGATTGCGCGCATCATGCCGGCCGATCGGGACGAGCTGGTGAGGGTGCCGGGGATCCGGCGGTGGCAGGCGGGGGAAATCGGCGACGCGCTCCTGGCGGCGCTGCCGGCACCCGCAGCTGCTCAGTAGCCGAGGAAGGCCTTCACGCGCGGGTCCATCATGTCCGGGGTCCAGTAGGGATCCCAGACCAGCTCGACATCCACCGACGCCACGCCGTCCAGATCGCCGGCGACTTCCTTCACATTCTGAATGATTTCGGCGCCGGCGGGGCACCCGGGTGAGGTGAGGGTCATCTTCACCAGCACATCGCCCGTCCCGGTCACGTCCACGTCGTAGACGAGCCCGATATCAATGATGTTGAGGTTGAGCTCGGGATCCTTGACTGCGCGGAGCGCCTTCCGCACCGATTCCGTGGTCTGTACCATGCCCGGAAAGCTAGTTGGCCCGCGCGAGCCGCGCGACCACGTCGGACAGCCGCGACCGCACGTCGCGGATGCCGGCCAGCGAGCGGGCGCGGTGCGGATCGAAGCTGCGGTTGGTGAGGAAGATCAGGAACATGTCGCGCTTCGGGTCGATCCAGATCTGGGTCCCGGTCCATCCGGTGTGCCCGTAGGCGGCTGAGCTCAGCCGCTCGCCGAAGGCGGTCGGACCACTCGCCGACGTGTCCGGCGAATCCCAGCCCAGAAGCCGGGTACCGCTTCGCTCACCAGCGGTCAGGAAGAGCTGCATCGTCGCGGCGCGCACCCAGGTGCGCTTGCCCACACGGCCCATCCGGAGCCAGGTCTGGGCGTAGCGCGCGAGATCGCGGCCCGTGGAGAAGAGGCCGGCGTGGCCCGCGACGCCGCCGAAGACCACGGCGTTCTGGTCATTGGGGACGCCCGCCACCGGCTGCCCGCGCCACGAGCTGCTGGGTGCCACGCGCGGCAGGAGCGCGGGAGGTGGCCGGTAGCGCGTATGCGTGAGGCCGAGGGGGCGCGCCACTTCGCGCGCCACGAGCGAATCGAGCGGCAGCCCGCCGACGCGCTCGAGGACGAGCCCCAGCAGGATCGCATTGAGATCGCTGTATTCGGGCGTCATGCCGGGCTCGCGCCGGAGCGAATCCGCGAGGAGCTCGGTGATCGCCTCCTCGCGAGACGCGGCGGTTCGGTAGAACGGGATGAAGGGCCGGAGGCCGCTCGTGTGATCGAGCAGCATCCGGACGGTGACACGGTCCTTGTCGCCGCCGCCGAAGGCCGGGAAGTACTGCGTCACAGGTGCATCGAGGTCGAGCAGCCCCTGGTCCACGAGCCGAAGCGCGACGGCGGTCGTGCCGACCACCTTGGACAGCGACGCCAGGTCCCAGAGCGTCGTCGCCGGACTCGGCACCGCCGACCGGCGACTCCACGTGAAGTGTCCGTAGCCGCGCTGGTAGAGGATCCGGTCGTGCCGGCCGATGATCACCACCGCCCCGGGATACAGTCCCCGCTTGATGCCAGCGCGAACCGCCGCGTCGATCGCGGGATAGGGCCTGAGCGCGGTGCGGGCTGCCGGCCGGGGTACCGGCGCCATGAGCACCAGCGGTGCCGCCAGCGCCAGCGACAGGAAGCGGGATGTCATGTCAGGGCGCCACGCTGTCGCGGACGGAGCCGGGGGGCAGGTGATAGAGGAGGAGCGCCGTGCGCCGGTCGCGCTCGGAGATCGCGCCCGACCGGGTGGCGGGAAACATCACGTCGTTCGAATCCGCGGAATGCGGAAGGCCAAGCGCGTGACCCACTTCGTGGATGGCCACCGAGAGCAGGGCGTGATCGGGAAGACGGATGCCGCTGCTGGTCTTGAGCGCGAGGGCGATGGAGGCGTGGCGGACGTGGCCCAGCTGGTCCCAGGTGAGATCGGTCTGGCCGGCACGGTCGAAGTTGAAGTTGTCGATCCAGTGAACCGTGATGTCGGCACCTGTGGTATCGCTGATGAACGTGAAGTGGAGCGGGACGCCCGCCTCTTCCCATTCGTCGAAGGCATCCCGAATGTGCGCGGCCATGCGCGAGGAGTAGCCCGCGGGTCCGCCCTCGATGATCGCGACGGCCAGCGGGTCGCTCCGGTCGGGCCAGCGACGCACCAGGGAGTCGGTAGAGACGATGAGCGAATCGAGGTACGTCGCGCCGCCTGCCTGGCCGAGTTGACGCCGCACCGCGAGTCGCGCAAGCCGCTCGATGGTGGAGGCGCTCGCCTGGCCGACGGAATGGGTCGGCGTTCCCGGTGCCACGTCGCTGCGCGGCGTGGCGGGGAGCCCCGCGCGGCTCAGCACCGGTGCCGGCGTCGGGCCGCTGTCGGCCGACGCAGCGGCAGGGTCCGGCGTACGGTGCCGCACACGGTCGCCGGCCACGAGCGTGAAGAGTGCGATCGTGATAATGGGGAGGAACAGACGCTTCATACGGTCTCACCAATATGAGTGACCGGCCGGTGCCGGCGCCAGCACCGCTGGCGTCGCACCCGCGAGCCGTCTAACATTTCGCCACTCGCCGCCCCGGGGCGGCGACACTGCCTGGAGGATTGGAGCTGAACCTCATGGGTCCGATCGCCCGCGGCCTCGTCCGCTGGCGCTGGGTCGTCGTCGGAGTCTGGGTCGTGATCGGCGTGCTGGCCGCGATCCGGGCCCCGCACACCCCCGAGGTTCTCAACATCCGCGGCGGGAGCAACCGCCCCAGCGAGTCGGCCGACGCGCAGGCGACGCTCACCCATCGATTCAGCCGTCCGGTCAGCGAATTCTTTGTAGTTACGCTGCAGGGACCCGAGCCGTTCGACAGCGGCGCCGGGCGGGGCGTGCTCGACACGCTGATCGGCCGGATCAATTCCCAGCCCTACGTTCGTAGCATCGCATCCTACTCTTCCACGCACGACACGACGTTCATCAGCCGCGATCATCGTGCCACGTTTTTCGTGGTGGCGCTCAACGTGTCCAGCGGGGACAGCGCCGGAAAGCTGGTGGTCCCGGTCCGCACCCTGGTTCGGCGGACGCTGGAGGGGCTCGCCGACGCCCACGACTACCGGGCCCTGGTCACCGGCCGCTCGGCGCTCGACCTCGATGTCCGGACCGTAAGCGCGGAGGACAGCCGCCGGAGTGAAGCCCGCCTGCTGCCGCTCACCATGGTCATCCTGGTGCTCGCGTTCGGGGCACTGGTGGCGGCGGTGCTGCCGCTGATCATCGGGTTTCTGGCCATCGCCGTTTCCCTTACGATCGTCGGAGTGCTGGCTCGCTACACACCCATGTCGATCTTCGTCCTCAACATGACGACGATGATCGGCCTGGGTGTCGGCATCGACTACTCGCTCCTTGTGGTCACCCGTTTCCGCGAGGAGCTTCGCCGCGGCGTCCGGCGGCGGGAAGCGGCCGTCAACACGATGCTTACCGCGGGCTCGGCGGTGGTGACGTCGGGCCTCACGGTGGTGGTCGGGTTCGCCGCCCTGCTCCTTACGCCCCTGGTGGAGACGCGGAGCGTGGGACTGGGCGGCCTGATCGTCGTGGCGGTGGCGGTGCTTCTCTCGATCACGCTCCTCCCCGCCCTGCTCGCAATCCTGGGCCGCGAGATCGACGCGCCGCGGGCGCTGGCGCGGAAGCTCACGTGGTATCACTCACCGCAGACTTGGGAGAAGTGGGCCCGCACGCTGAGCCGGCACCCGCGACGGGCCCTGGCCCTCGGAGGCATCGCGATCGCGATCCTCACGGCGCCGGTTCTCTGGATCCGGATCGGGCTCCCCGCCCGCAACTGGTGGCCGGCCGAGACGGAGGCAGGCCAGGGACTCGATGCGCTGACGCGGATGGGGGTCGCCGGTTACGTGAATCCGGTCCGCGTCGTGGTCGAGATGCCGGCCGGGGAGCCGGTCGCTTCGGCCGCCACGCTGCGGGGGCTCCGGGCCCTGTCCGACTCGCTCCGCGCTGATCCGCGGGTGCGGGACATCCGCAGCGTCGTGGACCTCGAGCCCGGTACGTCGATCCTGGGCTATTCGATGCTGTACAGCGATCTGCCCGCCGCCCGCGCGAAATACGGCGCCTTCCTCGACGCCTACCTGAGCAGCGACGGCCGGGCCGCGCTGCTGGACGTGATCCTCGCCGACACGACCTCGCTCACCTCCGCCATGGACGTGGTGGCGCGGGCCCGCTCACTCGCGGGGGCGCACCTCCGGCACCTCACCGGCGCCCGGATCCTCGTCGGGGGCTACGCGGCCTCGAGTGTGGACTTCCAGAAGGATCTGCTTCGCCGCTTCCCGCTGCTCGTGCTGCTCATCCTCGCCGCCACCGGCATCATGCTGGCGATCGCCTTCCGGTCGGTGCTCGTCCCGATCAAGGCGATCATCATGAACAGTCTGTCGGTCAGCGCTACCTTCGGACTGATCGTCCTGGTCTTCCAGCACGGCATCGGGGCAAGGGTCTTCGGGCTGGATGGGCCGACGTCGGCCATCTTCGTCGTCGTGCCGGTGCTCGTCTTCGCGGTGGTCTTCGGCCTCAGCATGGATTACGAGGTATTCCTGCTGAGCCGGATCAAGGAGGCGTACGACCGGACCGGTCGGAACGCGGAGGCCACGATGGAAGGCGTGAGCGCGACGGCGTCGGTCATCACGTCGGCCGCCCTCATCATGATCATGGTGTTCGGGGTCTTCGCGTTCGCGCGCGTCTTGGTGATGCAGTTCCTGGGCTTCGGCCTCGCGGTGGCGGTGCTGCTCGACGCCACCGTCATCCGCATGGTGCTTGTCCCCGCCTTCATGCAGCTCGCCGGACGCTGGAACTGGTGGCCTGGCGTTCCCCTCCGCCGCCGGCGCCGGCCGGACCCGCCGGCGCCGGCCGGCTAGCGCTTCGCGTCGAGCCAGTTGGGTCCGACGCCGATGTCCACCACCAGCGGAACCTGCAGCGTCGCGGCGCCCTCCATATGCTCCCGGACGAGCGCCCGCATTCCCTCGAGCTCCCCCGCCGGCACCTCGAAGACGAGCTCGTCGTGTACCTGCAGGAGCATCCGGCTCTCGAGCCGGCGCCGCGCCAGCGCGTCGTGGATCCGGATCATGGCGACCTTGATGAGGTCCGCCGCCGAACCCTGCAGCGGCGAATTCTGGGCGTTGCGCTCGCCGTAGGCCCGCATGTTGAAGTTGCGGTCCTTGATCTCGGGGATGTAGCGCCGGCGCTTGAAGAGGGTCTCGACGTATCCCAGCTCGCGCGCGATCTCGACCTGGCGGTCGAGAAAGGCGCGCACGCCGGCGAACCGCTCGAAGTACCGCGCGATGAAGAGCCGCGCATCCTCGAGCGAGATGCCGAGCTTCCGGGACAGTGCGAACGGGCCCTGCCCGTAGATGGTGGCGAAGTTGATCGTCTTGGCGCGGCCCCGCATCTCGGGTGTGACCAGGTCCGCGGGCACGCCGAAGATGAGCGCGGCGGTCTGCCGGTGAATGTCGCCGCCCTGGCGGAAGGCCTCGATGAAGGCCGGATCGCCGGAGAGATGCGCCATGAGCCGCAGCTCGATCTGCGAGTAGTCCGCAACGAGGAAGATGCGTTCGGACGTCGGCACGAAGCCGCGGCGGATCGCCTCGCCGCGCGGGGTGCGGATCGGGATGTTCTGGAGGTTGGGCTCGCTCGAGGAGAGGCGGCCGGTGGCGGCGCCGGTCTGGTTGAAGCTGGTGTGGATGCGGCCGGTCGCCCGCTGGACCCGGGTGGGCAGCGTGTCGACGTACGTGCTCTTGAGCTTCTGCAGCTCACGGTAGTCGAGGATGAGCTGCGGCAGCTCGTGCCCCATCGCCGCGAGCTGCTCCAGGACGTCGGCATCGGTCGAGGGGCCGGTCTTCGTCTTCTTGAGGACCGGGAGGCCCTGCTTCTCGAAGAGGATGGCGGCGAGCTGGCGGGGAGAATTCAGGTTGAGCGCCTCGCCAGCCACCTCGCCGATCCGGATCTCCAGTCGCGCCAGCTCCTCGGACAGCTCGCGCGAGAGCTCGGCGAAGAGCTCGGGGTCGATGGCGATGCCCGCCCATTCCATCTCGGTCAGCACCGGCACGAGCGGCATCTCGATCGTCCGGAACAGCTCCTCCATTCCGGTCTCGGCCAGCATCGGCGCGAAATAGTCGTGGAGCGCCAGAACGGTGGCGCTGTCCGCACCGCAATAGGCCGCGGCGGAAGGGATCGCCACTTCGGCGAACGGAACCTCGGCCTTTCCCTTGCCGGCCACCTCGCTGTAGGTCTGCATCCCCCGCCCCAGGTGCTCGAGGGAGAGGGTGTCGATCGCGTGGGAGCGGCGTCCCGGGTCGAGGAGGAAGCTCGCGATCATCGAGTCGTAGACGACGCCGGCCAGCTCGACCCCGGCGCGGCGGAGCACCTGCCAGTCGTACTTGACGTTGTGGCCCGCCTTCGGGACCGACGGATCGCGGAGCAGGTCGACGAGCGGCGCGAGGGCCGGATCGGTGAGCGGCGGGAGATTCCGAACCGGATCCGGCGACGCGGCGAGATCGCCGCTTCGCTCGCGGTGGCCGAAGGGCAGGTACCACACTTCGGACGGGCTCGCGGCGAGCGAAAGACCGACGAGCTCCGCGTCGTGCGGCTCGAGCGAGGTGGTCTCGGTATCGAGCGCCACGAGCGGCGCGGCGCGAAGCCGCGCCACGAGGCCGGGGATTTCGGCGGGATCGTCCACCACTACGCACTCGCAGGCGGGCGCGGTGTCGAGTGCGAGCCAGTCGGCGGCGGCGGGCGGCGCTTCCCCGCCGGCCTCCTCCTCGTCGGCATCGCCCGCGGGGGTGAAGCGGCGCGCCAGCGAATAGAACTCGAGCTCGCTCAGGAGCCGGACCACGGCGTCCCGATCGGGCTCGGCCATCGTGAGGCGGTCGAGGTCGAACTCCACCGGCACGTCGCACTGGATGGTGACGAGCTCCTTCGAGAGCCGCGCGGCATCGGCCTGCGCGAGCAGCGCCTCGCGCGGCCGCTTGCCGCTCACCTCCGCGGCGTGGGCCAGGATGTTCTCCAGGTCGCCGTAGTCGCCGATCAGCTTGAGCGCGCCCTTGTCGCCGATGCCCTTCACGCCGGGAACGTTGTCGGAGCTGTCGCCCACGAGCGCGAGGAAGTCGGTGACGCGCTCGGGCGGCACGCCGAGGCGCTCCGAGGCGTTCGACTGGTCCACCCAGATCTCGTCCACCGCGGCGGGCCCGCCGCGGCCCGGAGTCAGGAGCGCGACGCGCGGACCGATGAGCTGGTAGAAGTCCTTGTCTCCCGAGACGATGACGACCTGGAGGCCGCGCTCCGCGGCGCGAGTGGCGAGCGTGCCGATCACATCGTCGGCCTCGTAGCCGGGAACGGCCAGCAGCGGAAGGCGGAAGGCATCGAGCAGCTGACAGATGCGCTCCACCGACCGGTCGAAGTCGGCCTGCAGCTCCTGGCCCAGCTTCTGGCGCGTGCTCTTGTAGTCGGGGTAGCGCTCGGAGCGGAAGGAGACGCCGGCGTCGTTGATCCAGGCGATGTAGTCGGGCTGGTACTTCTCGCGGAGGCGGAGCAGGAAGTTCACCACGCCCCAGGCGGCCGAGGTGTTCTCACCCTTGGCCGTCCGGAGCGGGCGGGAGATCATGGCGAAGAACGCGCGGTAGATGAGCGCGTAGCCATCGATGAGAAAGAGCTGGGGCGGGTCGTGCCGGGCCATCCGCAAAGCTAACTAATACCCGAGCCGCTCGAGCCTCCCGCGCGCCAGCTCGAAATCGGACCGCGACTGCGGATCGAGGCGCAGGCGGCCGAAGTTGGTCTCGTCCACGAAGTAGAGCGACACGCGCAGGTTGATGTAGGTCCAGCGGAGCACGCGCCCGCCCACCTGCCCCGGCGTCGTTTCGTACGCCTCGTCGGGCTCGCCGAGCGTGATGAAGACCTCCCCACGGTCGGTGCGCCAGCCGGGGATCCCCTCCTCGCGGAAGCGCTGGCTGGCGATGGCGAGGCGCGTGAAGTAACCGTTGAGCGCCTCGTTTTCGGGCGTCGCCGGATTGGGATCGGTGGAGCGGTAGAAGGTGCGCCAGAGCGCGGGCCGTTCGGCGGGCGGGGCCTTCCGCAGCGAGTCGAGGGCCGCGCGGTGCCCGAAGTAGCGGAGCAGGCTCAGCATGTCGTCGAAGTTGGTGACGACCCACGCGGTCGAGAACGAGACCAGGGCCGACGTCTGGCGCGCGCGGTCCCCCTGCCCTACCACCAGCTTGAGCTCACCCAGCGCCATGCTGTCCGGCCGGAGCCGCAGGACCTGGCTCTCCACGTCGTGGCCGCCCTGGAACTGCAGCGAGTCGCGGTAGACGACGCTGTCCGTTTCGGTCCGCACCTCGAACGGCACGCGGGTCGGCGCGGCGAAGCCGTACCCCTCGATGTACGCCAGCAGCGTGTCGCCGCCCCACGCGACGGTGCCGCGGGGATTGATCACGACCGACAGCGTGTCGGACCGGGAGTCACGCGCGCGCACCTGATAGGCGAGAATCGGCTGCGTCGTGCTGCCGGCGGGAAATGCCGGCGCCGTGTAATCGACCGAGGCGCTCGATGTGTTGCCGGTCGTGGGATCACGCAGCTGCACGGTGACGTGATAGGGACCCGGCACGAGGCGGAAGACCTGCTGGAACAGCACACTCTCGTCGGCCCGCTGCGTCTCGAGGAACGTGGGCACCCGCACCAGCTGGTCGCGTCCGACGGTGATGGGCGCCGCGCCGGTGTGCGCGAAGGTAATCTCGACGTGGTAGCGCGCCGCGAAGCTGTTGCCTTCCTTCTGGAAGCTGAACGCGCGGTTCTCGAGCGACAGCGCGAGCACGGCGATCGTGGTGTCCGCCGGGCCCGCGGCGGACGTGATGGACCCCACGAACGGCATCGGATCGGTGGCGGCGAGCCGCCCCACGCGCCGGTAATAGGCGGGCAGGTTGAGGAACTGCGTCAGCGTTTCGCTCGGCTTGACCTCCGTGTTGCTCCCTACCCTGCTCCAGCTTCCGCAGCCTGCCAGCAGCCCCGCTGCCAGGAGCGCGCTGCAGGCGTGTCGACGCGTCACACATACCCCCACGGTGGAAGAAACCGCCATCCCCACCTTGTCCCGGCGGGTACGTTAGTGACGGCCGCGTTCGAGCGTCAAGCACATGCGTCACACCCGCGCGCGCCGTAAACCCCGAACTTGCTGGGGGATGCGGAATCCAGTAGCTTGGCAGGCCAATGACTTCGGACAATTTCGTCGGCCGCACGGTTGCGGGATACCGGCTCGTCAAGCACATCGGCGAAGGCGGCACGGCAGACGTCTATCGTGCGGAGCACCCCGACAAGGGGCTGGCCGCCGTGAAGATCCTGCGCCCCCGGCTGGCGCAGGATCCGGTCGCGGTCAAGCGCTTTCTCCGCGAGGCGGAGTTCGGCAAGCGCGTGTCCCACCCCAACATCGTCCGGACCTACGATTACGGCGAAGCCGACGGGATGCACTTCCTCGCGCTCGAATGGGCCGAGGGCGAACCGCTGGCGGAGTTCGTCAACCGGTCGGGCAACCTGGCCCCGCCGCTGGTGGCGCGGATCGTCGAGCAGATCGGCGCCGCCCTCGCGTCGGCGCACAAGTCCGGGATCATCCACCGCGATCTCAAGCCGGCCAACATCATGTACAACCCGGCGACCCAGGAGGCCAAGCTCCTGGACTTCGGGATCGCGCGGGACTCGGAGGTGGACGCCGAAGAGCGCCTGACCCGGGCCGGGTTCTTCGTCGGGACGCTGCAGTACGTGGCCCCCGAGGCCCTGAGCGGCGAGCTCGTGAACGAGCAGGCCGATGTCTACAGCCTGGCGACGATCGCGTACTACCTGCTCACGGGCGCGTTGCCATTCGCCGGCAAGAGCCCGCGGGAGTTGTTTCAGCAACTACTGTCTCAGTCGCCGACGCCGATCAACCAGGCGACCAAGGGGCTCCGGTTTTCGCCCGCGATCGAGAGCGCCGTCATGTGCGGACTCGAACGGGATCTCTCGAAGCGATGCCGGACCGTGGAGGAGTTTGCCCGGACCTTCTGCGCGGCGGTAAGTCAGGAGGGAGGGAAGAAGGGCGGGTTTCTCTCCTCGCTGTTCCGCAAGGGCAGTTCGTGACCCCGCTGCACCGGCTCGAGCAGCTGTTGCTCGAACGATCGGTGCAACGGGGTGACTTCGTTCTCGCGTCGGGACAGCGCTCTTCCTATTACATCGACTGCCGCCTGACGACGATGTCAGCCGAAGGCCTGGCGTTGATCGGGCAGGCCGGGCTGGCTGCGATTCGAGATCGCGGATGGAAGGCGCTGGCAATCGGCGGGCTGACGATGGGGGCGGATCCGGTCGCCTATGCCATCGCGGCAGGGAGTTTCGGCAGCCCGGACCAGCTCGATGCTTTCAGCGTCAGGAAGGACGCCAAGCTCCACGGGACCCGACGCCAGATCGAGGGAAACTTCCAGGCCGGCGAACCTGTCATCGTAGTGGAAGACGTCATCACCTCCGGTGGCTCGGCGCTCCAAGCCATCGAAGCGCTCACCTCGGCCGGCGGGAAAGTAGTCGGAGTGCTGGCCGTCGTAGACCGGGAGCAGGGCGGGGCAGAGCGGATAGGAGCGGCTGGCCATGAAGTCGTATCCCTCACTACTGCCAGAGCGCTCGGGCTCGGCACTCAAGGCTGACCCCTGCCGTCGGCATCGGGGCCTCACCGGCGCCTAGCAGAAAACAGTAACCCGACAGACTACCGACATGAGTGCACCAGCGCCTTTCCCGGTCCGGCTGCAGCGCGTTGCCCGCGTCCTCAGATGGAGCGTCGGTGCCATGGTGCTGTCATTTGGGCTCGCGTGGCTGGGCGCCGTGCGCAGCTCGCCGCTCTCCATCCGCATCGCCGTTCTGGCCGGCGCGGCGGGCTTTCTGGTGGCCACCCTCTGCTTCGTCTGGCTTGCGATTCAGGCCATGAGCCGCAGGCGCCAGGGGCGGGGATGAAGCGCTGGATGGTCTTCGGCGCGGTGATCGCTCTGGCGGCGATCGCGCTCTGGAGGTCGCTCACGCTGTACTCGAACGTGAAGCCGGATCCTGTGATGGATCCGGCCGAGCTCGGCCTCGCGCGCCGCGTGCTGTCGCTGGCCCTGGCCGGCGACTCGAGCGGCGCGACGCGAACCGGCGCCAGCCAGGCAGCGGTGCGCTGGGCCCTTGCGGCGGTGCGCCGCGACTCCGGCATGGTCCGCGGGTGGACCCGGGCCACCGAGACCACAGCCCGGGCCCAGCGGAGGGATACCGTGATCCGGACCTGGTTCACGACGGCGGCGCTGCAGCGCTGCTCAGGCGCGGCGGAGCTGGTGGCTCGATTCATTCATGAGCCCCATCGGCTCCGGCTGCTGGAGCTCGAGTCGCCATGCCTGCCGATCGCGCCCATAACGTTCGAGCTCGAATGAAGCGGCACCGCCAGTCTCTCTTCGAGCCGCTGACCTGGCGACGGGGGCTGATCTATGCGCTCGCGTTTCCGGCTTCGCTCCTGGCGGCACTCGTTTTCATGTATGGTGTCGCGGCGTACAAGATGGGATACCACTGGAGCGAGATGGATTGGGATGGCAGCGGCCACACGTCGATCGGCGAGTTCCTGCACAGCCGCGACGTCGGAAACCGGATCGTGCAGCAGGGCGGTCGCCTGTGCGCCGAGTTCTACGAGATGAGCAATGGCCGGCGGATCCGGCTTTCATGCCCCACAAGCTGACCCCGATCCGCGTCGCGCTGACCGTGCTCGGCCTGCTGGCGACGGCGCCGATTCCGGCGCGGGCGCAGGCGAGCATCGTGATCCTGGCACGCCACGGCGAAAAGGCGGCCGAGCCGGCCGGCGATCCCGCGCTGTCGGCAGCGGGGGAGGCGCGCGCGACCGCGCTCGCCCAGGCCGTTGGCGCGGTGCGGATCGATGCTGTCTTCGTGACCGAATACCGGCGCACCCAGCGCACGGGCGCGCCGGCCGCATCCGCGCGCGGGCTCCAGGAAACGATCATCCCCGTCAGCGGAGACTCGATCGCGCACGCGCGAGCCGTGGCCGCCGCGCTCCGGGCCCGCCCGGCCGGCGACGCGGTGCTCGCAGTGGAGCACAGCAACACGATTCCGGCCATCATCGCCGCGCTGGGTGGACCGTCGCTGCCCGAGCTCTGCCGCGACGAATATTCGACCCTCTTCGTACTGATCCTCATGCCCGGCCGCCCCGCTCGACTCGTCCGATCCAGCTTTGGCGCCGCCGATCCGCCGGGGGGCGGCTGCGCCGCTCCGGCCATGAGCCGCTGAGGCAAAGTGCAGCCCGGAGAGACGCCGCAGCCCGCGGCTGCACCGGAAGCTGCGGCCGCGCCCGCCACCACGGCGCCGGACGGCCGCCGGCATCTCGTGGTGGTGACGACGCGCGAGGTCGACCTCAAGCGGGACACCGCCGCGCCGCCGACCAGCCGCCTGGTGACCCGTTTCTGGCATCCGCGTGATCGGTGCTGGACCGAGAACTACTTCGAGACGCTGGAGCACGCAGCACGCCTCTTCGTCGACGAGAGCGGCTGGCTGCTGATCCAGCAGCAGGCGGTGGCGGGGCCGCTCGCCTGGGAACTCATCTTCGAGGCCCGCCGCGCCGACTTCGCTCGACCCAGCACCGACGACATCCTGCGGGACATCGGCATAAGCCGTGAGCGGGTCGACCGGCTGCTCGAGGGCCCGCCGGGTGGCGGACCGCGGTGAGCGGGCTACCTTCCGGGGACCAAGAGGAGGGATGCATGAGCACTCAGGTCCCCGTGGTCCGTCCCGGAAACAGCCTCGTCGCGCCGCCCGGCGCGGAGGGTCCGATCGTCCGCCGCCGGTCGTCGGCGCTGCGCCAGCTGGGGCGCACCGCGCGCGCGGCCGCCGAGCTGGTACTCGTGGCAGCCGATGCCGTGGCCGATCGCGTGCTCGAGGTGATCGGCTCGCGCCGCTAGTCAGCGGAGCGTGATACCGGCCTGCAGGGTGGCGATGCCGACGCCGAGGATATAGTCGTCGTACGGGCGGGCGGCGCCGCGGAACCGGATGGCCAGGCCGACCCCGACTCGCCCGGCACCGGGGAACCAGTCGATCCCGGCGCCGGCGCTCACGCCGGGGGCGATCGCGGTGCGGCTATCCGAGCGGGTGAACTCCGGTACCACCTGGCCGTTGTCCTGGCGGACCGTGCGGTAGTCGTTCGTCTCGTGAAGGCCGTAGGCTCCGACGCCTGCTTCGAGCCAGGGCCGCATCGGGCCCCGCGCCGGTGTCCAGCGCACAACCGGACCCGCGTGCCATACGTCGTTCACCCGGTCCCAGTCCCGATCGACCACGACGCCGCCGACGTCCTCGCCCTCGACGTGCTGATGCAGGCGGTCATACCGCGACCAGCCGCCATCGAGGCCGACGGCGAAGTTCGCGCCGATCGGGCGGAGAACCGAGGCCTGGAGGGACAGGGACCCGTGGGAGAAGCTGCCCTGATCCAGCTCGGTGGCGTAACCTCCGGCGGCGCCGACGATCCAGCGGTGCTGAGCCGGGAGCGCGGGTGCGAACGTCACGGCAGCCGCGAGGGTGAGGAACAGGCGACTTGAACTGCGGAACATGCGGGCTCCAGGCGTCAGGTTGCGTCAATCTGTACGGCACGCGTCCCCTGTGCGTGACTTTCGCGGATCCTTACTGAACATGCCGACTCTCGACGACCTCTTCGCCGCCCTTGCCGGCACCGTACGGGCCGGCGCGAGCGCGCGCGGATTCGAGGAGCGACCGGGAACGGCCGAACCGGGACCGTTCGGCGCGCGGACGGCGCGATGGCGGCGCGCGACGGCCGAGCTGGCACTCGCCTGGGATCCGCGCGAGCAGTGGGTCAGCTTCGAATTCCGACCGGCGCCCGAGCGCCCACCCGCGATCGAATGGACCGGCACCCTCTCGGACCGCTATACCGGCCGCGACGTCACGGAGGCGGATATCCGGGACCTGCAGGGCGACCTGCAGCGGATTCTGGACGCGGTATGGGCGCGGGACGCGCGGTGACGTCCGCTTCCGGAGCTCGGGTGGCCATCTCCCGGTGGGCGCTTGCCCTCCTGTCGATCGTCTTCCTCCCTCGTGCCCTGGCGGCGCAGTCCGACAGCGGGTGGCGCGTGGTGGCGGACCCGCCCGCAGGGGCCGGCTCACCCATGGAATTCGCGCGGATGCCGCCGGGCTGGCATGCCACGGCCAGTTCGACCGCGCTTGCCTGCAACCCGGCGAACACCTGGGCGGGTGCGGACTCGCTGGAATCGGTCGTCTATCTCTTCTCGGCCGAGCCGGGGACGGGGGCGGGGCTCTTCATCGGGGGCCGCGCGCTGGGGACCGCGGAGGCGCATTATGTCGCCTTCGTCGTCGGTCCCGACGGCCGGTACCGCATCACGCGCCGAAAGGCGGGCGTCACGACCGATCTCGTCCCGTGGCGGGCGAGTACCGCGATTCCGCGGCATCCCGGAGGGCAGGGGAATGTCCGCCTCGTCCTGGCCATCCACGCCGACAGCACCGACGTAGTCTTTGCCGTGAACGATACGGTCGTCGCGACGCTGCCGCGCGTCGCCGCCGATCCGGCGGGCGTCGTGGGATTCAGGGCGGAGCGGGGCACCAGCGCGCACATCGCCACGCTCGAGATCGGCGGGCGCAACGTGGCGCCAGTGCCGCCCGGCGCGACCTGAACGTGGCGGTCGATCCGGTCCTGGCCGTGGGAGGCTTTGCGGAAGTCGCGCGGCGGCTGGTGGTGGCCATGCTGATCGGCTGCGCGCTGGGCATCAACCGAGACCTCCGGAACAAGCCCGCCGGCCTTCGCACGCACGCGCTCGTCTCGCTGGGCTCGGCGCTCATCGTGATCGCCAGCATCGTGGTCGCGCACACCGTGACGCCGCCCGATGCGGGCAGCGTCCTCCGCACGGTCCAGGGCGTGATGACCGGGATCGGGTTCCTGGGAGGGGGCGTCATCCTCCGCGACCGCGAAACGCAGAGCGTGACCGGCCTGACCACGGCGGCGACGATCTGGATTTCGGCCTGCCTCGGGCTCACCTGCGGAGCCGGGCAGTGGCGGGTGGCGCTGCTTGCCGTGGCGATCACGCTCGTGGTGCTCATCTTCGGCGGCCCGGTGGAGCAGGCGATCTATGCGCGGCTGCGGCCGGACGGCGATCCGGCCCACCGGAGTCCCCGCACGGCGGGCCGGCGGGCCACCGACCGGATGCGCGAGTAGGCGCGAGCCTCCGTGGACGCCGAACGGATTTACGCCGTGGTGCGGCGCATCCCGAAGGGCCGGGTCGCCACGTACGGCCAGATCGCGCGGCTCGCGGGGCTCGAGCGCCATGCGCGCCAGGTCGGCTATGCACTGAATCGCCTGTCCGACGACACCGACGTCCCCTGGCACCGCGTGATCAACGCGCAGGGCGGGATTTCTCCGCGCGCGATCCCGGACGACGGTCGCTACCAGCGGATCCTGCTCGCGGGAGAGGGCGTGCGATTCACGCCGGCGGGGCGCGTCCCGCTCGAGCGCTATCAATGGAAGGGAGCGACGTGATCACGAGACCGGAGCCTTCGGAGTACGCCCCGTACTATGGCCGCTACATCGAGGAGGCGTGGGCCGCCGGCGGCGACCCCGTCGCCCTGATGAAGTCGCAGCTCGAGTCCACCGGCGCCCTGTTCGACGGCGTGAGCGAGGAGCGGAGCACCTATCGCTACGCGCCGGGCAAGTGGAGCATCCGCGAAGTTGCCGGGCACCTGATCGACACCGAGCGGATCTTCAGCTGCCGCGCGCTCCGCCTCGCGCGGGGCGACCGCGCGCATCTGCCAGGATTCGACGAGAACGAGTTCGTGGCGGCGGCGAACTTCGACGCGCGGCCGCTCCGGTCGCTGACCGAGGAGTGGCGCTACGCGCGGCGGGCAACCATCGCCCTCTTCGAAGGGCTCGCCGAGGAGACCTTGCCGCTCACCGGCATCGCGAGCGACGGTCCGATGAGCGCTCGGGCGCTGGCGTGGATCATCCCGGGACACGAGCGGCATCACGCCGA